>DASPNR010000007.1:0-300000 GCA_035626395.1 Candidatus Limnocylindrales bacterium | reverse complement strand
ACTCTGGTGCGGCGGCTGGTCGAGCTGCACGGCGGCCAGATCCAGGCCGGCAGCGAAGGCATCGGACGTGGCAGCGTCTTCGAGCTGCGCCTTCCCATCCGGCGCGAGGACGGCGCGATGGCTCCCATGCCGCGCACCGAGGCCGAAAGGGCGGCCGCCGCGCGGCGGGTGCTGATCGTCGACGACAACGTCGATGCCGCCGAAAGCCTCGCGGTCCTGCTTCGACTGGCCGGCCATCAGGTCCGCACCGCACACGACGGCGAGGCGGCCCTTCACATCGCCGCACGCTTCGATCCCGATGCGATCCTGCTCGATATCGGGCTTCCCGGCATGGACGGCTACGAGGTCGCACGACGGCTGCGCAAGCAGCCCCAGCACGCCGATACCGCGCTCATTGCCGTGACCGGATACGGCCAGGGGGAAGACCGCCGAAAGAGCGCGGACGCAGGGTTCAACGCCCACCTGATGAAGCCGGTCGAGCTGGCGCAGGTCGAGACGACGCTGGCGAGGCTGACGCGGGGACAGGATGCTCGCGACTTTCCGGCCTCCTGAGCGCCGCGGTTGGACCCTCCGCGGCCACACAGTACGCTTCGCCACCATGCTTCAGTCCGCAGCCGGCGCGATCCTGATACTCCTCTTCCTGGTGACCCCGCTGTTCCTGCACTTCACGCAGATAAGCCACAACCGTCTTCCGTTCCACGTCCACAACGAGTTCCCGGCCGACCGTCCGATGGTGGGCGGCGAGGCATTCGCGTCGACGGTAGCGGCTCTGGTCCAGCACGAGCTCGACAGCACCACGGGCTGGCGGCCCAACGACTTCATCCTGTGGGGACCGGCGCTGATGGCGGACAACAACGCCAACCGTCAGCTCGGCATCATCCAGGCGGTTCGCGAGAGCACGCGCGTCTTTCGCGATCATCTGACCAAGGTCTCCGCGAGCGAATACGACCAGAACCTGGTCGATGCGGAGACGCGGCTGCGCAACGACGAGCACAAGTTCTGGTTCCCGTCGGCGGAGTCGCGCTTCCGCGACGGCGTCGAGTCGCTGCGGCGCTACGTCGCGGGCCTCGCGACGCCGGCGCCGACGTCCAAGCCGATCAATCGCCGCAACGTCGAGCTGATCCGCCTCTTCCAGACCTGGACCGACATGCTCGGCGATGCGCACGCCAATCTTCTGCGCGAGGACGTGGGCTTCCTGCAGACCGACGATCACTTCTACCATGCGCAGGGCGTCGCGCACGTCATGTTCCACCTGACGGTGGCGCTGCGGCGCGAGTACGAGACGTCGCTGGCGGGACGCGAGGCGGTGCTCGAGCTGTTCGATCACGTCGCGCACTCGCTGCGTGAAGCCGCGTGGATCAAGCCGCTCGTCGTGATGAACGGCGGCCCCTCGGGAATCTTCGCCAACCACCGGCGCAACCTCGACGTCTTCATCATCGACGCGCGCCAGCTCATGTACACGATCCGCGAGGAGCTGGAGAAATAGCGACCGATCGTCACTTCGCCGAGCTGTTCCGCCGCGCGCTCGACGGCGTAGTGATCCTCGACGACGAGGGCCGCTATGTCGACGCGAACCCCGCCGCATGCGCGATGAACGGCGTCCCGCTTGCCGACGTCCTCGGCAAGCGCATCGGTGCCGGGTCGGGCGCGCTCGGCAGCGACGAGCAATTTGCGCGCATGTGGCGCGGCCTGCTGCGCGACGGCGAGCTGGCCGGGGAGCTGCGCCTGCAGCGGCCGGACGGAAGCACGTGCGAAATCGAGTTTCGCGCCACGGCCAACTACCTTCCGCACCGGCACCTGGCCATCCTGCGCGATGTCACCGAGCGCAAGCGCTCCGAGCGGCGCGTCGCCGCGCAGCATGCGGTGACGGCCATCCTCGCCGAAGCCGACACGCTGAGGGCTGCCGCCCCGCGGGTGATCGAGGCGCTGTGCGACTGTCTGGATTGGTGTGTCGGCGACCTGTGGATCGTCGACGATCGCGCCGCCGTCATGCGCTGCGTGGAGGTGTGGCATCAGCCGGGCGTGCAGATCCCGCAGTTCGAGGCGGCGACGCGTGCGCTGGTGCTGCCGCGCGGCAAAGGTCTCCCCGGCCGCGTGTGGGCCTCTCGGCAACCGGCATGGGCCGCGGACATCCAGCGAGACGACAACTTCCCGCGCGCCGCCGCCGCGACCGCGGACGGGCTGCACGCCGCGTTCGCGTTTCCGATCCTGCTCGGCGCCGACGTACGCGGCGCCCTCGAGTTCTTCAGCCCCGAAGTCCGCGCCACCGACGACGACGTGTTGAACATGCTCTCGGCCATCGGCAGCCAGATCGGCCAGTTCCTGCAGCGCAAGCGCGCCGAAGCCTCGCTGGTCGAAGCCGATCGGCGCAAGGACGAGTTCCTGGCCATGCTCGCGCACGAGCTGCGCAATCCACTGGCGCCGATGCGAAACGCCATGGAGATCGTCTCCCTCGCCGGCCACGCGGACGAGGATATCCGCCGCGCGAGCGCGATCGTCGTGCGGCAGCTCGAGCACATGACCCGCCTGGTCGACGATCTGCTCGACGTCGCCCGCATCACGCGCGGCACCATCGCCTTGCGAAAGCAGCGCGTGGATCTCCAGACGGTCGTGGCGCGGGCGGTGGAAACCTGCTCGCCGCTGCTCTCTTCGCGCCGCCACCGTCTCGAGGTCACGGTGCCCGAAGGCCCCCTCCCCGTCGACGCCGACGCCGCGCGCCTGGAGCAGGTCCTGGCGAACCTCCTCAACAACGCAGCCAAGTACACCGATGACGGCGGCATCATCACCCTGGGCATCACCGCGGAGGCTGGACAGATCCGGATTCGCGTTCGCGACACCGGCATCGGCATCGCCCCCGAGCTGCTGCCGACGATCTTCGACCTTTTCACGCAGGGCGACAGGTCGCTGGAACGATCGCAAGGCGGCCTCGGCATCGGGCTGACGCTGGTGCGGACTCTGGTGGAGCTGCACGGCGGCAGTGTCGCGGCCGCCAGCGGCGGCATCGGTCAGGGCAGTGAGTTCACCGTGACGCTGCCCGCGCCGCCGGCGTGACGACCCCGATCATTTCGCGGAACGTGTCGGCATTCTTCGGCGCGCGCGTGTTGGCGTCGTTGTTGAAGTACGCATAGACGGCCACGCCGGTCTCCAGACAGCGCCGGCAGTGATCGGCCCACGGCCGCAGCTCGCGACGCGTGTAGTCGTGCGCTGCGCCGCCGTCGAGCCCGTGAAAGCGGACGTAGGTGAAGTCCGCCGTCACGGCAAGATTGCGCGCCATGCCGAGCGAGCTGACGCAGACGTGAGCGGCGCGGCGCTCGCGCAGGATGTCGAACGTCGTCTCGTGGTCGTACCAGGAGGGATGGCGGAACTCGACGGCGTGCGAATGGCGTCGCGGGACCGTCTTCAGGAACCGCTCGAGGCGCTCGGGGTCGTAACCGAGCTGGGGCGGGAGCTGCCACAGAATGGGCCCGAGCTTGCGGCCCAGCATTCGCGCACGCTCGAAGAAGATCTCGATCGACCTGCCATCCACCGCCAGCTTCTTCATGTGGGTGATGAAGCGGCTGCCCTTGAGCGCGAACACGAAGTCGCGCGGAACCTTCTTCGACCACGCGCGCGCCGTCTCGGCCGGCGGCAGGCGGTAGAAGCTCGCATTGATCTCGACGGTGTCGAAGCGGCGCGCGTAGTGCTCGAGGTGGCCGGTCTTGCCGACGTCGGGTGGGTAGAACGTCTGCGCCCAGCTCTTGTAGATCCATCCGCTGGTCCCAACCCTCGCCGCTTCCATGTTAGAACCTATAACAGTGGCCCGGCCTGGCAGGCAGAGCCGCCGTGCTCCGGAATCGCATGCGCAATGGCGGCAACACCATGGGAGCCGTTCCCCCGCCCCCCGAGTCGGCGCGCGCAGTGGGCCTTCGCTACGTCAGCGACGATGGGCCGGGGATCCGCCGCGTCAAGGCAGGCAAAACCTTCCGCTACGTCAACGGCAGCGGCAAGCCCGTCCGCGACGGCCGCACCCTTGCGCGCATTCGCTCGCTCGCCATTCCACCTGCATGGACCGACGTCTGGATCTGCCCTGACGAGAACGGGCACGTCCAGGCCACCGGCCGCGACGCGCGCGGCCGCAAGCAGCACCGCTACCATCCACGCTGGCGCCAGGTGCGCGACGCGACCAAATACGACCGCATGCTGGATTTCGCCAAGGCGCTACCGGCCATCCGCCGCCGCGTCACGCGCGACCTCGCGGGCAGAGGAATGGAGCGGGAACGCGTGCTGGCCACGGTCATACGCCTGATGGACCTGACGTTCATCCGCATCGGCAACGAGGAGTATGCCCGCACCAACAACTCCTATGGCCTGACGACGATGAAGAACCGCCACGCGTCCGTGAAGGCCTCGACTATCCGGTTCCAATTTCGCGGCAAGAGCGGCAAGCGCCACGACATCGCCGTGGAGGATCCGCGCGTGGCCCGTGTGGTGCGCAAATGCCAGGACATTCCGGGTCAGGACCTGTTCGGCTATTACGACGAGGACGGCAACATCCACGACGTCCATTCGGGCGACGTCAACGAGTATCTGCGAGAGATCAGCGGCGGCGAGTTCACCGCGCGCGACTTTCGCACCTGGGCCGGCACCGTCCTGGCAATGTCGCTGCTGCGCAAGTGCCCGAGCGCCAGCACCGAGCGCGCGGCGAAGAAGCTGGTCCTGCGTGCGGTGGAGCAGGTCGCCGAAAAGCTCGGCAACACCGTCGCTGTCTGCCGCAAGTGCTACATTCACCCGTTGGTTCTGGAGCGCTTCGCTTCGGGAGAGCTCTCCGCCTCCGGCAACGGCAAAGGCGACGGCGAGGTGCCGGCAATCGCGCCGGTCAAGCGGCCGCGTACGGGGATGGCACCCGACGAGCTCGAAACGCTGCGGTTTCTGCGCCGCTGCCGCGGCCGCACGCCTCGTCCGACGCGAGCGTCCGCCACGTCTCGCACGTCGCCCGCTTCTCGTGCCTCGAAGACGCACGGCCGCGCCGCCCGCCGCACTGCGCGTCGCGCGAAAGCGTGACGCGGCGGTTTCCCCCAGCCTGCCGCGTTCGCGGAACACGCAGGCGTTGCGCTGGCCGCTGCGCGTTGCGCGGGCAGTTGCCCGCACGCGGGTGGCGCTTTGCTCCCCGTTGCGGGCAGCGACGCTCGATTTCGACCCTGCCGCGCACTTTCTGTTTTGCAGCCCGCGATGCGACGGCCGAACGGCGGTAGCATCGCCACTGCACGCGAGAACCCGAGGCTTTTCGCCTCCCCAACCCTAGGAGTTTGACCATGACCGACAGGAACAAGCAGCAGGGCGATCAAGGACAGCAGACCCATCAGGGCCAGCAGCGTCAGCAGAACCAGCAGGGTCAGCAAGGTCAGCAGAACCAGCAGGGTCAGCAAGGTCAGCAGCGCCAGCAGGGGCAGCAGGGACAGCAGCAGCAGCAGCAAGGCGGACAGCAGGGACAGCGTCAGCAAGGCCAGCAGGGACAGGGCCGCCAGCAGAACCAGCAGGAAGGCCAGGGCGGAATGGGCCGCCAGCAGACTCAGCAGTCCACGCAGCAGGGGTCGCTGGATGACGAAGAGCTCGAAGAGCGCCTCGATGAAGAGGAAGCCGATCTCGAAGAGGAAGAAGGCACCATCGGCGGCGGCCGTCAGGGAAACCGCCGCTAGCAGCGGCTGACGTCCACTCGATCCTCGCGCGTGCGGTGTCTGCGGCTGCGGACGCCGCACGCGCACCTCGTGCCTCTCAAGATCTCCTCAGTCGAGTCGCGAAATCTTCGCGGCCGCCGGCGATGCCCGTGTCGCCGCAGCGCCGTCGTTTGACCGGGCCAGCGCCACTGCGCGTAGCGTTGCAGGGCGACTGCTGGGAAAGGCGTCGCCGCACGCAGACGCCGCGGTCAGATCGTCATGATTCCGCGCCGCGGCGTGGAGGTGCCGTAGGTGTCCTTCATCAAGGGCGCGCCCATCTCGGCCAGCGCGGCACGATGCTGCGCGATCGGCGTCCTGGCGCAGCGCTCCTCGTAAGGCTGCAGGCGCGTGAAGCCGTCGGTGGAGAGGACGCGCGTGACGTAGGCCGCAGTGCGCGGCCAGCGCGATGCATCGACGGTGAATCGAGCGAAGGCGGCGTTGCGGAAGAAGCTGGCGATGGCGATGTCGCCCACGCAGATGTTGCCGTAGAGAAAGCCCTGGTCCGGAACCTCGTACTCGAGATAGTCCAGTACGGTCGGGATCTCCTCGTTGAGCGTCTTGGACAGGACGCTCATGTCCGGGTCCTCGCCCCACACGGCACGGCGGATTGCCACCTGGTTGAACAGCCGCCAGATGAAAACCTCGCCCATGCGCGTATCGGCGAACTCCTCGAGCCATCGCGCGTGCGCGCGGTCGGCGAGGTCGAGCGGGTACAGCGACGGGCGCGGGTAGCGGTCTTCGAGATACTGGCAGATCACCGAGGAGTCGCACAGCGTCACCCAGTCGTCGATGAAGACCGGAATGCGCCGCAACGGGCTGAGCTGCGAGAAGCGGTCGTCGCCAAGAAAGGGAACGATAGGGTCGATCTCGAAGGGAATCCCCTTGATGTGCAGGCACACCAGAACCTTGCGCACGTACGGCGACAGGAAGCTGCCGACCACCTGAACCCGCTCGCTCACGAATGTTCCCCTTCTCCCGGCGCTGACGGGCGCCCGTGTCCCTTTTAGAACATCTCCTCGGGCGACCGAACCGGGAAACCGGCCGTCATGCCGCCGTCGATGGGAATGGCCGTGCCGGTGATGAACGAGGCGTCGTCGCTGGCAAGGAACGTCACCAGCTTGGCTACGTCGGAGGGCTCGCCGATGCGGCCGAGCGGATGAGCGCGCGCGGCCAGCCGTTCCAGCGAGCTCTGCGCATCATCGCCCGTGAAGAAATCCCCAGCCATGGGGGTACGAATGATGCCGGGGCAGACGGCGTTCACGCGTATCCCGAAGGCCGCATACTCGAGCGCCGCGTTCTTGGTCAGAAGGACCACGCCGCCCTTGGCCGCGTTGTAGCTGGAGAGGCCGGGCGCGCCGGCCAGGCCGGCCACCGAGGCCGTATTGATGATCGAACCGCGCATCGGCCCCGGATTGTTGACCATCGCCCGAATGCTGGACTGCAGGCAGTAGAAGACGCCGTTGAGGTCGATGTCGATGACCTTGCGGTGCTCGGCCGGATCCATCGCCGCGAGCGGCCCGTGCCGCTCGATGCCCGCGTTGTTGAAGAGAACGTCGATGCGGCCGTAGCGTTCGACCACGGCCGCCACCATCGCCTCCACCGCGTCGGCGTCGGTGACGTCGGTGCGGATGAACAGCGCATCGAGCTCGCTGGCGACCGCCGCCCCGTCGGCCACGTCGCCGATGGCGATGCGCGCGCCGGAGGCGGCGAACTCGCGCGCGGCCGCCAGGCCGATGCCCGATACGCCGCCAGTGATCAGTGCAACCTTTCCGTCCAGACGACACATGACGATGCTCCTTTTCGCGGCGCGGCTCGACTCGCACGCAGCGTCCCCTGCGAGCCCGGCGATGCCGCGTTCGGCAACGCCCGTAAACCGGACGCCGATCCTTCACAAGGCGGCCGCCGCCACGGGCGCCGGCGTAGGCGATGGCCTTGCGGAGCCTTGCGACGAGCGGCCTCGACCCGCAGTCCGACGGGCAATGTCCCTTCCTCCCGCGTAGCGCCCGGCCTACTTTGGAGACGGCCGTGCCGGCTGCGGCAGGCCCTCCTGCACATGAACAGCGATCTCCTGCTCCGCGCTGCGCTCGCGTTCGCTCTCGGCCTCGTCGTCGGCCTGATGGCGCGCGCGCTGCGACGCTTCGGGCCCGTGGGGAGGCTGCGTTTCTCGGCGGTCCTCGCCACTTGGACCGGCTGCGCCTACGCGCTGCTCGCGGGCTCGGGAATCGTCGAGCAGCCGCTGCCGCTCCAGATCCTGCTTGCCCTGGCCGTCCTGTTCGCCGCCGACACCGTTCTTCAGCTCATCGACCTGCTGCTTTGGACGTTCCTGCTCGACCGCCGCCGCGGCGTGTTCGTGCCGCGCCTGCTCGTGGACGTGTTCGACCTGCTGGCATTGCTGGCAGTCGGCCTCCTGCTGCTGAAGTTCGTCTTCGGCGTTTCGCTGACGGGGCTGCTGGTCACGTCGACGGTGGTGTCGGCGATCATCGGTCTGGCCCTGCAGGACATCCTCGGCAACCTGATCGCCGGGCTGGCCCTGCAGGTGGAGCGGCCGTTCACCGTGGGCGACTGGGTCATGGTGGGCGGTCGCGAAGGCTACGTCACGCAGCTGAACTGGCGCACGCTCAGCATCCGAACGCGCGACAGCGACGACATCATCATCCCCAACGCCATCGTCGCCAAGAGCGAGATCTCCAATTTCACGCGGCCCACGCCGTTGCAGCGGCTGCACGTGACGGTGGGCGTCGGCTACGAGCATCCGCCGGGAACGGTCAAGGAGGCGCTTACGCGTGCCGCGGCGGCGGCAACCGGTGTGGTGCCCGAGCCGCCGATCGAAGCGCTGGTACTGTCGTTCGGGGACTTCGCGGTTCAATACGACGTGCGCTTCTGGATCATGGACTTCGCGCGCGTCAACCAGATCACGGACGACGTGCTGTCGCGCATCTGGTACGAGCTGCGCCGCTGCCAGATCCACATTCCTGTGCCGCTGCGGCAGATCACGATGCGCACGCTGGCACCCGACGACGATGCCGAGCGCGCGCGCAGGCACCAGCGCGAGATCTTCGAGGTGCTGCGGCCGCTCGACCTGTTCTCGCCGCTCGACGATGCGCAGATCCAGGAGCTGGTCCACGGCGCCACGCTGCACCGTTACGGACCGGGCGAGGTGCTGGTGAAGCAGGGAGACCTCGGCAACTCGCTGTTCGTGCTGCGCAGCGGCAGGGCCCGCGTGGAGGTGATCGCCGATGCACCGGCCGATGCCGCCGCGCGTTCCGGAACGGGCCTGTCGCCGACCGTGCTCGACGTCCTCGACGCCGGAGCGTTCTTCGGCGAAATGAGCCTGCTGACCGGTGCACCGCGCAGCGCCTCCGTGATTGCCGAGACCGACATCGAGGTGGTGATCGTCGACAAGGAGGCGCTCGCACCGATCCTGTCGGCCGACATCGGCATCCTGGAAGGCTTGAGCGAAGTCGTCGAGCGCCACGCCCGCAACACCGCCGAACGCCTCACGACCTCCGACCTGGGCACCGTCGGACAGAAGACGGCCTCCACCCACGCCGCCATCCTGCGCAGCATCCGCCGCTTCTTCGGAATGTCCGAGGAATGACCTGCCTGGTCTTGGCCGGCGTCGCGAACGCTACTCGGAGCTGAAGTGATATCGGACCGACATCACCGTGTAGTAGATCGGATAGAAGAGTGAGATCCATCCGAGCGCCTTCGATGGCTCGGGCATCTGCCAGATCAGGATCAGCCCCATGACTGCCCAGACCGCGCCGAGGATCAGGGCCTGCGCGCGGAAGCGTTCCATGCGGCTCGGGTACAGCCAGCGCATGGGCACGAACACGAGCGCGACGAACACCATCAGCAGCGCCAGGTTGAACGCCGGATGGGTCTCCAGAATGACGTAATAGAACGCCACCACGTTCCAGTAGGACGGGAAACCCTGGAAGTAATGCTCGACGAAGCCCTTGGCGTCCGTGCGAGAGAAGCCGTAGCAGCTCGCCAGCAGCACCAGGAGCGCGAGCGACTGCGTTCCATTCGGCAGGATTCCCGGCTGGACGAAGATCGCCACCGGCACCACGACGTAGGTGAGATAGTCGACGATGTTGTCGAGCATCTCGCCGTTGATCCACGGCACCACCTGTTTGACGCGCGCGCGCCGCGCGAACGTCCCGTCGGTCGCATCGATCAGCAAAGCCACCGCCAGCAGCCAGAAGACCTCGGTGTAGTCCTGCTGAAACGCCGCCCACAGCGCGAGGAACCCGAGCACCGCGCCGAAGGCGGTGTAGAAATGGACGGCCCAGCCAAAGGTCAGCTGCGCGAAGGACGGAGCGGAGTCGTGTCGTTCCACGGTCTCAACCCCTCGCTTCGTACTCGGCCTTGATCAGACGCGCGACCTCGGCCGGCTTCTCCATCGGAATGAAATGCGTGGTTCCGGGCACGGTCACCAGCCGCGCCTGCGGCGCGACCTCGAGCACGCGCCGCGCCCGCTCTTCGTCGAGCGTGGTGCTGGACTGGCCGCGCAGCAGCAGGATCGGAATGCGCAGCCGCGCCAGAGCACCGTAGCCGTCGAAGCCGGAGGCGGCCGCGTAGATGTGACCTTCGACGCGCGCCGGGCACAGCAGCTCGATCTCACCGTCGGGCCGCTCGAACGTCCCCTCCTCCACGTACGCGCGCAGCGCCTCCTCGGTCCAGGTGTCGTAGGGCTCGCGCTTCCGGAACGAGCAGAACATTTCTTCCCGCGATTGCCAGACGGTGCGGCGCGTGCGCGTCCGCGCCGACATCGGATTGACGCCCGCCTCGGCCATCAGCCGCACCAGCTCGGGATGAAACAGCACGGGATCGATCATGACCAGGCGCCGCAGCCGCCGACCATTGGCGGCTGCCACCCCGGCCAGCGTCGTGGCCCCGGCCGAATGCCCGACGCCCAGCACGTGCTCGAGGCCGAGCTGGTCCATGACGGCCTCGGTATCGTCGACGAAGCGGGCCCAGTCGTAGTCGTTGTCGGGCTTGGAGGACAGGCCGTGACCGCGCTGATCATACGTAATCAGGCGCGCCTGCACGTCGAGTGCCTGCAGGCGATGCAGGATCGGCTTCCACACCGCGCCGAGGAAACCCGTGGGATGCGCGAAGAAGATCGCAGGACCGGCGCCGCCCCAGTCCGTCACGTTGATCCACAGCTTGCCGACGCGAAGACGCTCGTGCCGCGGCGCAGACATTTGTTGGGAGGGCTCCGCCATGAAGGCCTGCGAGGCTTTCGTTGTCGCAGCCGCCTGCCGGAGGTGCAAGTTGCCGGGACATCCCTGCCATTCGCGGCCCGTCGCGCGCTCGGGTAGGTTGCCTCGCCGTGGCCGATGCCATCCCTGTTCCACCGTCATCGCTCGATGCCCTTTTCTCTTTGGAAGGCCGCGTGGCCGTGGTCACCGGCGCATCGGCCGGGCTCGGCCTCGAGCTGGCAGACGCCCTGGCTTGTGCAGGCGCCGATGTCGCCTTGCTCGCCCGCCGAGGCGAGCGGCTGGCGGCGGTCGCCGCAGAGCTTTCGCGCCGGTACGGCAACAGGGCGATCGCGGTCGACGCCGATCTCACCGACCGCGATGCCGTGCCGGTGGCGTTCGCCCGCGTTGCCGACGATCTCGGGCCGATCTGGGCGCTCGTCAACAATGCCGGAGTCGCCCCGACCGGAAAAGCCGAGAAGCAGTGGCCGCAGGATTGGGACCGCACGCTGGCGCTCAATCTGAGCGCGCTGTTCCAGTGCAGCCTGCTGGCCGCCGAGCAGATGCGGCGAGCAGGCAGCGGCGGGCGCATCATCAACATCACCTCGATCTTCGCGCGGCTGGGCAGCTCGCTGTTTCGCGTGGCGAGCTACGCGGCGAGCAAGGGCGGCGCCGAGAACCTGACGCGGCAGCTGGCGGTCGAGTGGGCGAAGGACGGCATCACCGTCAATGCGATCGCGCCGGCGTGGTTTCCGAGCGAGATGACGCACGAGAGCCTGGAGCGCGGCGGCATCGAGGAACGCATGGCCTCGGCCAATCCGATGGGCCGCATCGGCCGCACGGGCGAGCTGCGAACGGCGTGCATCTTCCTGGCTGCACCGGCAACGACGTACGTCACCGGTGCGACGGTTCCGGTCGATGGTGGTTACGTGGCCTGGTGAGCGGTCGCGCGAGCCGGGCCGGTCGAGAGGGGAATCATCATGAAACGGGCGCTTCTCGTGCTTGCCGCCGTGCTGGTCTGTCTCGCAGTGATGGTGGTCGTGGCGTTGCGCTCGCCGGCCATGCAGGACCGGCTCATCGAGCGCATGGCGCGCGCGCAGATCGCACGGCCGGTGGAACATCTCTTCGCCGACGATGCGTTGCGCATGATCGTGTGCGGCAGCGCCTCGCCGCTTCCCAGCCGCGAACGCGGCGGTCCGTGCATCGCCGTCATCGCCGGCGGCCGCTTCTATCTCGTCGATGCCGGCCCCGGCTCCTGGGAGAACATGGCGATGTGGCGCATCCCCGGCGAGCGCGTCGGCGGCGTGTTCCTGACGCACTTTCACTCGGACCACATCGGCGAGCTGGGCGAGGTGAACCTGCAGACGTGGGTGGCGGGCCGCGCCGACCCTCTCCGCATCATCGGGCCGCAGGGCGTCGAGCGCGTAGTCGCCGGCTTCAACGAAGCCTACGCGCTCGACATCGGCTACCGCGCCGCACATCACGGCGCCGACTTCATGCCGCCGGCGCGCGGGCGGATGCAGGAGGTGCGTTTCCAGGCCGGCGACGACCCGCGCTGGCGCAGCGTGGTGCTGGAGGACGGCGATCTTCGCGTCACGGCGTTCAACGTCGCCCACGAGCCCATCCGGCCTGCCGTCGGCTATCGCTTCGACTACCGGGGCCGCTCGCTCGTCGTCAGCGGCGACACCATCCGCAACGACAATCTCATCGACGTGGCGCGCGAGGCGGACGTTCTCGCGCACGAAGCGCAGGCCAACTTCATGGTCGACATCCTGCGGCAGGCCTCGGCCGATCTGGGCGCGCCGCGGCTTGCCAAGGTCTTCGGCGACATTCCCGACTACCACACCAGCCCGGTGGAGGCGGCGCACGTCGCCAATGACGCCGCCGTGCGTCTGCTGGTGCTCTATCACCTGACGCCGCCGCCGCCGCACGGCGTGCCCGAGACGATCTTCCTGCGCGGCGTGGCCGACGCTCGCAGCGAAGGCGTCGAGCTGGCGCGCGACGGCCTCGTGGTCGAGCTGCCGCTTGCCGGCAAGGAAATCCGCACCTCGATGATGGACTGAGCCGGCGCGCGGCAGCCTGACTACGGATTCGGTCGATCGTCGCGAAGCAGCGCGGCACGTGTTTCGGTGACGCGCACGAGCGGGCTTTGCCGCAGCCGCGCCACCTCGGCGGCGGTGTACGGAACGAAGCCGGCGGGAACGCCACGCGGATCGAAGCGCACCACGAGCCAGTTCAGCAACGCCGCCAGCGCCGCATCATCCAGCGTGGACATGGCCACGCCGGGCACGCGCGCGAGGTACTCGCGCCCCGCCGCCGATCGCAGAAACACCGCGACGTGGTCGGCAAGCTGCGGGACGGCCCCGGGCGTGCCGCCGCCGTCGGCGCGATGGCAGCCCTGGCAGTGGAGAACGTAGTCGAGCTCGGCATCGCCGGCGGTGCCCAGGCCGATGTCGCTCGGCTGCGCCCACACGTCGCGCACCGACGCAGGCGCCAGCGTCACACGCTGCGCGTGCGCCGGAGCCGCCTCCGACACGGCCAGCGCGGCCGCCGCCAGCACGCACGCCGCCGCGGCGCGCACCGACGGCCGGACGCTGCGCAGGCCCGCCGTGCAGGCCGCGGCGGCCTGGCCGGCCGGACGGACGCCGCGCAGGCCCGCCGTGCAGGCCGCGGCGGCCTGGCTGGCCGGACGGACGCCGCCCAGGCTTGCCGTGCAGGGGGCGGCGCGGCTGTTCACCGGCGCCCCCATGGCGGCGTCGAGCGCGCTCTCAGCTCGGTTTGGTCGCAAGGCC
This sequence comes from Candidatus Limnocylindrales bacterium, assembly GCA_035626395.1. NCBI lineage: Bacteria > Bacillati > Chloroflexota > Candidatus Limnocylindria > Candidatus Limnocylindrales > Candidatus Limnocylindrales bacterium. The sequence continues at coordinate 286,311 of DASPNR010000007.1, read as the reverse complement.
GGCCACCACGGCCACGCTGCAGTGCACCGCGCGGCTCTTGGTGTCGAAGCACCAAAGAAGGTCGTTGTTGCGAAACGTCTGATAGACAGGCTGCTCGCCGTCGGTGTGGGTGCACAGGCAGCGTCCGCACAGCGATGCGCCGCAGCAGTCGTTGTAGGAGATGACGTATTCCTTTCCGTCGCCCGGATTGCGGCAGGTGCCGATCCAGGTCACCGGCGACATCTCCGTTCCCGGCGGGCACGTATTGGGCGAGCCGCCGCAGCACTGGCACAGGTAGCCGTGGATTCCGCAGTAGCGCCAGTAGTCGCAGTTCGAAGGATCGCCGACCTCCCCCTCGAGCCTGCTCTCGTCGGGCGCGGGCGCGCGCGGCTCTTCGGCGGCCGCACGCTCGACCGGCAGCAGCGGGAACGCAGCGCCGCCCACGAGCACGCCGCCCAGGCGGGCCAGAAAGCTGCGTCGCGACGTGCGCCTGGCCAGCTGTCGCGAGGCGCCCTCGACCAGTGAATCGATCCAGCGTCGGTCCGTGCTCATGTCATGCCACCTTAACCGTTTCTCGCTCGCGCCGCAGCAGCTCCTGAATCGTCGCCACGCCCTGCTCGCTCGCCTCGAACAGGCTCTCCAGATGCTCGCGCGTGTTGACGAGGCCGCGCGCGCGCAGCACGCCGGCGCCGTCGAGAAGGATGGCGTACGGCAGCTTCGACACCTGATGCGTCAGGCCGAGCTGCGCCGAGAGGACGTAGGGAAAGTCGCCGAGCCTCTCGCGCGCCACGAACGAGGCGTGCTCGTCACGCGGGCCGTCGCTGGCCAGCACCACGCGCAGCCAGGAAGACTCCGCGCGCGCGATCGACCGCAGCGACGGCAGCAGCGCCTTGCACACGGGACACGTCGGCGAAAGGAAGAACACCAGCGTGCTGCGTCCGTCGGGGCTGGCGCCGCCGAGCATCTCGGTGGCGCCGTCCAGGCGCAGCACTCGCACGACCGGCGACTCCTCGCCCACCACCGGGCCCTTGCCGATGACCAGGGCGCCTGCCGGCGCGACGCGCTCGTAGAGGACTCCGATCTGCCGCGCCAGCGCGAACACCACCGCAGCCAGCACCAGCACGGCGACCCACAGGACGACGACCGATGCGACGAGCGCCGAGGTCATGCGTGCCTCAGGCGCGAGAGCGCCGGCGCCAGCGCGAGCATGCGCTCGCTGGCGAGCCAGCAGGCGCACAGCGCTGCCAGGGCGCCGCTCACCGTCAGCGCATCGATCCAGTGAAGCGGCCGCGCTGCTACGGGCAGCGCAAGCAGCAGCGCGCCGGCGGCAACCAGGATGTTCCGCACGACGAGCGCCGCGCTGAGCGGAATGCGCGCAGCCGGGCCGGCGCACCCGCAGTCGATGTCGGTTCGGCCGCGCCGGAGGTTGATCGCGATGGCGACGGCGTACGTGAGCATCAAGGCGGCAACGGCGGCTCCTGCGGCGCCGGCGGCGAGGCCGGACATCAGCCACGCGGCAGCAGCGGCCTCGGCGGCAAGGAGCAGCCAGGCGGCAACGTTCAGGAAGGGTGCCGGCAGCACGTCGTAGGACTGCAGCGTCAGGCGAAAGCGCGCCACGTCGCGCAGCTTGTGCAACGCGGCGGCCGCCAGCAGCACCGCCAGCGCAAGACGCAGCGCAATGACAATCGCGACGTCCATCACCGCTTCACGGAGCGAACAGCAGGCTGAAGCCGATGCCCGGCTCGGAGATCTCGCGCCGCAGCTCGCCGGTATCGGCATCGAGCACGCTGATGGTGGGTGGATAGCCGCTGGAGACGATGAGGACAGGGTCCTCGTCCTGCGTCACCAGGATCCGCTCGATGCCGGGGTTCGGCAAGGCGGCGCCGAGCAGCCAGCGTGTGAAACGGTCGATCGTGCTCTCGTGGCCGAGCTTGGACTGCTCGGCCACGAAGGTGACCAGCGGGCTCGGCAGCTCCAGGCGCGCCGTGCGCCGCTGCGTGGCCATGTCGTAGACCCAGACCTCGGTGCCGGGGTCCTTATGGGTGTCGCGCGGGCCCTGGTGCATGAGCGCGAACAGACGGCCCGAGGCACCGTGCACGGCCAGATGCTGCAGGCCGCCGATCCGCCAGGACTCCTCGCGGTCGGCGTCGCCGAGCAGCGGCCACGGATTGCCGAACTGGAGCTTGCCGCCGCCGACGTTGACGGTGTGGATGACGCCGTCGTAGGAGACGAAGATCCATTCGTTGCCGCGGCGCACGGCCTTCTCCGTCAGCGGATCCTTCTGCGCATCGAAGACGCGCTCGGTGCGCTCGATGCCCGCCTCGCCGCCCTGCTCGTCGAGGTGGATCACCATCGCGCCGCCGTCGGCGCACAGCAGGAAGAAGCGCCGCGGGCCGGCCGAGAACAGCAGGCTGCAGCCGGGCGTATCGATCTCCACCGTGTGCTTGCGCTGCTCCAGGTCGACGATGCTGACGGAGGTTGCCGGCGTGATGTTGAGCACGGCCATGAAGCGCTCGTCGTCGCTGAGGGCGTTGGAGGCGTTGCCGGGAAAGTACTCTCCGCGCTTGGGCGGGATCGGTATCTCCGCCTTCGGCAGCAGCGTGCGCGCGTCGTAGACGGTCACGACGTCGGTGCGGTCGCCGCGCACGCCCCGCGACCAGTACGTCTCGGCGAGATAGATCTCGCCGCGCCGGTGGCCGAACAGCGGAAAGATGACGAAGCCGATGCCGGCCGTGCCCGAGCTGATGGTGCCGAGGAGCTGTCCGCTGTCGCCGTCGAAGAGTGCCGTGCGATGCAGGAGGATGTCGCTGATCCAGAACCAGTGCGGGGCCGGCGTGGCAGGCAGCTGGCGCACCATGCCGACTTCCTCGCCTCGCAGTTCGGCCCGGGCGGCGGCGACGGAGAAGACGAGCGCAGCGGCCGTCAGAGCCGCCGGTGTCGTTGCGCGGAGGAGATGTCGCATCGGTCGCATGAGCGCCTCGTCGCGGACGGTTGGAAGGCTATAACACGCACGCACCGGCGCAGGCCATTGCCGCGGCTGCGGGCGCGGTCGTGCCAGCTCAGGTGGTCATGTTCACGTAGGCCGTCAGCAGCTCGTCGCGGCGGGCAGCGGGAAGCAGATCGAGCATCGTGTTGAGGGCGGCCATCCGCCGCGGCAGGTCCGGGCCGCTCAGGCCGGCCAGTGGGGCGATGCGCATGAGGATCGCCTCGAGCGGCGCGTCCCTGACCTCGGCCACTGCCGCCGCCAGCTCGCTGCGGTCCAGCGACGACCCGCTGCGCCGGAGATTCCCGACGACATCGGCAAGGTCGGTCAGGAACTGCTCGGTGTGCGGCACGTTCCCGTGGCTGATGCCGACGTGGAGGTTGGCGGGCCCGCCGCCGCATGCGAACTGGGGCAGCAGGCGCCACCCGCGCTCGCGCATCTCGTCGTCGACCTCGAAGATGTTCACCTCATCCGATGCCAGCGTGAACATGCACATCTCCGGGTCGCCGAGCACGTGGATGCCGTCGATCTCCTCGATGCCTTCGAGCATGCGCATGGTGGCGGCCTGCGAATCCCGCACGATCTGCTGGAAGCCCTCTTCGCCCAGATGCTTGAGAATGGCCCACGCCGCCGCGACCGGGCCGCCGGTGCGGCTGCTCTGCGCGGTCGGATTGATGACGGCATACTCGGTCGTGCCCGAGCATACGAAGATCGCATGACGCCGCAGATCGCGGTTGCGGTACAGGACCACCGACGCGTTCTTGGGCGAATAGCCGTACTTGTGCAGGTCCGCCGAGATCGAGGTGACGCCCTCGACGGAGAAGTCGAAGTCGGGCAGCTTCTCGCCCATCCGACGCATTACCGAGAGGTAGATGCCGCCGACGCAGCCGTCGACGTGGAAGAGCACGCCGCGCTCACGGGCCGCCGCCGCCATGCGCGCGATGGGATCGATCGTGCCGTGCGAGAAATTGGGCGCCGAGCCGACGGCCAGAATGACGTCGGGGCCGAGCGCCTTCTCGAACGCTTCCAGGTCGGCGCGAAAACCCGTCGTGTCCACCGGCGTCACGACGACGCGCAGCCCCAGGTAATGCGCAGCCTTGTGGAAGGCGGGATGGGCAGTGATCGGCACGACGATCCGCGGCTGCGTGATGTGCGGCCGGTTCGCGCGCGCCCAGTCGCGCGAGGCCTTCACCGCCATCAGGATGCTCTCGGTCCCGCCGCTGGTGATGTTGCCGACGACCTCCCCATCGCTGCGCAGCAGGTCGGCAACGGATGCCACCACCTCCTGCTCCATGCGCGCGATGCTGGGGTACATGTTGATGTACAGCGCGTTCTGCGCGAGGAAGCGCGTGTACGCGGCCAGCGCCACCTCGTGCGCCCCGGGCCCGGGATCGTACAGGCCCATCAGCATCTTGCCGGTGCGCCAGTCCGCGTCGCCGGCTGCTCGCTCGTCCAGCTCGGCGATGACTTCGGCGGCGGCAACGCCCCTGCGCTGTAGAACTCCAGACATTCGATTCCTCCCGCTCAGCGGCGGCCGCCGCAGCGGTGTTGTGCCTTGCGCGCCGCCGGCACGCCAGCGCGGCGGCGCGTCCTGCGCGCCCGTCGTGCTGAGCGTTGGTGCCGTCGCCGTTGCGCGTCAGCTGGCCAGCGGCAGCGGGTCGCGTCCGAAGTCGAGCTTGTCGCCGTGGATGATGCCGCGTTCGCGGTATTTGTGCTCGGTGCGCTCGGTGATCAGGCCGAGCCGCTTCAGGTTCGGGATCACCGTGTGCATGAACGGCTCGCTGTTGAAGAACCCCCAGCCGTCGTAGGAGTGCATCATCTGCACCGTGCTGTCGGGATCCAGGCCGTACTTGGGGCCGAACACGTGCAGCATGTCGAGCTGCTGGTTCGCGTTGAGCGTCTCCAGCACGTTGAAGGCGAAGTCCTCCATCTCGGCCATCTCTTCGGTCGACGACTCCCTGACGATCCGCCGCATCGACAGGATGCCGAATGCCGCATGCCGGGCCTCGTCCTGATGCACGCGCGTGATGATGTCGGCGACGAGCGGGCTGGTCGTCGAACGCTTGACCAGGTCCATGATGCCCACCGCCATGCCCTCGAACAGCGTCTGCATGCCGAGAACCTTGGTCTTCCACGTCGGCGCCGCCAGGAGCTTGTCCAGCAGCACCTTGAGCGTCGGATCGATCGGATGGATCACGCCCATCTTGCGCTGCAGGAACTTGGCGAAGACTTCGACGTGGCGGACCTCGTCGATGACCTGCGAGCCGGCGTACCATTTCTGGTCCATCGTCGGGCACGTGTTGACCAGCTGGCCGCACAGCTGCAGCGCGGCCTGCTCGCCGTGCAGGAGCTGCGAGATCAGGTGCGAGAACTCGTCCCAGGCGGCCTCGCGACAGACGTCGTCGGATGCACCCGCCGAGTGGAGCACCGAAGGCAGCAGCGCGCCGCCCTCCTTGGCCATGAACCACTGATCGCGCGGCATAGGCATCGACCAGTCGATGTCTTCCTCGGCGTTCCACTGGCCCTTCTTGCCGCGCTCGTACAGGGCCCGCAGCTCCTCGACCTGGCTGCCGTAGTCCCAGGTCCAGTGCAGCTCGAGCGGCACGCTGACGTCAATCTGGCTTCGCAGGGCGGAGATCTCGGCTTCGTCCACGAAATCGACGACTTCAAAGTCCCCGAGCTTGCGACGGCGATGGGAAAGAATGGTTTCCATGGGAGCTCCTCAGTGGCTGGGCGCGACCTTCAGCGTCGGGACGACGAGCCCGTGGCGCAGCAGGTTCTTGACCTCGGTCTTGCGCCTGCGCACCTCGCTGGTGGAGAACGGATCGCTTCCGAGCAGCTCCTCGCCGAGCTCGCCGGACGCGAAGTGGAATACGATCATGCCGATGATGCTGTGCACGGTGTGCGGCACGTTGACGGGCCGGAACACGCCAGCCTCTATGCCTTCGCGCAGCAGCCGGTCGATGGCGGCGATGATGCGCTCGATCGTCGCGTTGACCGCCTGCTCTTCGGGCAGCGCGCCGTTGAGCTCGTCGTCCTCGAACAGCGAGCGCAACAGCAGACGCGCGTACGTCGGATGGGCCGCTAGCACGTCGTTGACCACGTCGAGCCAGCGTTCGAGGCGCTGCACGGGGCTGCCGCCATCGGCGAGCGCGCGGACCAGGTCGGCCTCGATGCGGTCGAGGATGCGCGCCATGACCGCCGCATACAGCTGCGCCTTGCTGGCGAAGTGGTGAAACAGCGAGGACTTGGACAGGCCCGCCTGCTCGGCGACCTCGGCCAGGCCGATGCCGGCGAAGCCTCGCCGCGCGAACAGCGGCTCGGCGCAGTCGAGGATCTTGTCCCGGGATTCCTGCTGTCTGGGTGCCGCCTGCGCCATCGACCGTCCGTTCGGTCACGTTTAACCGACCGGTCGGTCGGCTGTCAAGCCGTGGCGACGGTCAGTTGGGCGTCATCCTGCGCGCGCGGCCGCAGAGCAGCACGTGCACCTGCCCGCTCTCGTTCATGTGCCCGGCCTCCGTGCCTGCGGCCTCACCCGTTCCCCAGAACACGTCCACCCGCGAGGGTCCCTGGATGGCCGCGCCAGCATCGTGACTGAAGACGATGCGCTCGAACGCTTCCCATCGGGTCGGAGTGCCGTCCTCGCCGGTGCGCGGCCTGCGCGAGCGGATGTGGAGAAGATTGCCGCCGGCGACGTGGACCGGATCGGTGGCCACCGAGCGTTCCGGTGTCAGCGGCACTCCGAACGCGCCGACCGGCCCCTGCGCCCCGTCGCCGTCGCGATCGAGCAGACGGAAGAAGATGTAGCGCGGGTTCTCGAACAGCAGCGCATCGCGCGCATCGGCATGCGCCGCCAGCCACGCACGCATCGCCGGCGCCGAGGCATTGCCGGGCTGCAGCAGCCCGCGCTCCAGCATGATGCTTCCGACGCTGCGGTAACCGGCGCCGTTGTTTCCCGCGTAGGCGGCACGAAGCACGCTGCCGTCCTCGAGCTGCAACCGTCCGGAGCCCTGCACGTGCAGGAAAAACCGTGCGACCGGGTCGTCCAGCCACGCCACCTCGAGCCCCAGCCCCGAGAGCGCGTCGGCGCCGTCGATGTCGGCGCGCCGCGGCGGATGTCCCAGCCGCCTCTCGAGCGCAGCCAGCACCGCCGTGCCGGGCATCGCGTAGAGCGGATAACGGAAGCGGTCGTCGCGCTGGCGGCGGGCCTGCAGGAGCGGCTCGTAGTAGGCGGTGATCTTGGCCGGCTCCTCGGCCGCGAACCAGCGGCAGCGATCCTGCAGGAAGCGCGCGAGCCGCTGCGGGCCGCGCCGGGCCGCGCGCTCCACCGCGGCGGCCTGCGCCGCCAGCGCTGCGTTGCGCGCGGATCCGTCGCCACCGGCTTGGAGCCTGGCACGCGTGGCGCGTGCCGCCGCGAGCAGATCGTGCATGCTGCCGTCATCGGTGGCGGCAGGCGTCGCTCGTGCGTGAAACGAGGCCGAGAACGGCGGCCGCTCGTTCGCGCAATGGCTGCAGCCGAAGGCGAGGCTTGCCAGCAGTGCCAGCGTGCGAGCAGCGCCGCCGCTGCGCATCGTTGCCGATCCTTTCACCGCGCGTCTTGCACGCGCGCCGCCATTCGCGGCAAGTTGACCCCGCGAACTCGACGGACAAAGTAGCCGCATCCTGCCCGATACGGAGCACCAGCATGGACGTCGGCATTTCCCTCGTCGGACTTCCTGCCTCGCAGATGCTGGCCACGGCGCGCCAGGCCGAAGAGCTCGGCTACAGCGCCATCTACCTTCCCGATCACTGGGCGCTCGAGCACCAGGGCGGCGCGGGCCTCGACGACCAGACGGCGTCGTGGGAGGCAACGACGATGCTGGGGGCGCTTGCCGCCGTCACCAGCAGCGCCCGCATCGGCGCGCTCGTGCACTGCAATCTGTTCCGACACCCGGGCACGATGGCGCAGGCCATCACCACGCTCGACCACATCAGCGGCGGCCGCGCGATCCTCGGTCTCGGCTCGGGCTGGACGCGAGCGGAGTTCGAGATGATGGGAGCGCCGTTTCCCGACGTGAAACCGCGCCTGCGCATGCTCGAAGAGTCCATCGTCGCCATCAAGGCGTTGTGGACGCAGGAGCGCGCGACGGTCGACGGCGAGTTCTATCATCTGCGAGACGCCATCCACGTGCCCAAGCCGGTCCGCAAGCCGCATCCGCCCGTCATGCTCGGCGGAGGCGGCAAAGGCCTGCTTCGCATCGCCGCACGCCACGCCGACATGGTGAACATCGGCGTCGATACGGGCAAGGCCGGCACCATCGATCGTGCGGAGGTCGCCAAGACGACCGATGCGGCGTTCCATGAGCGTGCCGAGTTCCTTCGCGCCGAGGCACGCGCCGCCGGCCGCGATCCGGACGCGATCGAGCTGTCGTCCACGATCTTCACGGCCATGGTGACGGACTCGCCCTCGGACGCCGACGGCTTCGCTGGCATGCTGGGAGGTCTGTTCGGGCTGGAAGCGGCCGAGGTCCGCCGCATGCCCATCACGCTGATCGGCACTGTCGAGGAATGCGTGACCGAGCTGCGCCGGCGCAAGCGCGAGTGGGGCGTCCGGCACTACGTGCTCTCGGCGCGGGCTTCCGAAGGCCTGATGGAGAGATTTGCGCGCCAGATTGCGCCCGAAGTCTGAGGCCGCGGCGGACGCTCCGGCATGACCGTCGTTTCATGGATCGCGGTGGCGGCGCTGCTGGCGTTGCCTGCGGCGGCGCCGGCGCAGCGCCTGTTCGTCACCAACGAGGAGTCGGGTGACCTGTCGGTCATCGACACGGCCAGCAGGAGAGAGGTCGCACGTGTCGCACTCGGCAAGCGGCCGCGGGGAATCGCGGTCAGCCCCGACCGCCGCTGGCTGTTCGTGGCACTGAGCGGGTCGCCGGCCGCGCCTCCGGGCGTGGACGAGAAGGCGCTGCCACCGCCGGACAAGAGCGCCGACGGAATTGCGGTGGTCGACGTCGCGCGGCTCGAGGTCGTTCGCGTGCTGCCGGGCGGATCCGACCCCGAGCAGGTCGCGGTCGGCCGCGACGGCACGCGCATCTACGTCGCCAACGAAGATGCCGGCGTGCTGAGCGTCGTCGATGTGGAGTCGGCGCGCGTGATCGCCAGCGCGCCCGTCGGCGAAGAGCCCGAGGGCGTTGCCGTCAGCCCCGACGGTCGCCACGTCTACGTCACCGCCGAAGCGGACAACAAGGTCACGGCCATCGACGCGCAGACGGCGGCGGTGGTTGCGGCCGTGGCGGTGCCGCCCAGGCCGCGCTCGATCGCATTCCTGCCCGACGGCACGCGCGCGTACGTAACTGCGGAGAACGGAGCCTCGGTCGCGATCATCGACACGCGGCTGGATCGTCCCGCGCAGGTGCTCGCGCTCGAGCCGGGAATGCGGCCGATGGGCATCGTGGCCTCGCGCGACGGCCGCCGCGTCCACGTCTCCACCGGCCGCAGCAAGGCGGTGGTCACCATCGACGTCGCCACCAACGCCGTGATCGGGAGCGTCGAAGCAGGCGAGAGGCCATGGGGCATCGCCGTCTCCTCGGACGGAAGCACGATCTACACGGCCAACGGACCTTCCAACGACGTGTCGGTCATCGACGTGGGCAGCGCAAAGGTCAGTGCCCGAATCCCCGCCGGCAGCAAGCCGTGGGGACTCGCGCTCATCGACTGAGTTTCGTCCGGCGCTTCGCCGCACCGGCGGACGGTGCGGCCGTGAGGAATCAGCTGATCGAGGAATGCGTGCCGCCGATCTTCGGCAGCGTGGCGAGCAGCTCCATCAGCGTGGTCGGTGCCACCGGTTTGACGAGGTGCCCGTCGAAGCCGGCCTGACGCGATTTCTCGAGATCCTCCTGCTGCCCCCAGCCCGTCAGGGCGATGAGCACCAGGTTCTTCCCCCACGGCTCCTGGCGGATGCGGCGGGCGGCGTCGTAGCCGTTGAGCTTGGGCATACCGATGTCCATGAGGATCAGATCAGGGCGGACGGCCTCGGCCGTCTGCACCGCCTGCACGCCATCGAACGCGGTATGCGTTTCGTTGCCCTTCAGCTTGAGGAGCATCGCCAGGCTTTCCGTGGAGTCCTGATTGTCGTCGACGATCAGGATGCGGCGGCGTGCATTGTTGGATGACTGTTCCATCGACTCTACGGCCTCCGATGACGAGCGCTCGCTCCGTCCCGTCAATGCGGGCAGTCGCACGAGGAACTCGCTGCCCCTTCCAATGCCTTCGCTGCGAGCCTCGACGCTTCCACCATGCATCTCGACGAGCTGCTTCACCAGCGTCAATCCGATGCCGAGACCTTGCTTGGTCCGCTCGAGCGAGCTGTCGGCCTGCACGAACATGTCGAAGACCTGATCGAGCATCTCCGGATCGATGCCGGCGCCCGCGTCCCTGACGCTGATGATGACCTGGTCATCGCCATGCTTCTCGGCTTTCACCCAGATGCGCCCGCGCGTCTGACTGAACTTGCACGCGTTGTTTAGCAGATTGGTGAAGATTTGTACCAGTCGAACGGGATCGCCTTCGAGAAGAATCTGTTCGTCGGGAAGAGCGACCTCGACCTCGATCTGCGAACATTCGGCAAGCTGCCGGCACGCCTCGACCGCCTGCTGCACGACAGAGGAGACTTCGACTACCCGCTTGCGTAGCTGCAGCCGCCCGCGGTTGATCCTGCTCGTGTCCATCAAATCGTCCACGAGGCGCACCAGATGCGAAACCTGCCGGTCCATGGTGGCGTGAATCTGCCGCATCATCGCCATGTCGCCCTCGGCACGCTTCATGACCTCGAGCGAATTCGACAGCGGGGCCAGCGGGTTGCGAAGCTCGTGCGCCAGCGTGGCCAGGAACTGCGATTTCTTGCGTTCGCCCTCACGAATCATGCTCTCGTGCTTGCGGCGCTCCGTGATGTCCCGGAAGACCATGAGGCAGCCGGTGACGCGCCCGCTGCCATCACGCATGGGCGAAGCGCTTTCCTCGATGGCGCGCTCGCTTCCGTCCCTGCGAACGAGAATGTTGTCGGCACCGGCGGTTACGGTCCCGCCTTCCCTCAGCGCCCGCACCACCGGATTCTCCGCGCGCCGGCGCGTGGTCTCGTTGACCGTCAGAAAAATCGATTCCACCGGCTTGCCGATCACATCGGCGGCCTTTCGCCCGATCAGCGACTCGGCCGCTCCATTGATCAGCGTGACGAGCCCTTGCGTGTCGGTGGCGATGACGCCGTCGTCGACGTTGGCGATGGCCAGACGCAGCGTCTCGCGCTGGTCGCGCGCTTCCTGCTCGGCCCGACGACGGTTCTCCACTTCCTCCTGCAACCGCTGCCGGCTCGCTTCCGCGTCCTGCGCTCGCAGCTCGGCAGCGCGAACGGACGAGTGCAGCCAGCCGCTGAGCACACTGATGACGGTACCGGCCAGGATGAAGACGACCAGACGGATGGCCTCGATCTGATTGGCGGGATCCGTGGAAGTGAACGAGAAATCAGGAGCCGTGAAGAAGGCGGCGCCGAGCAAGGCTCCAAGCGCGACCGACAAGAGACCGGGATAGATGCCCCCGACCCATGCGGCGGCAATGGTTGCGAAGTAGAACGTGACGTAGGGCAGACCGTACCCCAGCAGAGGGGTCAGCAGCCATCGAATGAGCGCGGCCGTAGCCACGGCAAGCATCGCCGTCGCATACCGGTGTCGATTCGAGGCTGGCATGGAGAAAGCTCTTGAACATTGGCGCAGCCTCCCTGCGCCAGCAATACGGGTGGTACGAAACGCGGCCCGAGGTGCCAGCCCCTGCGGCGCCGGCGGCCGGGGCCGAGGCGAAAACGGATCGGCCAAACGAGCCGCCCGCGGGCTAACCCTGTGCGTAGACGGCGTCGGCCGCTTCGACAGCCTCACCCGGGGGCGCAGCGATGCCCTCCCGCCTCAGCTCCGACTCCAGGGCCAGCAGCAGGCGTCGCACATTGGCCGGCCGGCTCGACTCGCCCATGAGCCCGATGCGCCAGGTCTTTCCGGCGAGCGGCCCCAGGCCCGCGCCGATCTCGATTCCGTGATCGAGCAGCAGCCGCTTTCGCACGGCCGCCTCGGCGATGCCTTCGGGCACACGCACGCTGTTCAGCATCCAGAGGCGGTGGCCTTCCTGCGCAGCCGCCTGCAGGCCGAGCCGCGCGAGCCCTGCCATCAGCGCCTGGTGATTCCGCTCGTGCCGGACGTAACGATCCTCCAGCCCTTCCTCCAGCACGATGGCCACGGCCTCGGCCAGCGCATAGACCATCGAGACCGGCGCCGTGTGGTGATACAGACGCTGCTCGCCGAAGTACGCGCCGATAAGGCCGAGATCGAGGTACCAGCTGCGCGGCCGGCTCTTGCGCGCGCGCACCGCCTCCATCGCACGCTCGCTCAGCGTCACCGGCGACAGCCCCGGCGGGCAGCTCAGGCATTTTTGCGTGCCGCTGTAGGCGGCATCGATACACAGATCGTCGATCTCGACCGGGCAACCGCCGAGCGACGTGACGCAGTCCACCAGCAGTAACGCTCCGGCCGCGCGCGCCAGGCGGCTGATCTCGTGCAGCGGCTGCCACGCGCCGGTGGATGTCTCGGCGTGGACGACGGCGACGATCTTGGGATTGCTGCAGCGGCCGATCGCCGCGGCGATCTGGTCGGGCTCGACGATGCGCCCCCATTCCGCCTCGGCTCTCTCCACGCGGGCGCCGAGGCGCGTGGCCACTTCGGCCATGCGCGTGCCGAACACGCCATTGACGCCGATCACCACCTCGTCGTCCTGCTCGACGAGATTGGCAAAGCACGCCTCCATGCCCGCCGAGCCCGTTCCCGAGATCGGCAGGGTCATCGTGTTGCTGGTCCCGAAGATCCTGCGCAGGCCGTCCTGCACCTGATCGAGCACGGTCAGGAAGTATGGGTCCAGGTGCCCGACCAGCGGGCGCGACAACGCGGCGTACACGCGTGAATTGACCATGGAAGGTCCAGGACCGAGGAGCAGACGAGGAGGAGGAGGGGTCATACGCGAGCAGTAGCGTGGTCGCAGGCGCAATCCAACGGACACGCAGCTACCGCCGCACCGCTGGGCCCGCTATAGGAGCCGATGATGCCGCTCGACAAGAACATCGCCTCCAGACTGCGTGCCATCGTCGGCGAGCGCGGCATCGTCGACGGCCGAGCCTCGCTCAAGGTCTACGAGTGCGATGGATACACGCTCGAGAAGGCGGCGCCGCAGCTCGTCGTCCTTCCGGAGACGGCGGAGCAGACCGCGCGCGTGGTGCGCCTTCTCGCCGAAGCAGGAATTCCCTACGTGCCGCGCGGCGCCGGCACCGGCGTCAGCGGCGGATGCCTGCCCGTGGAGGCGCCGGTGATGATCGGCACCAGCCGCATGAAGCGCATCCGCGGCATCGACCTCGCCAACTGCGTCGCCGAAGTGGAAGCAGGCGTCGTGAATCTGGAGGTCACGCGCGCGGTGGAAGGCGAGGGCTACTACTACGCGCCCGACCCATCGAGCCAGTCGGCGTGCACCATCGGCGGCAACGTGGCGGAGAACTCGGGCGGCCCGCACACGCTCAAGTACGGCGTGACGGTCAATCATCTGCTCGCGCTCGAGCTGGTGCTGCCCGACGGTCGCATGGTGTGGCTGGACCGCGGCGGCGACGCGCCCGGCTATGACCTGGTCGGTCTGGTCACCGGCAGCGAAGGCACGCTCGGCCTGGTCACGGCGGCGCGCGTTCGCCTGCTCCGGAAGCCCGAGTCGGTGACGACGCTGCTGGCGGTGTTCTCGAGCGTGGCCGATGCCAGCCGCGCGGTCTCCGCCATCATCGCTGCCGGCATCGTGCCGGCAGCGCTCGAGATGATGGACGATCTGGTGATCGCGGCGGTGGAGGCGGCATACCACTTCGGCTTTCCCACCGATGCCGGCGCGGTGCTGCTGATCGAGCTGGACGGCCTGACTGCGGGATTGGATGAGCTGTCCGAGCGCGTCAGCGCGGCGTGTGTCGCGAATGGAGCCAAAGAAGTGCGCCGCGCGGCCGACGACGCCGAGCGCGCGCTGCTGTGGAAGTCGCGCAAGCGCGCGTTCGGAGCGATGGGCCGTCTGACGCCGAGCTACTGCACGCAGGACGGCGTGGTGCCGCGCAGCCGCCTGCCCGAGATCGTGGCGATCGTCTCGGAGATCGCCTCGCGCTACCGGCTGCGCATCGCCAATCTCATGCATGCCGGCGACGGCAACATCCACCCGCTCATCCTCTACGACGAGAGCAAGCCCGGCGAAGTCGAGCGAGTCATCGAGGCCGGCAACGAGATCCTGTCGGCGTGCCTGCAGCTGGGAGGCTCCATCACCGGCGAGCATGGCATCGGCGTGGAGAAGCTCGGGCTGATGGGCGTCGCCTTCAGTCCCGAGACGATGGCGGCGATGGCCGACGTGCGCGACGCATTCAATCCGCGCGGCCTGTGCAACCCGCAAAAGGTCGTTCCCACCGATCGCGGATGCATCGAGGTGGTGCGGCCGCGACCGCGAGGCGGCGGGTGATCGCGCGCGCGCCTTTCCGTGGCCGCCGCGCGACGGCGCCACTGCCGCATCGAGGCCGGCAATGAGCGTGGCGCGCACGGAAGCCGCGCGGCCGAACGTCCGGATGGACACGGGTGCGTTCGCCGCGCTCGGTCCCGGGCAGCTTCGCCCAGGCCGCAGCACCGACGCCCTCGACGGCCTTGTTCCGCAGGCGGTGGTGACGGCGCGTGATCCGGACCAGGTGCGCAACGCCGTCGAGGAGGCGCGCGCGAAGCGGCTCGGCATCGTCGTCAGCGGCGGCGGAACGCGCCTTCACGTGGGCAACGTGCCGCGCTCGTTCGACATCAAGCTTTCGACCACCGCCATCGGCCGCATCGTCGAGCAGAATCCCGAGGACATGACGGTGACCTGCGAGGCCGGCGTCTCGCTTCTTCGCCTGCAGCGCAACCTGGCGAAAACCGGCCAGCGCCTGTGCGTGGACGTCGCCGTGGACGAACGCTCCACGCTCGGCGGCATCGTGGCCTCCAATGCCGCCGGCGGCCTGCGTTACGGCTTCGGCACGCCGCGCGATCTCGTGCTCGGCATGACCGTGATCGACGGCGCGGGGCGCACCGTTCACGCCGGCGGCCGCGTGGTCAAGAACGTCGCCGGCTACGATCTCGTGCGGCTGTTCACCGGCTCGCTCGGCTCGCTCGGCATCGTGATGGAGATGACGCTGCGCACGCACCCGCAGCCGGATGCCGCGGCCACGCTGGTGTTCGATTACGCCGCGGCCTCCGAGCTCGATGCCGCTCGGGCACGCCTCGTCGCGTCCCCGCTGCCGCTGGCCGCGCTCGATTTCGCCGTCGACGCCGGCGCCGACACGGCCGTCTGGTCGCTGGTGGTTCGCATCGAGGGCACCGAGGCCGAGGTCGCCTATCAGGGCGATCGCGTCTGCGAGCTGGCGCGGCGCGATCCGGCGCAAGCGCTCGAGGAATGGCTGAGCCCGGCCCACGTCGATGGCGGCGACGGCGTGACGATCCGCGTCGGTACCGCTCCGGCCGAGCTGCTGATGCTCGTGCAGGACGCCGTCGCCGCCGCGCGCGGCCACGCCGTGTTTGCCGGCGGGCATCTCGGCGACGGCATCGCGCGAATTCACGTGCCCGCCGGCGGCGAGGCAGCGCTGTCGGCGTTGATGAGTGCAACCGCCGGCGCCGGCACTCGCGTCATCGAACGAGCGCCGACCGCGGCCAGGCGCGGCATGGATGTCTGGTCGCCGGTGCCGGCTTCGCTCGATCTGATGCGCGAGCTCAAGCGCCGCTTCGATCCCGACGGCGTGCTCGCGCCGGGACGCCTGGTGGGAGGGCTTTAACGTTGCGCGAGGAGGAGGGTTCGGTGGCCGGCGACGGTGCCGAGCGCGGCGGCGACGGCGAAGCGGCGGGCGAGCGCCGTGCCACGGCCGATGCGTCGGGCGGGTGCAGCGTCACGAGCGGCGCGGCCGGCGGGCGCAAAGCGGCGGGCGAGGCCTCGCTCGAGCGTGGGGCCACGCCGCTTTTCGAACCGGCGGATGAGACGCGGCTCGATGCCGTCGGCCTGCCGTGCGTGCACTGCGGGCTGTGCCTGGACACGTGCCCGACCTATCGGGTGCTCGGAACCGAGGCCGACTCGCCGCGCGGCCGCATCTACATCATGGAGTCGGTGCGTCGCGGCGAGCTCGAGCTGCAGGGCGAGGCTGCGCAGCACCTGTCGGGCTGCCTCGGCTGCCTGGCGTGCGAAACGGCCTGTCCCTCCGGCGTCTCCTTCGGCCGGCGCATCGAGGAGTTCCGCCCGCTGCTGATTGCGCAGCGCTCGCGCGCGGAGGCGCTGCGCAAGAACGTCGCGCAGCAGATGTATGTCCGTCCGCGACTCGTGAGCATGGGCATTCGCGCGGCTCATGCGATGGACCGCATCGGCCTGGCGCCGCTGCGCCGGCGCATTCGCGGCCTCGGGCTGCTGCCGGCGGCAGGCAGCGAGGAGGCTGCCGATCCGTCGGTATCGCCACTTCGCCGCAGCCGCACGCCGCAGCCTCTGCGCGCCAAGGCGCGCGTGGCCGTGCTGACCGGATGCGTCGGTGATCAGCTCGCGCCCGAGCTCAACCGCGACACCGTCGAGGTGCTGCAGCGCAATGGCATCGAGGTGGTCGACGTCGAAGGTCAGGGCTGCTGCGGCGCGCTGGCGCTGCACTCGGGCCGCACGCAGGAAGCGCGGGACCTGGCCGCTGCCAATGCCGAAGCGTTCGCCGCCGCCGGCGATCTGGATTTCGTCGTGACCACCGCGGCAGGCTGCGGCGCGATGATGCACGAGTACGCGCACGTGCTCGCCGGCACCGCCGCAGCCGCCACGGCCGCATCGCTCGCCCTGCGCTGCCGCGACGTAAGCGAGGTGCTCGTGCAGATCGGCATCGAGCGTCCCTCGCGCCCGCTCGAGCTCGGCACCGTCGCGTATCACGACGCCTGCCATCTGCTGCATGCGCGCGGCGTGGCACGGCCGCCGCGGCTGCTCGTCGAAGCGGCCACCGGCCGCATGCCGGTCGATCTCGGGGAGAACGCGATCTGCTGCGGCAGCGCCGGCAGCTACAATCTCGATCAGCCCGCGCTGGCCGAGGAGCTGGGCCGCAACAAGGCGCGCCTCGCACGCGAGCGAGGCGCGGACGTCATCGCCGTCGGCAACATCGGCTGCATGATGCAGATCGCGCGGCACGTGGCGCTGGCCGGGCTGTCCACGCGGGTCGCGCATCCGGTCCAGCTGCTCGCGGCGGCGTATCGCCAGGAGTGACCTGCGAGCGCACCGCCGGCGCCTGGCGAGACATTTTGTTCCGGCACTGGCGCCGGCGCCGCTTCGCCGCATAATGCGCCGGCCGGCTCCCCCCACTCTTGCGCCGGTCCTGGAGGTCCCATGAATCTGGCGATGAACTGCATCGGCTTGCTCGGCTTGTTGTGCATCGTGCTCGGACTGCGCGTCTCGATGCTGCGACGGGCCTCGAACGTCTCGATCGGCTGCAGCACCGATCCCACCGACCCGCTCCACAAGTTCGTGCGTGCCCACTGCAACGCCTGCGAGTACGCACCGATTCTGGCCATTCTGATCTTTGCGCTCGCCAGCGGCGGTGCCTCCGGCATGACGCGCTGGCTCTTCGTGCTGGCGGTGGTGTTCCGCTACATGCATGCAGTCGGAATGATCGTGTGCCAGTCGCTCGAGCACGCGCACCCGCTGCGGTTCGTGGGTGCGATCGGCACCTACGTCGTCGGCATTCTTCTGGCGGTGGCGGCGATCTTCCAGCAGTAGCGGGGCCGCCGGTCCCGTCCCCGACCACGCCCGCCGCGTCGCCCGTGGCACGCTCGCGCCGCGGCGATGACGATGTCCGAAAACGACCAGACATGGCACGGCGCGGAGGCTATACCCGCGGCATGACCCTGGATCGCCAGAGCTGCTACCGCGCCATGACCAGCCACGACGCGCGCTTCGACGGCCGCTTTTTCATCGGCGTGCGCACCACCGGCATCTATTGCCGGCCCGTCTGTCGCGTGCGGCTGCCGAGGCTCGAGAACGTGGTGTTCTATCCCTGCGCGGCCGCCGCCGAGCAGGCGGGATTTCGCGCATGCCGGCGCTGCCGGCCCGAAACCGCTCCCGGCTCGGCAGCGTGGCAGGGAACGTCGGCAACGGTCGCACGCGCGATGCGGCTCATCGATGCCGGCGCGCTCGACGGTGCGAGCGTCGGCGACCTCGCCGGCCGGCTCGGCGTCAGCGAGCGTCATCTGCGCAGGCTGTTCGAGCAGCACCTCGGAGCAGCGCCCAACCAGATCGCGCTGACGCGGCGGCTGCACCTTGCGCGCCGCCTGCTCGACGATACGGATCTGTCCATCGCCGCGATCGCACTGGCTGCCGGGTTCGGCAGCATCCGCCGCTTCAACGCCGCGATGCAGGCTTCGTTCGGAGATGCCCCGAGCCACTTGCGGCGCATTGCATTGCCGAAGCGCGCGCGCTCGGCGGCCGCATTGCGCGGGCGCGCGCCGCGTGGCGGCGAGGCGGCGGCCACCGCCTTCGCGCAGGTCGCCGCTCCCACCAGCACGCTGGTGACGTTGCGCCTGGGCTATCGCCCGCCGATGGACTGGCCGTGGATGCTGTCGTTCCTCGGCGCGCGCGCCATCGCCGGCGTCGAGAGCGTTCAGTCGGGCACGTATCGCCGCACCGTCCGCGCCGGCGACGTCGTCGGCAGCATCGAGATCGGCTGCGATGAGGAACGACGCGAGCTGGTGGCGACGCTTGCCATCCAGGATCCCGCAGCGCTGGCGGTGATCTCGCGGCGTCTTGCTCGCAGCTTCGACTGTCATGCCGATCCCGATGTCATCGCGTCCGTGCTCGGGCGCGATCCGCACCTGCGCAGCCGCATCCAGCAGCGGCCGGGACTTCGCGCTCCGGTGACGTGGGAGCCGTTCGAAGCGGCGGTGCGTGCAGTGGTCGGGCAGCAGATCAGCGTCGCTGCCGCACGCACGATCCTGGCGCGTCTGGCGCAGCGGTTCGGGACGCGAATCGAACGCGAGGGCATCGATTCCGCCTGCGTGTTTCCGACCGCCGAGCAGTTGGCGGAGGCGGACCTGGACGACATCGGTATGCCGCGCGCGCGCATCGAGACGCTGAAGGCGCTGGCGCGAGCCGTTGTCAGCGGGCAGCTGCCGCTCGATGACACGAGCGACCCGCACCACGCATGCGAGGCGATGCTGCGGGTGCGCGGGATCGGGCAGTGGACCGCAGGTTACGTGGCGATGCGCGGCCTCGGCGATCCCGACGCCATGCCCTACGGCGATCTGGGTCTGCTGCGCGCGATGCGAAAGGCGCTGCCGGAGATGAATGCCGCGCGACTGGAGGCTCACTCCCACGCCTGGCGCCCATGGCGCGCGTACGCGGCGATCCACTTATGGAGCCACGATGGTTGCGAGCTCTCGACGACGGCCGACGCGAGCAATGGGCGTGCTCGCCGCAGCCGGCCCGGCGCGCGCACCCGCAGCAGGAGGGCAGCATGAAAACAGCGACGCTGCGTTACGACTCGGTCTCCTCGCCAATAGGAAGGATCACGTTCGCCGTCACCGACGGCGGAGTCTGCGGCCTGGCCCTCGGCGAGCACTGGGGGCGCGTCCAGGCACGGCTCGAGAAGCGCTTCGCCGGCCTTCCGCTGCGGGCGGCGCGTCTGACCGAGCACCGCCGCTGCCTGCAGGCGTACTTCGACGGCCGCATCGACGCGCTCGATGAGCTGCCGGTGGATGTGGAGGGAACGCCCTTTCAGGGGGCGGTGTGGCGTGCGCTGCGCTCGGTCAAGGCTGGCCGCACGGCCTCCTACGCCGACATCGCCCGCCGCATCGGCAATCCGGCTGCCGTGCGCGCCGTGGGGCTTGCCAACGGCAGCAATCCGGTTTCCCTCATCCTTCCCTGTCACCGCATCATCGGCTCCGACGGATCCCTGACCGGTTACGGCGGCGGGCTGGACCGCAAGCGCTGGCTGCTCACGCACGAAGGCGTGCTGCTCGGCTGACGCACAAGCATTTTCTCCAACCGCTGCTGCCGCCTCTGTAGTAGTATGCGCGGCCATGGAGGAACGAAGGCATTGGATGTGGTGGGGCGCGATCACGGGTGTGATCGCATGCTCGACGCCTTCGCACGCCGCCACTTTCGATCAGGAACAACTTCACGCAGCCGCCGCCATCGAAGCGGCGATGGCACTGGCGGAGCCGGCCGAGGTCGCCGGCATCCAGGGCAGCGGCGACTCGCGCCTGCCCGATGACGAGCGCGTCTTCGCGATCATCGTCGGAGGCGAGCCGCGCGCATACTCCCTGCGCGATCTCTCGCGCGCAGGCGGGCATGTGATCGACGTCGTCGGCGGGACCACCGTCGTCATCGACATTCCGGCCACCGGCGCGACGCCGGTTGCCAGCCGGGACGGAGTCCGCATCCAGGACTGGCACCTGGAGAATTGGGCGACGTGGTCGGCGCTGCATCGCGACACCTCGCTGTGGCGTGCATCGGGAGACGCCGCGACCGCAGCATCGCGGCCGCTGACCGACGTGCGCATCGAGGAAACCCGCAGCTACGCGACCGCCATCAGCTGCGCGCTCAGCCAATCGGTCGTTGCCGCAGGCGAGAGCGCCGGCCAGGGCCTGTTCGTCATCTCGGGCAGCCTGAGCAACACCGCACGCGCCGAAGTGCATCACGTTCGGCTGCGCTTCGAGCTGGTCGACGAGCGCGGTCAGGTCGTGTATCGCGAAGATGGATTCAATCGCGCGGCCGAAGCGCTGGCTGCGCCCGGCGATGGCGATGCCGGCGAGGTCGAGCCGCTGCCGCCCGGCGCGCGCGACAGCTTTCGGATGATCCTGGTCTCCGCCGAGCTGCCGAGATTCGAGACCGCGCGCGTCCAGGTCGCGGCGGTTTACTGATCGCAGCCTACAGCGCCGGTTTCAGCGCGGGCCGGTGAAGTCGCGATCCATGACGGTCTTGCGACCGGCAAAGCGGGCGTGATCGATGGCCTTGTCGCACATGTCGCGAAGGGCGTCGGAAAGCTTCTCCATCACCGCATCCGACGTATTCATTCCCGAGCGTGCGCGGATGTAGGCCTTCACCTTGGACGCCACCACCAGGATCTCGAGCTCGGCCTCCTGCTTGGCCGGCAGCGCCGGCTCCGGCTTCTTCTCGATGATCATTCGCCGCACCGGCGCGGGCGCGGGTGCATCGCGGCTGCTCGTGTCGTCGCGTGCCTCGGCAGCCTGGTCGCGCTCCCATTCGTCGCGCGTCGGCGAGCGCTTCTGATCGGCCCACGCATCTCGATGCCGCATCACCGGCACGTGCTGGTTCCAGCAATTGATGGAGCAGAAGGCCGGCGGGTGCTTGCCCGTGTTGCAGGTGGAAACGCTGCACTCGTAGAACAGCTTGTCGAAGCCGATGTCGCGCTTGCAGACGCCGCAGCGCTTCCAGTGGGCCGAGCTCTTGATCTCCATGATGCCACCTTAGCGGAGATGAAAATCGAACGAATACCGCACCACGAATGTCTCGTGCGGGTATTCGTCCGGCAGTGCCGGGAACGGATTGGCGCGGTCGACCATCTCGAGCGCGGCGTTGTCCAGCAGCCGCTCGCCGCTGGACTGCTCGATGGCCCGGGAGACGACGCGCCCGCGGCGGTCGATGCGGATCATCATCCGGCCCGACCCCTCCAGATGACGACGCTGCGCCAGCACGGGATACTGCTTGAAGCGCTGGATCCACGCCGAGAAGCGCTGCTCGTAGCTGGCGCGCGCCGATGGCGCCCACTGCGGCGCGGTCGCCGTGCCTCCGCGCACACCGCTCCCGCCTCCTCCGGCGATCGCGCCAGGCGGCAGCGGCGCGCCCGAAGGTGCGCCAGCCGATGGCGCGGACGACGCGGCCCCTGCCGGCGGCGGCACGGCGGTTGAGCCCGGAGCGGCCGGGCCGCTCGTTGGCGGCGCCGCGGGCTTTTTGAGCGGCAGCGGCCGTGCGTCGCCGGCGGGTCTGGACGCGGCTGGAGCCTTGGGAGACGCCACCTCGGATTTCGGCTTTCGGGCGGGCATCTTGACTGGCGCCGGCTTCGGCGCGGGCTCGCTCGTCTCGACGGGAACCTTCGGCGGCACCTCAACCGGCGGCGGCATTGGCTGCTGCTCTGCCGGCTCCGGCAACGCCTGCTCGATCGGCGCTGCCTGCGCCTGCGGCGCAGGCGCAGGCGGCGCGCCGTCGATGAGCATCGCGCCTTTCTTGCCCGGGCCGGCGATTTCGGTGCCGGCATCGAGGATCGCCACCTGGATCGGGACCGGCCGCGCGTCGAAAAGCGGCACCGGCTGCGATCGCATCATCGCCAGCAGAGCCATCACCAGACCGTGCAGCGCCAGCGAGAATGCCAGCGCTGCGGCCGCCGCCGTCTGCTCGCGTTGCATCGTCGTGCCGAGGTACGCCGTCAATCCGCGTCGCCGTTCAGACAAGCCTCGGCGGCGCCGAAAGCGATGAGGAGATAGCCGAGAAGCTCGGAGGCTTCCTCGACCAGATCCTTGACGGGCCGGTAGGCGTCGGCACCCACGACCGCCTGCCACAACACTTTCTGACCGAGGATCTGCGAGTAGATGACGACGACGAAGAAGCCGGTGGCGATCAGCGTGAAGCCAGGGCTGCGAGCGAACGTGATGAGCTCGCGCCCGAGCACCGACCGCTTGGCCACCAGCAGCCAAGCAGCGTAGGCGGCCGCAGGCAGGGCAAGGACCTTGTAGGCGTGGCGCCAGCCCAGCTCCAGCGTCAGGTTGTCGAGCTCGCGCGCTGCCGCCATCAATGCGAATGCTCCCATCACCCGCAGGATGCTGGCGATGTGCTCGCGCTCGCGCGCGAGCAGGAACAACAGCACGGCGGTGAGGACGATGGCCACCAGCTCGGCAAGCTCCAGAGGTCCGTCGTCACGAACCAGCCAGCGGATGTCGCCGCCGCTGCCGGCCATCACGAGCATCTGGAACGCGCCGGCGCCAAGCGCGGCGTACACCAGAAGACGGGCGACCAGCACCACTGCCGAGGAACGATCCACTGATGCGCTGCGTGCGCGCGCGGCCACCGGATGGCGCAGCGCGGCCTCTCGCATGCTATCAGGCTCGAACCGCATTGCACCCTTGCCGGCCGCGGCGAACAATGGTTCCTCCGGCGGCCGCCTGCCCAGGTCCTCGATGGCTTCGGACGAGAACATCGGAAATCCGCTTCACGTCGCGCTGCTCCAGCGCATGGTGTCCGCCCATACCGATCACGCCGACCCTCGTGCGGGGCGCATCCTGGAGGCGATGCTGGATGATGCCATCGGGCTGGTCGCCGACGGCACCGACGTCGCGGATCTGAAGCTCCTGGCGGCCGCGGTCTCGGAGCTTCGCCGCGCGATGGCGATCTTTCGGCCGTTTCCTCACGAGCGGAAGGTGACGGCGTTCGGCTCGGCGCGGACGCGGCGCGAAGAGCCGATCTACCAGATGGCAATCGAGTTCGGCCGGCAGATCGCGCAGGCGGGCTTCATGGTCATCACCGGCGGCGGGCCAGGCATCATGTCGGCCGTGGTCGAAGGCGCCGGTCCCGACCGCAGCTTCGGCGTCGGCATCCGGCTGCCGTTCGAGCAGCAGCCGGCCGAACCGCTGCGCGGCGACCCGAAGCTCCTGGAGTTCAAATACTTCTTCACGCGCAAGCTGTTCTTCCTCAAGGAGGCCTCGGCGGTGGTGCTGTTCCCCGGCGGCCTCGGCACGCATGACGAAGGCTTCGAGACGCTGACCCTGGTGCAGACCGGCAAGAGCCGGCCGGTTCCGATCGTGTGCCTGGATGTCCCCGGCAGCAGCTACTGGGTCGAGTGGGACCGGTACATACGGCGCGATCTGCTCGGACGCGGCCTGATCAGCGAGTACGATCTGAACCTCTACAGGCTTGCCGACAGCGTGGATGCAGCCGTCAGAGAGATCACCCGGTTCTACAGCGTCTACCACTCCACGCGCACGATCCGCGGCCGCACGATCATGAGGCTGCAGCACGACGTCGGCGACGAGGTGCTGGCCACGCTGTCGAGCGAGTTCGGCGACATTCTGGGCGGAAGGCCCATACGGCGCGTGCGCGCGATGAAGGAAGAAGCCGACGAGCCGCGCCACGCGTCGCTGCCCCGTCTGGCGCTCGACTTCGACAAGCACGGCTTCGGCCGCCTGCGCAAGCTCATCGATCGCCTCAACGAGCTCGGCGCGCGCGGCCTATGAAGCACTCTTTTCGCCTCCTGGGCGCCGCTCTGATTGCGGGCGCATCGGTCGTGGCCGGCGCCGGCGCCGCAGCCGCACCGGCGTGCGACGGAGACAATGCCGGGCTGACTCTTCCTTCCGGTTTCTGCGCGCTGGTCGTCGCGGATGCAGTCGGCAAGCCTCGTCACCTCGCGGTTTCTTCGGTGGGAGAGATCGTTGCAGCCGACGCAGACGGCGGAGTGCTGATCCTTCGAGATCGTGACGGGGACGGAAAGGCCGAGGAGCGCTCGCGCGTGCCGGGCGCCGGCGGGACGGGCATCGCGCTGCACGCGGACCACCTGTACTTCGCAAGCGACGATGCAGTGCTGCGCTGGCCGTGGAAACCGGGCCAGGATGCGCCAACCGGCGCCGGGGAGGTCGTGGTCGGAGGGCTCGTCAACCTGCGCCAGCACGCGGCCAAATCGATCGCGATCGCTGCCGAAGGACCGCACGCGGGCTCCCTCTTCGTCAACATCGGCGCGCCGTCCAACTCCTGCCAGGATCCCGACCGGGCGCCGGGCGTGCCTGGCCGTGACCCGTGTCCGCTGCTGGGCCGAAGCGGCGGCATCTGGCGATTCGATGCAATGCGAACCGGCCAGCGCCAGGATGACGGCGAGCGCTTCGCGACGGGCCTGCGCAACACCGTGGCGCTGACCGTGCAGCCGGGAACCGGCGAGCCGTGGGGCGTGACGCACGGGCGCGACAGCCTGAGCATGCTGTGGCCGACGCTCTACACGCCGCAGCAGAACGCGGAGAAGGTGGCCGAGGAGCTCGTGCACCTGCAGCGAGGCGACGATTTCGGATGGCCCTACTGCTTCCACGACCTGCAGCTGGGCAAGAAGATTCTCTCTCCGGAATACGGCGGCGACGGCAAGACCGTCGGCCGCTGCGCACAGAGGAAGGACGCCGCCGTGGCGCTGCCGGCGCACTGGGCACCGATCGAGATCGAGTTCTACACCGGCGAGCAGTTTCCCGAGAGGTATCGCGCCGGCGCCTTCGTCTCCTTCCACGGCTCGTGGGACCGCGCACCGCTTCCGCAGGCGGGCTACAACGTCGTCTACGTGCCGTTCGAAGGCGGAAAGCCGACCGGCGCGCACGAGGTTTTCGCCAGCGGCTTCGGCGTCAATCCCGCCGGGCCGCATCGGCCGACGGGCCTGGCAGTCGGACCGGACGGCTCGCTCTACGTCGCCGATGATCGCGGCGGGCGCATCTATCGGATCGTCCATCTCCAGCCGTGACGGCTAGAGGCGCGCGAGCAGCTCGGGCAGCTCTGCGAGAGAGGCGATGGACAGCTCGGCGCGCTCCGCCATCGGGCCGATGCCGATGAAGCGGATGCCCGCGCTGACGGCGGACTGCTGATCGCCGGGCTGATCGCCGATATAGACGGCGTCCTGCCCCCGCAGGCCGAAATGCTCCAGGCAGCGCTCGAGCATGTCCGGATGCGGCTTGGGGCGTGGCACGTCGAGGACGCCGACGGCCAGATCGAACAGGTCGGCGAGCTCGAAGAACGCAAGAACGCCCCTGGTGGTCATGCCGCGATTGGTGGCCATGGCAGTGCGGTAGCTGGTGCGCAGCTCGGTCAGAATCTCGCGCAGGCGGTGTCGGGGGCGCATCAGCGGATAGAACGGACCGTAGTCGAGCTGCCTCGCCGCGGACACGAGGCGCTGGAGCAGCTCGGGCCGATCGCCGTAGAACTTCTCGAACAGCTGGGCGGTGGCCAGCGCGTGGCATTCGGCTTCATCGGTTTGCGACAGCGGAGGCTCGCCGCACAGGCGCAGCACTTCCTGGTAGAAGGCGACGTTGGCGTGCTCGGAGTCGAAGAGCACGCCGTCGCAGTCGAAGATGACCAGCTGAAGAGGCATTGGGTTGCGTACCGCCGCCGGCGTCAGTCGATGGCGCTCAGCACCAGCTCCACTCGCTTCTTCCACGTTTCACGGCGCTCGGCCCGCTCGTCGGCGGAGATGCGCGGCTCGAACGCCCGCTCGGTCTCCCAGTGCGCCGCCTCCTCGCGCGGCCAGAACCCCACGCCGATGCCGGCCAGGCGCGCCGCGCCCAGCGCCGCTCCGTCGCTGACCAGCGAGCGCTCGACGCGCACGCCGAGCAGGTCGGCCTGGCACTGCAGCAGAAAATCGTTGCGGCTGGCGCCACCGTCGGCGCGCACGGTGTCGGCGGCGGGTACGCCTTCGTGCAGGCTGTCGGCGACGTCGGCCACGCGATGCGCGATGCCTTCGAGCATGGCGCGCACGATGTGGGCGCGCGTCGTGCCGCGAGAGAGGCCGCCGATCATCGCCTTGGCCTCGGCTCGCATGACCGGTGTGCCCAGGCCCTGGAATGCAGGGACGGCCCAGACGCCGGCCGAATCGGGCACGCTGAAGGCGAGGTCCGAGGTCTCCGAGGCGTTTGCTACCAGGCCCAGCCCGTCGCGCAGCCACTGGATGGCGGCGCCGGAGGTCACCACCTGCCCCTCCAGGCTGAAGAACGTGCGCGAGTCGTAGCACCATGCAACGACCGGATAGGTTCCGGGGCCGCCGAGCGCGACGGATTCGCCCGAGTTCACGGTGATCATGGCCGAGGTGCCGTAGGAGCACTTGGTCTGGCCGACCTCCACGCACGCCAGGCCGAACAGCGAGGCCTGCTGGTCGCCTGCCATGCCGGCCACCGGAACCGACGCGCCGAAGACGCCGTCCTTCGTGCGTCCGATCTCACCGCTCGAGTCCACCAGGCGCGGCAGCCAGCTTTCCTCGAGCCCGAGCGCCGCCAGCGGCGCGCGGTCCCAGACGTTGTGGAAGTACGAGTACATTCCGGTCGGGCTGGCGTTGCCGTGATCGCTGACGTTGATGTCGCCGCACAGGCACGCGACCAGAAAGCTGTTGGGCATGCCCAGGCGAAGGTGCCCGCGCGCGGCCGCCGAAGCCGCCTCGGGCACGTTGCGCAGGATCCATTCCGCCTTGGAGGCGGCCATCATCGGCGTGATGAAGAAGCCGAGCGCCTGCAGCTCGGCGCAGCGCTCGCCGGTGCGCGTGTCCTGCCAGACCAGCAACGGGCTGAGCGGGCGCCCGGACGGGCCGTCCCAGGCGACGACCGAGGAGCGCTGATTGGTGATGCCGATGGCTGCGATGTCGGTTGGAACCGCCCGCGCCCTGGTCATGGCCTCGCCCATCACCGTGCGCGTCGATTCCCACAGCTCCAAAGGATCCTGCTCCACCCACTGCGGGCGCGGATAGTGTGCGCGCAGCTCGCGGTAGGACGATGCGACCGAATGACCCGCCCGGTCGAAGACGACCGCGCGCACTCCGGTCGTCCCGGCGTCGATCGCCATGACGAAGTGCGACATCTCCCGCCTCTACGCGTCCACCAGCACTCCCGGGTTGAGGATGCCGTTGGGGTCGAAGGTTCTCTTCAACGCGCGCAGCAGCTCGACGCCCTCGCCCAGCTCGCGCGTCATGTACGGCTTGCGCACGCGGCCGATGCCGTGGTGATGGGCGATGGTCCCGCCAAGCTCGATGGTCGTCTCGATGGTGGTCTTCCACGCCTCGTCGTACGTGCGCACGGCGGCCGCGAGGTCGCTCTGGGCGGCCACGAACGTGAAGTAGATGTTCGCGCCCTGCGTGTAGCAGTGCGAGACGTGGCCGGACATCGCAAAGACGCTCTCGATGCGGGCGCCGCGCGCGGTCACGGCCTCGAACAGGTCGCCGATGCGGTTCCAGTCGATCGCCACTTCGATGGTGTCGGCGACGAGGCCCTGATCGAGCAGGCGCTCGAACGTCGGCACCTTGTTGCGATGCTCGAGCCAGCTCAGCACCGGCTCCTCGCCCTGATCGCTGCCGCCCTCGCCGGCCACGATGGCGGCGATGGCCGCCGCCTCGGCGTCGACTCGCGATGCGGCGCCTTCGCTCATGATCAGCAGCACCGGCTTGCCGCCGGCGACGCCGGCGAAATTGCGGCCGGCTTCGATCTCGTCGTAGAGGCGGGTGACGGCCGGCGTCCATCCCGAACGCATCACCTTGCGCAGCGCCTCCAGGCCGGCGCGCACGCTCGGCAGGACAAAAGCGCTTCCGCGCTTCTTCTCGGGAGCGGCATGGATGCGGAAGGTCAACTCGGTGAAGACTCCCAAAGTGCCCTCGCTGCCGAGGAACAGGTGCTTCAGATCCGGCCCGGTGGCCGACCGCGGCACCGGCGGCAGGCGCAGCAGCTTGCCGCCGGCCAGCGCCACCTCCGCTCCGAGCAGCATCTGCTCGATGTTGCCGTACAACGTCGACAGCTGGCCCGATGCCCGCGTCGCGCACCACCCACCGACCGACGAGATCGCGATCGACTGCGGCCAGTGCCCCATCGTGAAGCCGCGCGCAGCCAGCGCATCTTCGTAGTCCGAGCCGCGCATGCCCGGCTGCACGGTCGCGGTCAGCGTGTTCTCGTCGACGGCCAGCAGGCGATCCATGCGCGACAGGTCGAGGATGATCTCGTTGCCCTGCGCGAGCACACCGCCGCACACGCCCGAGCCGAGGCCGTAGGGCGTCACCGGCGTGCGCGTGCGATCGGCGAACGCCAGCACGTCGGCTACCTGAGCCGCGCTGGCCGGCCGCACGAGCGCGGCCGCGCGCGGTGCGCCGTGCAGCCGCGACTCGAGCAGCGAGCGCATCCAGTAGTCACGGCTGCGCGCCTCGATGGCCGAAGGATCCTCGACCACCTCCAGGCCGGCCACATCACGCCGGAGCGCGGCGGCCAGCTCTTGCGAATTGCTCATGCGTTCCCCTCTGCCGTGCAAGCGGCGCTACGGCGCGCCGCGCACGGTGCGCAGCTCGCTGCTCCACAATCCCGTCGCCCGCTCCACTTCCTGGCGCGTGCGCGCATCGTCCCATCCAAGAAGGCTGGCAAGCACCCTGGCCGCGCGCGGCGCGACGTCGATGGCGGCAGCCGTGTCGAACATCGCCAGACGCGAGCGGCGGCGCAGCAGGTCGTCGAGCGAGACGACCATCTCGCGCCGCACGGCATGCTCGATCTCGGCGAGAGTCAGCTCGCAGCGATCCCCGAGACATTCTGCGCGCGCCGGTGAGGCGGCGATGGCTTCGACGATGTCACGCGCTGCGGCGCCGTAAGTCTCCCACAGCCGCGCCTGAAGGCGGCCGTCGGCGAGACCGGGCGCGCCGTCCCGCGCGGCGCGCTGCTCGGCTTCCCCGCCTCCGGCCAGCGGCACCCTGGCCGAGTCGACCTTGGGATCGAGCGTGCGACCGAGCAGGCGCAGCAGCTCCATGCACACGCGCTCGGACATGCGGCGATAGGTCGTCAGCTTGCCGCCGGCGATGGCGACCACGGGGCCGGGGCCGATCATGATCTCGTCGCGGCGGGAAATCTCCGAAGGCGACTTGCCTTCCTGTGCCAGCAGCGGCCGCACGCCCGACCAGCAGCCGACGATGTCGGATCGGGCAGGCGCCTGCTCGAACGTCGCCGCCACCGACTGCAACAGATAGTCCGTGTCCTGCTCGGACACGCCCGGTTCTTCGGGATCCCCTTTGTAATGGGTGTCGGTCGTGCCGATGTAAACGGTGTTCCCGCGTGGCACCACGAAGGTTGAGCGACCATCTGGCGATTTCAGCACGACGCTGTGCCGCGCCGGCAGGTGCTCGGAACGCACGACGAGATGTATGCCACGCGTCAGCTGCAGCAAACTGCCCGCGCCCGCTCCGGACAGCCCCCGTACCCTGTCGAACCAGGGGCCGGCAGCGTTGACGACCGAGCGCGTGCGCACCACCAGCGCCTGGCCCGAAACCTCATCGCGGACGCCCAGCCGAAGGCCGCAAGGGTCGGTGTCGATGGACACAACCTCGGCGTAGCTCGCCGCCAACGCTCCGTGATCGGCCGCGGACTGGACGGTTTCCAGCACGAGGCGCGCATCGTCGGTCATGTATTCCTGGAACGTGACGGCGCCGGCGAGCGGCGATTTCTTGAGGCCCGGCTCGGCGGCAAGCGCCTCGTCGCGATCGAGAACGCCGTACTTCTCGCCCGCCTGATCGCCCGCGAGCTTCTCGAAGCTCCACAGGCCGGCCTGCATCTTCATGCGTCCGGCGCGTGAGGCGGTAGGAATGAACATCGTGGTGGGACGCGCCAGGTGTGGCGCAAGCCGGCGAAGAACCGCACGTTCTCGCGCTGCCTCGCGCACCAGCGCAATGTCGCCCTGGGCCAGATATCGCAGGCCCCCATGGATCAGCTTCGAAGACCGGCTGCTGGTGCCGCTGGCGAAGTCGCCCTTGTCGAGGACCACGGTGGCGAGGCCACGCAGCGCCGCTTCGCGCGCCACGCCGGCACCGGTGATGCCGCAGCCGATGATGACCACGTCGGCGACGCCCTCGGCGGCGCGTTCCAGGTTGCGGCGACGGATCTCGAGATCGAAGGCGGCCGTGGGCATCGAGCCCGCCTAGACGCGTGCCTGGGCCGAGTCAATCATGACGCCTCGCAGCAATGGTCAAACACTGACATTTTCCTTGACAGCCTCGAAGACGTTTCAGTAAGTAGGCGGGCCTGCTCACCTTCTGGGTGAGTGCTGTTCGGATGCCTTCGACGCTGCGTAGCAAGCCGTCTACGGACGGTCTCCTTCGGATTTCGGACCTCGCCAGAGAGACGGCGGTCTCGACGGCGACGATCAAGTTCTACATCCGTGAGGGGCTGCTCCCTCCGCCCACGCTCAAGACCGGCCGCAACATGGCCTACTACGACCGGTCCTTCGTCACGCGCATCCGCTTCATCAAGGAGCTTCAGCAGAAGCGCTTCCTCCCCCTCGACGTCATCAAGGCCATCCTCGACCAGAACGATGCCATCATCAGCCCGAGCGAAGTCGATACGCTGCTCGGCCTGGAAGGCACGTTCTACGAGGCCATCCATTTCACGCCGGGGCAGCTGCCGATCACGGTGGAACAGGCCCTGGAGCGTTACGGCATCCAGCGCGAGGACTTCGATTTCGCGGTCCGGTTGGGCGCGCTCGAGCCGGTGGAGCGAGGGGGAACGCTGTACATCGAGGGCGACGACGTCCTGATGGTGGAGACGATGTCCGAGCTGGAGAGAGCCGGACTGCGCGAGGAACTGATCCCGCACCACGTCTCGCTCCCCATCTACGTCGATGCCATCGAAAGGCTCGCGCGCGAAGAGCTCAAGATGTTCACGCGCGGGGTGACGGGGAAGGTGGAGGAGGGAACGGTGGCGACCATGGCGCTTGCGGGCGTCAAGCTGGTCGAGCGCTTCATCGTCCTGCTTCGGAGGAAGCTCCTGCTGCGGCTGATCCAGGAGCTGCGGCAGGAGAAGGAAGAAGGACAGAAAGCGAAGGCTGCCGGTTAGCGGGGGAGGCTCGGGGTAAGACGGTAAGATTGGGGTTCGTGGGGTTCGTTCTGACCACGGTTCGCTGCTGGGGCGCGGCGACCGCGGTTCGCGGGGAGAAAAAGGAGCATGAGCGTACAAGCAGCGGGGACTCAGCCAGTACAGGAACAGAAAAAATCCAAAACGGTATGCGTCGAAGATCCGGCACTGACGATGGTGGAGCCGGACACGATGACGCCGCTTCAATTCTACGATCGCATCTTCGCCGAAGCCTGTCTGGTTCCGGAGAAGCGGCTGATGCTGGCCGTATTGGAGGATGCGATCGCGTCTTTCCAGCGCGCATTCATCCAGCCGCGCATGATGACCGACGAGCTCGAGGACAACGACGTCGAAGCCTGGCTCGAATCCGACGACATGAGCTGGCCATTCTCGTTCGCCAGCATCTGTCAGGCACTCGACATGGAACCGGAGTATCTGCGCACGGGATTGCGCGACTGGCGCGCGCGCGCGCAGCAGTGCGGAATGACCGGTCAGGTCTACCGCTTCCCGTTCCGGCGCGTGAACGGGCGGCGGCACAGCATCAACGCCAAGCGTGAGCGCCGCAGGATTCGCAAGGCGAGCTGAGGGCGCCTAGCAGCGGAGCAGATCAGGAAGGGGCGCGGCCCGTGGCTGCGCCCCTTCGTTTTTTCCGCCGGCGAGCGTACCGGGCAGCCGTCGGTGCTGACCGTGTCACCGGACGTGTCGGCGCTGAATCAGCGCTGCGGCGGATCAGCGAGGGCTGGATCGCGGGCCTCCCGAATCAGAGGCTTTCCCTGTCGTCATCGCCTGGCCCGGTCATCGACGGGTGAGCCTGGATGGATGCGGCAGCTCTGGCCAGGGCCGACGGCTTCCTGATGACCAGCACGCCGCGTCCGACCGTGACGATGCCTTGACGCTGCCACGTCGCCAGGATCTTGTTCAAGGACTCGCGCGAAGCTCCGATGCTGGATGCCAGCTCCCGCTGACTGAGCCCGTGATGCAGGCGCTCGCCGGGCGTGATCGACGCGGGCTCCAGCCGGCAGATGTCGAGCAGGCGCCGGTAGAGACGGCCGCCGATGTCGAGGAAGACGGCGTCCGCGGCGAGTTGGCGCATGCGCTGCAGGCGCCGGCATACGAGCTCGAGCCAGCGAACGGCGACTTCGGGATTTCGCGCGAGCAGCTCGGGCAGATCGCCCGCCGGCAGGACGAGCATCTCGCCATCCGTGAGCGCGACGGCCTGGCAGGATCCGGATGCACCGCCGAAAATCTCGGCTTCGCCAAACAGCTCGCCCGGATGAAGGATCTCCAGCAGCAGATCGGCACGTCCGCTGGGGCATGTCATCGTCCATTTCGCGGTGCCCGCGACGAGCGCGTGCACGGCAGCCGGCTCGTTGCCGTCATCGGTCAGGAATTGTCCTCGCGTGAACCGCCGACAGCGTGCGCGCGTGGCGAGGTGCGCAAGGGTGTCTTCGGAAAGCCCTTCGAAGACCTGCATCGAAGCGAGCGCCTTGAGCCGGTTGGCAACCGCCACGCCGTGGCCCGCCGATGTGGACGCGAGTGAGGTCGGATCGTTGCTCCTCGGTTTCATGTTGCTCCCCAAGCTCAGCGGTCGTTGGATCGCCGCTGACCGGAGCAGACTTCTGCAACGACCGGACCACCAGGGTTGCGCGCGCCGGGCCGCCGGCGTCGCGAGCGGATCCGCGCGAAATGCAGCGGATTTCACTCGAGGAGGCGCAAAGGCACGAACTGGCGGGAAAAGTGACGGTGACCACTATCGCGGACACCGAAGAGTCGGCCGTGTCCTGCGCAGAGGACACTGCGGCACGCGACAGAGTCGAGAGATGCTGTGAGCGCGGTCAGCCGCCGAGGCCTGCGCGCAGCTTTGCCGCAGCCTTGGCCGCGCGCGCCTCGGCGAGAATCTCGGCCATCTGATGGCCGCGGCGGCTTTGAGGCCGGGTGCGAAGGTGGCGCTCGATGGCGGCCTGCGCCAGGTCGATGCGTCCGAGGTCGAGGTCCATGCGCGCGTTCTCCAGCAGCATGTCGGCGATCGCTTGCTCGTACTCCTCCTGCCCCACGATCGTCCGGCGCTGCGCATTCGCGCTGCAAAGCTCAGCCGCCTGCAGCTGGCAACGCGTCAGCCGCTCGTGCGCGGCTGGATGGTTTCCGCGCTGGTGGTCGCGGGTGATTCCCGCCTCGATCTCGTCGGCCAGCAGCATTTCGAAGAATCTCGGCGCTTCCGACGGCTCGTAGCCGGCGGCCGCCATGCGCCGCAGACCGGCTTCATCGGCTTCGCGCTCGAGCTGGCGTTCGAAGCGGCGGATGGCCGCGTCGACATCCCTCCGCTCGCTGCCTTCGTCGCCGGCCACCGCGCTGGCGGCCATCGTCGGATTGCTGCGCAGATGCATCTCGCGCACCGCGTGACGACCGAGGAAGTGCTCGAGCTCGTGGCCGAGCAGCGTCGCCAGCTGCGCTTCGTTGCCCAGCCTGGCAAGGATACCGGTGTGGACGTGAAGCACTCCGTTGGCGAGGGCGGAGGCGCCGAGCACGGGATTGCGAATGACACGCACGCGCACGCGATCGACCCTCTCGCCCGACGCGGCCAGCAGGCGCGCGACGACTCGCTGCAGATAGGCGTCCAGCCGCGAGTCCGCCAGGACCAGGTCGTCCTGCACGACCTTCTCGTCGATCGACTGCGCGACGAGCTGCAGCTCGGCCTCGCTCAACACCGCAGCGACGTCCTCGGCTGGTCGCGCCGACATCGAGCACGCCGACGCCGACAGCACCGACGCCACCATGGCCGCCCACGGCAGCCGCGACGATAGCTTCCATCCTCGCAGAGCGGGCGCCACGCCTGCTGCGTGCGCCGCGATGGTCTCGAACCGCAAAGGAAACTCCCCGACCAAGAATCGTCTTTCTGGCCTGGCTTCCGTCGCCCCTCAGCGGCGACGGCCCCACCAGACCGAAAGCGCACCGGATGATACGACCGAACCATGCGACCGTCGAGAGCTGCCGCGGGTAGAAAAGGCGCGACATTCGCGCACGGCGCGCGGCGGACCAGGAACGCCACACCCTGCCGGGCGCAGGCTGTCTCAAGGCGAGAAAACGGCCGGCGCTAGCGGTCCTTGGGCATGCCGAGAACGCGTTGCGCGATGATGCCCCGCTGGATCTCGGAAGTACCGGCCGCGATCGTCCGCCCGCGCGAGTACAGCATGAGATGCGGCCAGCGGCCTTGCGCGGGAGCGAGCGGATCCTCCGGTGCAAGATTGCCGTACGGGCCGAGCATCGCCACGCAATTCCACAGCATGCGCTGGAACATCTCGCTCCAGAACAGCTTCTCGATCGATCCTTCCGGTCCGGGATGCCCGCCGCGAAGCTGGCGAGTCAGGTTGCGCAAGGCGGTCAGACGGATCGCCTCGCTGTCGATGTAGGCCTGCGCGATCCTCTGGCGCACGATGGGATCGTCGGCCGGGCGCGAGCCGGTTTCGTCCCAGGTCCTGGCAAAGTCGAGCAGATCCTGCAGGGCAACGCGCGACTGGAGCTGCCGCTGGAACGTCAGCGTTGCGCGCTCGTGCATCAGCAACGCGACAGCCATGTCCCAGCCTGCCCCTTCCTTTCCGATGATGTTGGCGCGCGGAACACGCACGTCCTCGAGATAGACCTCGTTGAACTCGCTGTCGCCGTTCATCTGCTTGAGCGGCCGCACCTCGATGCCGGGGCTGTGCATGTCGACGATGAACATGGTGATGCCCTTGTGCTTGGGCACGTCGGGGTTCGTACGCGCCAGCAGGATGCAGAAGTCGGCGTACTGGGCGTAGCTGGTCCAGACCTTCTGGCCGCTGATGAGATAATCGTCGCCTTCCATGACGGCTCGCGTGGACAGCGACGCCAGATCCGAGCCTGCGCCGGGCTCGCTGTAGCCCTGGCACCAGATCTCGTCGGCGGTCAGGATCGGCTTCAGATATCGGCTCTTCTGCTCCTCGGTGCCGTAGGCGATGATCACCGGGCCGACCATCGTCAGAGCCAGCAGATTGATGAGCTGTGGCGACCCGGCGCGGGCGAGCTCCTCCTGAAAGATGATCTGCTCGAGAAGGCTGGCGCTGCGCCCGCCGTACTCCCGCGGCCAGTGGATGCCGCACCAGCCGCCTTCGTACAGCGTCTTCTGCCACCGGCGCCCGTCGGCAACGGCCTGATCCAGGCTCTTGTGCTCCCGCGTGGCGAAGGAGCCTTCCGCCTTCTTGTGCTCCAGCCAGGCGCGGAGCTCGCTGCGGAAGCGTTCCTGCTCGGCAGTGTAGGCGAAATCCATCGCTTCTCCTCGCGTCGGCGCTGCCGCATGGCCGCTGCGGCGCGCCCGGCTTCTACCACCGCAGCCACCGGGCCGCGAGCCGGCGGGTCCGTCCGCGCCGCGGAGGGCCCGGCCGTCACTCGGCCTCGCCATCTTGCTCGCGCCGCGCACCTTCGCTGTGCGCGGCGCGCGCGGTAACGTGCGCGCATGACCCTGCGCACCACCAGCGTCCGCGCTGCCGTCAGCAGTGCCGTGCTCGGCAAACCGGCGCTGAGCGCGCGCGATGTGGCAGCGATGTCGGGGATCCCCGTCGAGCAGGCGGCGCGTCTCTGGCAGGCGCTCGGGTTTCCGGCCGTCGCCGACGACGAGCGGCTGTTCACGAGGCGCGACGTCGACGTCCTCCGATTCGTGCACGGGATGTTCGAGAAAGGCAGCGTCGACCCCGAAGTGCTCGTGCAGATGGCGCGGGCCACCGGGCAGTCGCTCGCGCGCGTCGCCAACATGCACGTCCTGTCGGCGGCGGCGGAGATCGAGGCGGCGGTCCAATCTCCCGACCTCTCCGACAGCGACGCGGCCGACTGCGTGGCAGCGATCGCGGAACAGATCGTTGCCAGCCACGAGCCGTTCCTCGGCTACATCTGGCGCCGCCATCTGCTCGCCGCCATCTCGCAGACCGCCGCCACCGCCAGCCAGAAGGCGGGCGAGGAAGATGGCGCGGTGGTGGGATTCGCCGACCTCGTGGATTTCACCGCCATGAGCGAGCGCCTCTCCGAGCGCGAGCTGGCCAGCATCGTCGATCGCTTCGAAGCGATTGCGTACGCGGAAATTCCCGATCGTGGCGGGAGGGTCGTCAAGATCCTCGGCGACGAAGTGATGTTCCACAACGGCGACGCCGTTGCCGGCGCCAGAACGGCGCTGGCCCTGTCGCAAGCCTGCGCCGCCGACAGCGTGCTGCCCGAGGTACGGGTGGGTCTGGCGCTGGGCCCGATCCTGGCGTGGGAAGGCGACGTCTACGGGAAGACGGTCAACCTGG
Source organism: Candidatus Limnocylindrales bacterium (assembly GCA_035626395.1). Classification (NCBI taxonomy): domain Bacteria; kingdom Bacillati; phylum Chloroflexota; class Candidatus Limnocylindria; order Candidatus Limnocylindrales; species Candidatus Limnocylindrales bacterium. The sequence goes on along the minus strand of DASPNR010000007.1, from coordinate 249,412 downwards.
CCAGCCGCCTGGTCGGCGCGGCGCGGCCCGGCACGGTGCTGGTGTCGGAGGAGCTGGCGCTGCGGATCACGTCGGCGCCCGATCTCATCGTGCGCGAGATACGGCCGGTCAAGCTCAAGGGCCTCGGCCGGACGCGTTGCTGGGTGCTGCGCGGCGCCGACGATCGACCGCAAGACGATGCGCGCGCACGCCGCTGACGGCGGCCGCTATACGTCGCGATGAACGAGGACCTTGCGCACGCCGCGCCGTCCGGCGTGGGCGAATGCCGCTTCTACCTCGCTCAGCCCGTAGCGGGCCTCGACCAGAGGCTGGACCGTGACGGCTTCATCGGCGAGCAGATCAAGGGCCGGATCGAACTGGCCGCAGCGCGATCCGACGATGGAGATCTCGTTGATCACTACCGGCGACAGGTCGATCTCGTGCACACCCGCCACCGTCGTCTTGAGCACGACGTGCCCTCGCGGCCGCGTGCACGCGATGGCCGTCTTCAATCCTTCCGTCGTGCCGGTGGCTTCGACGACGACGGCATATCCGTCACGGTCGGGCCTTTCGCCCACCAGACGAACGCCGCGTTCCTTCATCCACTGCAGCGAGTGCAGATGGCGTCCAACCAGATCGACTTCGAAGCCGCCTACCGTGAGCACCTGCGCAACGAGCGATCCGAGCTTGCCGGCCCCCAGAACCAGCGCCGGCCCGCGCTCGAGGTGCCCGAGCTGCTCGAGGATCTCGCAGGCGGCGCCCACCGGCTCGGCGAAGACCGCCGCCTCGTCCGAGACGCCTTCGGGAACTTCGAGGAGGTTGCGCTCGGGAACGACGAACTGCTCGGCCAGGACGCCATCGGCACCGAGGATGCCGAGCACCATGCGGTCGGGGCAGTGGCGCGACAGACCATGATCGCACCAGCGACAGGCATCGCAGCCGAAGTTGATGCCGGCGACGACTCGCCGGCCCGCCATCGCACCGTCGAGAGCCTCACCGACGAACTCGTGTCCGAGCACGCCGCGAAAGCCCATGTAGCCGCGCGCAATCTCCAGATCGGTATTGCAGATTCCGGCGGCGATCAGACGCACTCGGACGAATCCGTCGCGCGGCTGTGGTGCAGGACGATCGCGCTGCAGGCGCGGGCCGTGCTCATCCATGACGAAGGCGAGCATGAAGGCTGCCTTCTAGCATCGACGGACCCGGTGGCAACAGCCGGGCCGCGGGCGCCAAGGCGATCAGTGCTCGTGCGCGTGCGTGTCCTGCATGCCCTTTTCGAGAACCTCCAGGACATCAGGCGAGGGACGCGAGGACGCCAGCCGCTGGACGCTCGGATGCGTGCGCGGGCGGCGCGTGAGCAGAAGCATCGCTGCGTAGGTTCGCGTCTCCTTCGACGTGCCTCGCAGAGCCAGCTCGATCAGGGCGTCGTCGGCCGCGTCGCCCTTGGCCAGGATGGCGCGTGCACTGGCCTGCTTGATGCCGCGATCGTCGGATTCGAAGCCTGCGGCCAGCGCGCCGAGGGCAGATGCGTCCTGCATCTCCCCAAGCGCATCGATGGCGGCCAGACGCACCTGCCGAGGCTCGTGCTCGGCAATGGCGTCGGCGAGGATCGCGGTGGCGTAAGGATGGCCGCTGACGGCGAGCGTGCGCACGGCGGCCGCGCGCACCCCGACATCGGGCGAGCCCAGATGCACGTTGAGCTCATTGGCGCCGGCCGGCGCGCCGAGCCGCGCACGCGCCCGCAAGGCGGCCTCGAGCAGCCGCGCGGTCTCCGTGAAGGCGCCGGCCAGCAGCGAAGCCAGACGCCGGTCGCTTCCGCGTGACAGCGCCTCCATCAGCAGCACCCGGGTCTGTCCCGGAATGGAAGTGTTGCTGAGCTGGATGGCAAGCGTCGCATGCTCGCGCTGGGTCAGCGCATCCAGCGCCGGCATTGCCGCGAGCTCCTGGACCGCGTCCTCCACCAGGCGCCCGTTGGACGAGGCCAGCTGCGAGAAGGCATGGTTTCGGATCTGCTGCGGGGTCCGCGCCTCGCGCGCACGCAGAATGGAAGCCGCCACTTCGATGCCTTGTTCGCTGCCGGCAAACGGCACGACGCCGTCGCGTCCACCGACGGCCTCGTATGCATGAGCCTCGGTCACGTGCTCGCGCAGATACGACACCTGCGGCAGCGGTCGCAGCAGAACCACCGCGCGGCCGGCGTCGACGAGCAGAGGCGGCCGCGTCGACGCCCCGCGAAGCTCCACCAGCAGAATCTGCGAAAACGGCAGTCTCTCCCCGTGCACCACCCGCTCCACGGTCAGCGGGTAGACGCGAATGCGGCCCTGCTCGCGCTCCTGGAGCGCTCCGGCACGCACCGTTGCGATCAGTGGGGCCTGCGAGGCGAGCTGCCGCAGCGTACGCGGCGGCGACGGCGCCGTCTGCCGTCCTTCCGGATCGGATGCGATGCCGGTGTCCGCCGGCGCGCCCGGATCGGGAAGCGACGGCTCGCCAGGCGGGGCCGGCGCGACGAACGGCGCCGCCGCGCCGCCGACCGCCGCGACGCGTGCGCCGTCCTGTGCATGCGCCGCCGCAACCAGTAGCAGGCAAAACGTCAGCGCGATCGAGGCACGGGCTGGGTTGCGCGAGCTCATGCGCGACCTCAGGGCACCAGCTGCACGCCCGGCGGCGTCCACGAATCGTCGTTGTCGGCGTCGATGAACAGCGGATTGGTGTACGCGAACGATAGCATGCCGCCTTCGCCGAGATTTCCGTCGGTCAAGGCCGCCAGGCTGTCGTTGCCTTCGACGTCGAGGCTGTTGGGGTAGACGGGAAAGTGCGGCCGTGAGACGCCGTCGGTTCCGCGCACCGCGACCATCACCCAAGTGTCCTCGGTCAAGCCGGTCAGCTCCAGCGACACCGACGCTTCCAGGTGCGAGGCATCGGGTATGGCGGGGTAGTCGTTGACGGTGGAGACCATGAAATCAGTGCCGGCCAGCTTCGAGACCGTCGGCGTGACGCGATAGCGCTCGCGCGTGGCCGCGTCGCCGTCATGGTCGTAACGCTCGGTGGCGCTTCCCACGTAAAAGTCGACGCGATCGAATTCCGCCCACAGGGGGCTCCTGATCTGGACACCGACGGTGACCGCTCCATCACTGGTCGAAGCCAGCAGGCTGTCTGTCACGGCCAGGCTGGCGGTCTCGCCGGTCGATGCCGCGGTCAACGAGACCTCGACGAACGGGCCGTTGCTGCCGGCGACTCGGCCTTCGCGCACCGAGGCCGCTACGTCGACCGCCGCGTTGCCGAGTGCGGACGGTGAAGTCAGCTCCGGCGGCATCGCGACGAACGAGTGCGCGTTGATCTGCGTGAGCTTGCGGTCATGCGTGTCCGAGCTCGTCACGCCCGTGCGGCGAATTCCCTGGTTGAGCAGGTTGATCCAATCGCCGAGGTTGACGTCGAGGAACTCCTCCTCGTAGCCGGCGCGGCCGTTGCACGCGATCCAGACCTCGAGCGCATCGAAGTCGGCGCTGAAGTGGTTGGCGATGGAAGGATCGAGGCGCCGCGCGAGCGGATCCTTGTGCGACTGCGGCGGGCCGGTGTCGCCTTCGGCCGTGTCGATGTCGAGCCCGAGCGTGTCGAAATGGCTGTACATGTGGTTGATCTGCACCACGTTGCCCGGCGTGTCCGCGTGCGCCATCGCGTAGATGTCGACGGGCGAGAGGCTGTAGTTGCCGTACTGCGGAAAATCCTGACCGGCCTCCGCCACCGCGCCGCCCCAATCGACGCCGCCGCCGTGCAGCGCGCCCGGCACGATCTGCACCGGCCAGGCATTGAAGTGGCCGTAGTCGAACGTCGTGATCTCGGCGCCCGGCGCCGTGGCGATGAGGTCGCCGACGCCCATGGCGGCAATGGTTGGACCGAAGTCGGAGCGGTAGTCGTGATCGGAAGGCGTGAAGAAGTCGGTGCCTTCGGCGATCTGCGTCGCCACGCGCTCGGCGCGCGTCACCTCCGAGTCGGGGCTGTCGATCGAATGCACGTGCCAGTCGGCCGTAATCCAGCCCGGCGTCTCCACGACCTGCGCGATCTGCGCCGCCACGCTCGTGGTCGCGCCGGCGGTCACCGTGACGAGCTGCTTGAAGGCGGAATAGCGGGGCCCGCGCGAGACCACGAGCTGATACTGCCCCGGCTCCACGTCGAGGACGCCGGTGCTGCCGTTCTTGTCCGCGAACGCGACGAACGCGATGCCGTGCGTGCTGCCGTCCGGGCCATCGTCGCCGAAGACGCCGGTGGTATTGGTGATGGCACCGGCCACGTCCTGCACGTTCTCGGGATCGGGGCTCGGGTCGAACCCGACCAGCTGGACCTTGGCCGGAATCGGCTCGCCGCTCTGGTCGGTGACGGCGACGGCCAGCCGTCCAGGCTCGGGCAGCGTGAAGTGCTGCATCGTCGTGTTGCCCGCCACCACCAGGACGTCGGAGGCCGGCGACGGCGAGGCCTGCAGGCGCCCGTCCTTGTTCGCTTCGACGGTGTAGACGCCGGCAGGCAGTGTTCCGCTGTAGGCGCCGTCGGCGCCGGTGCGGAAATGCAGCACGATGTTCTTGTCGGGCCCCGACGGATAATTGCTGCCGATCACCGCGACGTCGGCGTTCGCCACCGGCACCCCGCCCGCTGTGACGGTCCCGGCGAGCGTTCCGGTCGGCACCGACTGGATCTCGTTGCGCACATCCGCGATCGAGGCGACGGTTCCATCACCGATGGCGAAGTAGCGCGTGATCGTGATCGCGTCTCCGACCGATCCTGCTGGCGCCATGTGGAAGTTGGGCGCGCCGGCACCGAGAAAGACGGCCGCGACCTCCTGGCCAAGGGCGGGGACGACGACGCCCGACACCGTCACCGCAGTCGTGCCGTTGGCCGTGTGGATGTAGCCGTAGGAGACGCCCGCGGCGTCGTCGTCCCCCGAGAACGCGATGTAGTTGCAGGGATCGCAGTTGCCGGTATCGCAGGGGTGGTAGGTGGAAGCCGGACACGATGTAGTCGCCAGCGGCTCGCCGAATCCGTACGCCGGCCGCCACATCTCGATCTGCCCGGAGCCGTTGATGTACTCGGCGAAGTAGATCGAGAGCGGCTCCGGGTCGAGGTTGGTGATGGTCGTGTCGATGCGCACGTAGCGGTCGCCGGTCTCCAGCGTGTAGTCGGTCTGCACCTCCACGGGCAGATCGCGGTCGTCCGCGCTTTCGGGGAAGGTGAATCCCATGTCGCGGATCGCGGAGCTGCCGTTGACGAAGTCGAAGATGTCGTCGACGCCGCTCATGCGAACCGTCGCCGGGGAGCAGTCGGCGCCGTCGGACAGAACGATCGCGTCGGTGAAGTGCGACGTGTTCTCCAGGTTGATGCCGGGAATCAGCTCCTCGAACGCGTCTCGGCCCGGCTCGCCCGGCCGCTGCAGATCTGCGTCGATGATGTTGCCGCCGTAGGTCCCGATTCCGAAGAAGACTCGGCCCGGCTTCTGCACGATCACCCGCACCTGATCGTTCTCGAGCAGGTAGTCGCCGACGCGCCCGCGCGCCAGCTGCCCGCCAATCAGCTCGGACGCGTTCTCGATGACCTTGGCGCGCGCGCAGGCCGGCACCGCTGGTGCCGGCGCGGCAGGCAGGCACGTCACGCGCACCTTGTCCGAGTCGATGCGGCCGTCGCTGGTGGAGGCGCGGACGCCGATCTTCCTGCGCCCGGGTTTGATCCTGGAAGAGCTGGTCTTGACGGCTACCGCGACCGTCTCGAGCTCGGTGCATCGGGCCTGCTCGGTCGGCGCGATCGCATCGACGTCCGCCTGCAGCGCCGCAAGCCCTGCATCGTGACGAGCACTGGTCGGCGGCGCGTTGCGCACGAGCACCGAGCTGACATCCGACGGTGCGCACTCGGCCAGACGTGGATCGTCGTTGTTCAGGCACAGCGCCACGCGCACGCGGCAGACGCCGTCGGCGGATGAATCACTGTCGCAGGCCGGATCGCCGTCGGTGCACGTGACCGACTTGCCGTTGCCGTCGGGGTCGAGCCCCAGGCCATTGAGTTCGAGGATGCAGTCGGTGAGCGCGCTGCCGCCGCCCGGGACCGAGCAGTCGCCGGGACAGCCGGCATGGCCAGGATCGGCAGGCGCGAGCAGCAGAAGAATGGCAGCGGCCAGCATGGCCGCGCGACGCAGGGCAGAGCCGGTCGTCATGGGAGAACCCCTCCGTTCGTTTCGTTTCCGCGGTACCGCCGCGGGCGAACCAGCCGCCCCCGGCCCCCCCATGAGAGCAACCTCGCCTGGAGCTCGGCTGACACGACTGTAAGAGGCATTTTTCGCCGCTAGCAAGGGGGTCGGGAGGCGCTACAGCCGTTCGAGCCGTTTTAGGATGCGTTTCCGGGGTGGTTCGGCTGCGACCATATTTTCGGTTTGATTTCAGCCACTTGCTCGGGGGACGCGCAGGCGGCGGGGCGACTGGAGCAGCTGAGGGCGATGACCCCGAAAGGGTACCGGGCGCAGAAGGAGGGTTGTTGACAGCCGTGTCGGGAGGTCACCAAGACTCGACGGACACAACCTTTCTCCAGAGGTGCCCGATGAACCGACCCATTCCCGCGATCGCGCTCGCCGCCGTACTGGCGCCCATCCTCGTCACGAGCGCCGTGGCCCAGGTCTCCGGCAGCTATCGCGGCTTCGGCGACGCTGGCGGCTTTCTGAACATCCTCCCGCCGGGCCAGGACGGCGTGCTCAACGGGCCCGAGGCCATTGCGGCTCAAGGCGGATCGCTGCCGCCGCACGTGCTGGATCAGCTCTCGATGTACGGCGACCTCGTCTACAACTCGCCGGGGCTGACCGAAGACCGCATCTTCGAATTCTTCAAGGACGCAAGCTTCGGCGTGCGCGAGGATGACATCGGCCGCACCTACTCTCCGACGCCGGGCGTCACCGTCATCCGCGACGCCACCTTCGGCGTTCCCCACATCTACGGCGAGACGCGCGAGGCGACGATGTTCGCGCAGGGCTACACCACCGCCGAGGACCGCCTGTTCCTCATGGACATCCTGCGCCACGTCGGCCGTGCGCGCATGGCCGAGTTTCTCGGCCCGTCCCCGGCCAACCTTCACATGGACATGGAGCAGCTGGCGATCGCGCCGTACAAGGAAGAAGACCTCACGGAGCAGCTTCTGGCCATTCGCAACGGCTCGCCGCTGGGCCCGGCGATGGAGCAGGATCTGCTCAACTACATCGCCGGCATCAACGCCTACATCGGCGAGGCTCGCGTGGACGCGAGCAAGCGTCCCGCCGAGTACGAGGCGCTCCAGATCGCGCTCGAGGATTTCGTTCCCGAAGACGTGGTGGCGATCGCGGCGCTGGTCGGCGGCGTCTTCGGCAAGGGCGGCGGCGGCGAGCTGCGCAACCACTGCGGCCTCAAGCGCATGGCGGCCGAGCTCGGCAGCGCCTCCGAAGCGCGGGCGATCTTCGACGATCTGCACTTCATCGACGATCCGGAGGCGCCGACGACCTCGCGCACGCCAACGCCCTACATGCACGACCTCGGGCCCGTCGACGCCGACGCCCATCCCGACGTCGACTGCGACAGCCTCGTGCCGATCGATCCGGAAGCGCCACCGGTGGAAGAGCAGCTCGAGGATCTCGAAGACGGGCTCGACGGCCTCGGCCTGGGCGCGGGCGGCATGAGCAACGCGATGCTCATCTCGGGAGCGCACACCCGCAACGGCCGCCCCATCGCGGTTTTTGGCCCACAGACCGGCTACTTCATCCCGCAGCTCCTGGTCGAGAAGGACGTGCACGGGCCCGGCATCAGCGCGCGCGGCGTGTCCTTCGCCGGCACCGATCTGTTCGTGCAGCTCGGGCGCGGACGCGACTACGCGTGGTCGGCGACCTCGGCCGGCGGCGACAACGTCGACCAGTTCGTCCTCCGCCTGTGCGAGCCCGGCGGCGGCACCGCGACGACCTCCTCGATGGGCTACCTGCGAAACGGCGTGTGCGAGCCGATCGAGACCTACCAGCACGTGCAGGTCACGAAGCCGACCGCGGGCGGCATGCCGGAAGGCCCGACGCAGCTCGTCTTCTCGTGGCGCGTGGAGCGAACCGAGCACTACGGCCCGCTGATGGCGCGCGGCACGCTCGAGGACGGGACGCCGATCGCGATCGCGACGCTGCGCTCGACCTACCGCAACGAGCTCGGCTCGGCGGTGGGCTTTCGAAACATCAACGACCCCGACTACATGGCCGGCGGCTTCGAGGCGTTCCGCCAGGCCATGGGCGACGACGTCGACTACACGTTCAACTGGTTCTACATCGACGCGACCAACATCGGGTACCAGCACTCGTGCCTGTGCCCGAAGCGTGCGCAGGGCGTCGATCCGTACCTGCCGGCGTGGGGCGACGGCCGCTTCGACTGGACCGGCTTTCTGACGCTGGCCGAGCAGCCGATGGCCCTGAATCCGCCCGAGGGCTACCTGACCTCGTGGAACAACAAGCAGGCGCCGGGCTTCCGCGTCAACGACCGCAACTTCTCGTACGGGCCGACGTATCGAAGCCGCATGTTCGATGTCCGGATCGAGCCGCTGGTGGCCGCCGGCAATACCGACCGCACCGACATGGTCGATGCGATGGAGGACGCCGGCACCTGCGACCTGCGCGGTCAGGACGTGCTGCCGATCGTGCTGCAGGTGCTCGGCGAGACGGCGCCCGTGGGCGCCGATCCGCGTGCCCAGGACATGCGCGATCGTCTGGAGGCGTGGGTGGAAAGCGGCGCCAATCGCCGCGACTTCGACGCCAGCGGCGAGTACGACGATCCGCAGTCGCCGGCCATCATCGACGCATGGTGGCCGCTGCTGACGCGTGCGGTGCTCGACGAGAGCAGCGGGCACGCCATCGACCACCTCGGCATCGGCTTCGACGACGGCAACCGCCGCGGCCACGTAGGTTCGGCGTTCCAGGACGGCACCTACGGCCACGTGCTGAAGGACCTGCGCCAGGTGCTCGGCATGCCGGTCGCAGGCAGCTTCTCGCGCACGTACTGCGGCGGCGGAAACCTCGATGCTTGCCGGGCCGCGCTCTGGGACTCGCTGTCGGATGCGGCGGCAGCTCTGGAGGCCGAGTTCGGCAGCCCGACGGTTGCCGACTGGAAACGAGCGATCGCCGACGAGGACGTGCGGCACAGCGCCGCCGGCGTCACCACCGCGCCCGCCATCCACTGGATCAACCGTCCGACGTTCCAGCAGGTGGTGCAGATCGGAGACGTCGACTCGTTTGCCTGCTACGACTCGCGCACGGCGCGCGGCACCGAACCGCTGCAGGGCGTCAGCGTGCAGGTCGATGGCGAGGCCGACAGCGCCGAGCTGGTCGTGCAGAAAGCGCAGAGCGTCTGCAACGTTGCCGATCAGGACGGCCGCGGCATCCGCCGGCAAGGCGCACACCTCGCCTGCTATCAGGCACGCCGCTCGCGCGAGTCCGATCCGCTGCAGGCCCAGACCGCGTCGCTGCAGAGCGAGTTCGCCAACGGGACCGTCACTCTGGCCGCGGGCACCGGCCTTTGCGTGCCGGCGAGCGTGGACGGCCAGGCCTACGACGGCGATCTCAATCGCCTGCAGTGCTTCCGCGCCGCGCTGGAGGGCGAGCTGGACCGCGCCACCGTGTCGCTCGAAGACGGACTCGGAGCGCGCGATGCACGTATAGCGCGGCTCGACTCGGTGTGCGTGCCGACCGCAACCGCGGCCGGCCCGATCGCCGACGCCGCCGCCGCGCTCGCCTGCTTCCGCACGCGAAAGGTGCCGGGCGCTGCGCCGTTCCAGCCCGCCGACGTGGACGTGGACAGCGAGCTCGGCAGCGAGCAGCAGACGCTGCGCAAGGCCGACCGGCTGTGCGTCCCGGCGCGGGTGACGCTGGATTGACGGCCGCGCGCACCGGCCGGCACGCGTTCAGACTTCGAGGCCGCGCCTGGCACGACGGACGGACCGTCTCAGCCGAACGCGCGCGTCAGGTACCAGCAGGTCGATGCGGCCAGGAGCGCGGTGGACGCCGGCTCCAGGACGACACGGTCATAGCGCCGCTGGAGCCGCCGGCGCATGAGTGCGATCAGCGGCCACAGCAGCGCGACGACGAGCAGCTGACCGGCTTCGACTCCGAGGTTGAAGCCGATCAGCGTAGTCGCCAGCGTCGCGCGCGAGTATTCGGCTTCGACGAGCGCACCCGCAAAACCGAAGCCATGCAGCAGCCCGAACGCGAAAGCGACGAGCCATCGCAGGCGCGTTGCCATTGGCGAGCGCGCCACCAGGGCGAGGTAGCAGCCCGAGAAAAGCGCCATCCCCAGCGGCAGTACCGGCGATATTGCGGCGTCTGCGAGCGTGGCCAGGGCAGCGGCCGGCAGCAGCAGCAGCACGATCGTCCGGATCGCTGCGCCACTGGCGCGCGGCGCCGTGGCCACGGTCAGGTTTTCCACCGCCAGCACGGCGATGGAGAAAGCGATCATCACTTCGACGCCCGCGCCCGCCGGCCGCACCCATCCCAGCGTCGCAAGCGCCAGCGTGATGCTATGCGCGGCGGTGAAGCCGGTGACGGTGGCGGCCACCTGCGAGAGCATCGTCGCCGCCAGCAGCAGACCGGCCACGAACGCGAGGTGATCGTAGCCGCTCAGGATGTGGTCGAGGCCGAGCGAGAACGCGCGCGCCCAGACGGCCGTGGCTGGAGGCGCGGCGGACCGCTGTCGCCAAAGCGGCCGCTCGGCATGCAGCAGCGCCTCGTGGGCGGCGCCGTCCTCGCCCACGACGCGTAGGAAATGGTGGTGCGGCGCCGCCAGCGTCTGCGCCAGCGCGCTTTCGATCGCCACCATGCCAGTGGCCGCAGCGCAGCGCGCCTGCCAGCTCACGGCTACGGTCGCGCGAGGCGCGGCATGCTGGAACGATGGCGTACCGTTGAGGCAGGCTTGACCGCTGCGGTGCAATCGCAGGGCGCTCGCCACGGCCTCGGCCAGGCCGGCTTCACGTTGCGGCGACGGCAGAGCGGCCGCAGGCAGCCGCGTCAGCTCGCGCTCGCCGATTCGCAGCGTGATCTTCGCACCGTCGCCGCTGAGCTCCCATGTCGAGTAGCTGACGCTGCGTTCGTGCGCCGCGGCGCCGCCTGCCCCCGTCATGACGAGTGCAAAGGCGCCTATGCACACGCTCGTGCGCCATGTCCGCGCGCCTCCGGTTCTCATGGCTGCTTGGAGGAAGTCATCGTCCTGGCCCAAGCCCGACCTTGGCTCCTTCGACGACGTCGCGTGTCACTTCGACGCGCGCCTGCCGCCGGAGCTCATCCAGATAGAGGCGCACCCTCTCCTCGCGTTGCCGTCGCCTGTATTCGGCCAGCGCCTGCTCGCGCATCGTTTGGAAGTCCGCCTGTGGCGCGAGGCGCTCGAGCAGCACGACCACGCGGTAGCCGTCGCTGCCGCCGATGGGGTCGCTGATGTCGCCGACGGACATCTGCTGCACGAGCGTGGCTGCGGTCGGGCCGATGTAGTCCGCCAGGCGAGATGGCGGCAACGCAGAGTCCGGCGCCTCCAGCGCCGGCGGATCGCCCAGCTCGGCGCGCACATCTTGCAGCGGCAGGCCATCGCGAAGGCGAGCGGCGGCGGCGGCGGCGCGTTCGCGAGCGTCCGCATGGCGTTCGGCCGATACGAACACCACGCCGACGCGAAGCTGCGCCGGAGGAGCGAGGACGGCGCGGTTGTCTTCGAAGAAGCGCCGCAGCTCGCGCTCGTCGGGCAGCTCTTCGGTGTCCGACTGCGCGGCAACGGCGTCGAGAACCGCGGCTACCATGTCCGCGCGAAGCTTGCGGTCGGACTCGGGAATGCCGAGCTCCTGCGCCTTCTGCACGAGCAGCTCCTCGTCGACGATGCGATCCAGAGCGCGCTGGCGCTCCTGCGTCGTCACCGGCCGCTCCCGGTCGCGCTCGAGGAGCGCCAGCGCCTGCTCCAGCCGCGTGCGCGGAATGGCGCGCCCGTTGACGATCGCGACGGCGTCGGTCGCGGCCGTGGGCAGCTGCGTGTGAGCGTCGCGCAGAATGCCCACTGCGGCCAGCCCTGCGCCGGCGACGAGGCCGAGCAGCAAGAGCAGATTCGTTCTTCGGGTGGGGCTCATGTCGCTGCCGCACTCGTCCCGGCGGCGCGAGCGTAAGCGGGCGCCGTCGCAACTTCCATCACGAACGCGAAAATGGACACGGTGGGATTTTCGGCCTACATGGCCGGCGGCTGCAAGGAGGCCATCCCGCATCGTGCTCTCTTTCGATCTGACCACCGAACAGGAACAGCTCAAGCAGACTGCCCGCGAGTTCGCGGAGCAGGAGATCATTCCAGTTGCCGGCAAGTACGACGAGGCGGAGGAATTTCCCCATGACGTGATGCGCAAGGCGTGGGAGGTCGGGCTGCTCAACCTCGAGGTGCCGCCCGAGCACGGCGGCATCGGCCTCGGGGTGCTCGACTCGATCCTGGTGCTGGAGGAAATCAATTACGGCTGCGCGGGCATGGCCACGATCATGGCCGCCAACGATCTGGCCTCTACCCCGCTGCTGATCGCCGGAAGCGAGCAGCAGAAGGACCGGTACCTCGGAGCGCTCACTCGCCAGTGCGCGTTTGCCGCCTACGCGCTGTCGGAGCCGGGCTCGGGCTCGGACGCGGCCAGTCTGTCGACAACCTATCGCAAGGTCGGCAGCGAGTTCGTCATCAACGGCGTCAAGCATTTCATCACCAACGGCACCGTGGCCGAGTGGTACGTCGTCTTCGCGACCAGGGACAAGGCCATGCGGCACGGCGGCATCTCCTGTTTCGTGCTCCCGGCCGACACGCCGGGAATCACGGCGCACAAGATGAAGGGCAAGCTGGGGCAGCGCGCCTCCGACACTGCCGAGATCGTGCTGGAAGAGGTGTGCGTGCCCGAGTCGGCGCTGGTCGGCGAAGAGGGACAGGGATTCAAGATCGCCATGCAGACGTTCGATCGCACGCGGCCGCAGATCGGCGCGATCTGCATTGGCGTCACGCAGCGCGCGCTCGACGAATGCACGCGCTATGCGCTGGAGCGCCAGCAGTTCGGCCGCTCCATCGCCGAGTTCCAGGCGGTGCAGTTCATGCTGGCCGACATGGCGATCGACCTGGAGGCGATGCGGCTGCTCACCTACAAGGCCGGCTGGCTCATCGACAGCGGCGAGCGCTCCTCCATCGTCTCGAGCTTTTCGAAGGCATTCGGCGCCGACCACGCGATGCAGCACTGCGTGAACGCGGTGCAGATCTTCGGCGGCTTCGGCTACTTCAAGGAATATCCGGTCGAGAAGCTGATGCGCGACATCAAGCTCGTGCAGATCTACGAGGGTACCTCGCAGATCCAGCGCGTGGTCATCGCGCGCAACCTGCTGAAGAGCTGAGGAAGCCATGACAGAGGCAGCCGGCGGCATGGGACCGACTTCGCATTCGTTCTTCTCCCAGCGGCTGCGCCTGCACTACGTCGACTACGGCAGCGAGGGCAAGCCGCTGCTGGTGCTGGTCCACGGCGGGCAGGACCACTGCCGCAACTGGGATTTCGTCGCGCAGCGGCTGCGCCGCCACTACCACGTCATCGCGCCTGATCTTCGCGGCCATGGCGACTCCGCCTGGGCCGTGGGCTCGCAGTACGGAATGCCCGAGTACGTCCTGGATCTGGCGCAGCTCCTGCGGCACGTCGAGGAGACGCCGGTGACGCTGGTCGGGCATTCGCTCGGCGGCGCCATCGTCCTCCACTACGCCGGCATCTACCCCGACAACCTCGTCAAGGTCTGCGCCATCGAAGGTCTCGGGCCGCCGCCGCAGCTCATCAAGGACGTGCAGAGCAAGCCGATCGAGGAGCGCATGCAGGACTGGATCAAGACGATGCAGAGCCTGCCCGGGCGCAAGCCGCGCGAGTACTCCACGCTGGCCGAAGCCGAAGCGCGCATGCGCGAGGCCAACCCGCACCTGTCGGCGGCGATGGCCAAGCATCTGACGATCCACGGCGTCATGCGCCTGGAGAACGGCAACTACACCTGGAAGTTCGACAATTACGTCCGCGCGTGGGGCCCCTATCGCTACGATGTCGAAGGCGTGCAGCGGCTGTGGGACCGCATCCGCTGCCCGGTGCTGCTGGTGCGCGGCGCCGAAAGCTGGGCATCCAACCCTGTCGAAGACGGCCGCGCCGCCTTCTTCCACGACTACACCTACGCCGAGGTCGAGAAGGCCGGCCACTGGGTGCATCACGATCGATTCGAGGTCTTCATGGGCCACCTGGAAAGCTTCCTGGGCGTCGGCGAATGAGCAGCATCGACGCCGCATCGCTGCCGCGACTGATCGCTCAGCTCTCGTACAGGAAGGGCCGCTTTCGCCTGGCTTCCGGACGCGAGAGCGACTTCTACGTCGACGTGAAGCAGACCGTTTTCCGCGCCGAAGGTGCCCGAGTCGTCGGTGAGCTTCTCTGCGACCGTCTGATCGCTGACGGGATCACGCTGGTCGGTGGGATGGCCGTCGGTGCGGTACCACTTGTCAGCGTTGCTTTGTCGGCTGCCGCCGCTCGTGGCTATGCCCTCGATGGCTTCTTCGTGCGGAAGGATGTCAAGGACCACGGCACTGCGCAGCGCCTGGACGGACGCTTCCGCCCCGACGCCAGGATCGCGCTGCTCGAGGACGTCGTGACCACCGGCGGTTCGACGCTGGCCGCCATCGATGCGGTCGAGGCCGCAGGCGGCAAGGTCTCTCTCATCGTCACGGTCGTCGACCGGCAGGAGGAGGACGGGCTGGAGCGGCTGGCTGCACGCGGTGCGCGCGTCGAGGCTCTGACGACGCGCGAGCAGATCGTAGCGGCGGCGGGCTAGTTGCGGCCGCTCACAGCGCGAGCTGCAGCAGCAGCAACAACAGCAGAGCCAGGTACAGGCCCGATACAGCCGGGCTCGCCACCGTCGACGTCAGAGCTCCGAGCTTCTCATCTCGCGAGAGGCCGTCGAACGGATTGGCCGGCGTCCGGCACGCGGCCAGCTCGGTCTCGTTGGCGCGCGGCAGCAGTTCGAGCCACTCGCGCACGCGCAGGCGCCGCATCTTGTAGATGACCCCGTAGTATGCGTACAGGGCATCGACCGACCAGAACGCCAGCACGGCGATCGCCACTGGCGGAAGCAGCGCGGCGCTGTCGTCGCTGCGCGCAGCGACCATCACACCAAGCAGCCACGCCAAGATCGTGACCATCTTGGTCACGGTGGTCATCACGATCTCCTTCTCGACGAACGAGGACAGCGAGCGGTGCTCGTCGAGCAGGCACTCGCGCTTGAAGTCGCGAAGGGCGGTGGTGGGGTCGGCGGTCATGGCGTCACCTCAAAAAAAGCGCGGGAGGCCCGATCAGGACCTCCCGCGGCAGATGGACGGGCGCCGGCGATGTCGGCTCTGCCGGGCCGCGACGGCGCCGGGCAATCAGATCTTGCCCTGCAGGAAGAACGCGATGACCAGAGCGTAGATCGCGAGGGCCTCGATCATGGCCAGACCGATGATCATTGGGGTCTGGATGCGGTCGGCCGAGTTGGGGTTGCGGCCGATCGACTCCATGGCCGAAGCCACCGCCCGGCCCTGGCCGAGCGCGCAGCCGAAGGCCGCGCCGGCAATGGCGATGCCTGCGCCAATACCGATCATGCCGGCCGCGCCGGCGCCGGCCGCTGCGGCAACCGCCGCATCGCCGTGATCCTGCGCCTGTGCGATCGACGCGAGCAGCGGGCTCGCCAGCAAGGCGCCAGCCGTCGTCATCAGAAACGTCTTGATCCTCTTCATCGTTGTCTCCATTTTCCCCACACCGTTTCTGTTTCGCCTGTCACCGCATCCTCTTCCTCTTCCACAACGGCGAGCGGTGCGAGATCGTGCGTGTCCGTCGGCCCTCAGTGATGCGCCGGCGCCATATGGGCATCGCCGTGAGCGTTCCCATGGCCATGGCCATGATCGTCGTGGTCGCCGTGGCCCATGGCCAGCGAGACGTAGATGATGCTGAGAAGCGTGAACACGAAAGCCTGAATGAGCGAGACGAAGGCGCCCAGGAAGTAGAAGATCACCGGAATGACCAGCTTGGTCAGGTCGGTGAAGATCTCGAGCACCAGGTGGTCGCCGGTCATGTTGCCGAAGAGTCGGAGGCCGAGCGAAACGGGACGCACGGCGTTGTCGATCAGCTCGAGCGGCACCATGAGGACGCCGAGCCACCAGACCGGGCCCACGAAGTGTTTGGCGTAGTTGACGATCCCCTGCGTCCGGATGCCGATGACGTTGAAGCCGATGAAGGAGGCCACGCCCATCGCGAACGTGATGTTGAAGTTGCTGGTGGGCGGAGAGAACCCCGGCAGCAGACCGAGCAGGTTGGCGATCAGGATGAAAATGAAGAAGCTGCCGAACAGCGCGATGTAGGGCCGGCCGCGGTCGGCGAGCACGCCGTCGACCATCGACTTCATCGCACCGACGAAGATCTCGGCGAGGTTGCGCGCGCTCAGCCTGCTGTCGGGAACCAGGTGCGTTCCGGCGGCACGCGCCGCGGCAAGCTGATGGTTGGCGCGCCACGCCCAGGCAATCAGGATCACCATGGCGAACAGGGCATGGAAGGTGTGCCCGGGAATCGCGTTGATGCCCGGGATCAGGCTGTGCCACGTGATCGGATGATGCTCCATCGGGTCCTCTGAGCCTCAGCGGCCTTCGGCTGCGTCGCTGTCTCGAGCGGCATCGCTGTCGTCGGCAGCGATGGGCGCGCCGAGAAGCGTCCCCTCGACGACGATCGCGACCACCAAAGTGCTGGCGCCGACCGCGAACGAGAGGGGGGCGACGGGCACCTGATAGAAGACGGCGGCGAGCAGCGCGAGCAGCAGAAAAAATTTCGCAACGAGCAGGAAAACCGTCACTTTCCCGCTGGCGGCGGGCGTAATAAGGCGCGAAACCAGCAACCGAAGCAAATAAAAATTGGCCAGCGCGAACGCTGCGCCGAGCGCGATGCCGGCGGCAGAGCCGATTCCGGTGACGGCCCCCGCCGCGGAAACGACCGCTGCCAACGCGGCCGCCACCACTGCAATGCGCGTGAGATCGGCGCGGCGCTGCATCAGCGGCGGTCGCGCGGCGCGCCGGTGCCGATGGCGATCAGCTGCCGGACCGCCGCGGCCAACGCCCCGAGGCCGAACACCAGGATGAACAGCGGCGAGGTGTCGAAGTAGCCGTCCAGCCACGATCCGATCAGGACCCCCGCTGCGATCGGCCACCCGAGGCTCCAGGCAACCGCCATCGCCTGGTAGGCCGCACGTTTGCGCTCGGGGCCGTCGCCGTTTCCACGCATGGCTGCCATCGTCGTCAGTCGGTCGCGGCCATGGCGCGCGCGGCCGCCGCTGCCGTCCGCTCGAGGTCCTCGTCGCTGTGGGCTCGCGATACGAACCATGCCTCGAACTGCGACGGCGCCGCCCAGATGCCTTCGTCGATGAGAGCGGCGAAGAACCTGCCAAACCGCTCGGTGTCGCAGGTCAGCGCCTGGTCGTAGTTCTCGACGCGGTCGGGACCGAAGAACAGAGTCATGATCGACCCGACGCGTTGCACGCAGCCGGCGCGGGTGCCGAGCGCGCCACGCAAAGCCGCTTCGAGCTTTGCCGATCGCTGCTCGAGCTCTTCGTAGACTTGCGGCGTCAACTGGCGCAGCGTTGCAAGACCGGCGGCGACGGCGAGCGGGTTCCCGGACAGTGTGCCGGCTTGATAGACGGGTCCGGCCGGGCTGATCTGCTGCATCAGATCCGCGCGCCCGCCGTACGCGGCCAACGGCAATCCACCTCCGGCGATCTTGCCGAGGCAGGTGAGGTCGGGCCGTACCTCACTGCAGCTCTGGAAGCCCGCCGGCCCCAATCGTAGGCCGCTGATGACTTCGTCAAAGATCAGCAGCGCGCCGACTTCGTCGGCGATGGCGCGCAGACCTTCGATGAAGTCGCTTTTGGCGGGAACGACGCCCATGTTGCCGGCAACCGGCTCGACGATGATTGCCGCCACCTCGCGATCGCAAACCCGACGCACCGATTCCAGATCGTTGTAGCGAGCGACGCGGGTAAGGCTGCTGATCTGCGCAGGCACTCCGGGGCTGTCGGGAACGCCGTGGGTGGTGGCGCCCGACCCCGCGCGCACCAGCAGCGAATCGCTATGTCCGTGATAACAGCCGGCGAATTTGATGATCGCGTCGCGGCCCGTGGCTGCGCGAGCCAGCCGCAGCGCGCTCATCGTGGCTTCGGTCCCCGAGCTGACCAGGCGAACCTGCTCGATCGATACAAATCGCGCGCAGATCTCTTCGGCAAATCGCACTTCCAACGCCGTCGCGGCGCCGAAGCTGGTGCCGTCGTCGAGCGCACGAACGATGGCGTCGCGCACGTCGGGATCGGCGTGCCCGAGAATCATCGGGCCCCACGAGCCGACATAATCTATGTACTCGCGTCCATCGACATCGATGATGCGTGATCCATTCGCGCGCGCGACGAAGCGCGGCGCGCCACCGACCGATGACCACGCACGAACCGGTGAATTGACGCCGCCGGGAATCACGCGGCGTGCACGCGCGAACAACATCTCCGATGTCTGCTTGTCTTCGTGCATCGGTTTTCGATCACCCTTGCTTCGTAAGCGTCGCACGCAACGCGCATGCACCGGCAACACGTCGTTATCTCGCGGCGTTACGAAAATTCCATTCGCATCCCTTGCATCACGCTTTTCGAAACATTACACAGCGCCTCTGTCGACGCGGGGCGGATTCGTAAGAACCGCATGGATGCCGAGCTTCCCCTGGCTCGGCAAATTGGACCGCCGAGGCGATCATCCGAAGCAATGAGCAGCATCGCGGGCGTTGGCTATCCACACCTGTCGATAAAGCTGTGTGCAACCGGCGGGATGCAAGGTGCAGATTCCTTCACGTAGCCAGTTGGAAGACGTTTGGAATCGGGCTGTTAGCTCGCTTCGTCGGCAACTGGACCACGATGAGTTCGAGAGCTGGATCCGGCCGCTGGTTCCGGTCTCTCTCAGCGGGGAGAACCTCGAAATCTCCGTCCCCAATCGGCTGTTCGCATCCTGGCTGGAGGAGAACTACCTCGAGCTCCTCACTACCGCCTGGGTCGAGGCGCATGGAAAGGAAACCACGTTCACGTTCACGTGGGATGGCAGCGGTCAGCAGGGCGAGCTCTTCAAGGAGTATGCCGACGACAAGAGCAAGCGCATCACGCTCAAGCGCAGCTCCAATCCGAGCGGGCTCATCGACCGTTACGACTTCGAGAACTTCGTCATCGGGCCCAGCAACCAGTTCGCCCGGGCGGCAGCCATGGCCGTGGCGCAGCAGCCGGGCACTCTGTACAACCCGTTTTTTCTCTACGGAGGCGTAGGCCTCGGCAAGACGCACCTCGCCAACGCAATCGGGCATGCCGTCCTGGCCAACGATGCAGACGCGCGCGTCCTGTTCCTGTCGGCCGACCACTTCACCAACCAGCTGATCGAGGCGATCGCGCGCAACAAGGCGCCCGCGTTCAAGAACAGGCTGCGCCGCGTCGATCTGCTCATCATCGATGACGTCCAGTTCCTGGCCGGGCGCGAACGGACCCAGGAAGAGTTCTTCCACGTCTTCAACGCGCTCTACGAAAGCGGCCGCCAGATCGTTCTGACCTGCGACAAGTTCCCGAACGAGCTGCAAGGAGTCGAGGAGCGTCTCTGCAACCGTTTCGGTTGGGGGCTCGTCGCCGACATCCAAACGCCCGACGTCGAAACCCGCATCGCGATTCTGGAGCGCAAGGCGCGCGCCGAAGGCGTCGAGCTGCCGATGGACGTCGCGGCATTCATTGCCGGCAAGGTCGACACCAACATTCGCGATCTGGAGGGCGCGCTGACGCGCATCAGCGCCCATGCATCGCTCAACGGGCGGCTCCTGGACCGACAGCTGGCCTCCGAGCTCCTGGCCGGCATCTATCCGGAGGAGGCACGCGTCATCACTCTCGACGCCGTCGAGAAGGGCGTCGCCTCTCACTTCGGGTTGCGCGCCGGTGATCTCAAAGCGAGACGGCGCACCAAGAAAATTGCAGAAGCGCGACAGGTCGCGATGTACCTGATGCGACAGTTCGGCGGCGCGTCCTATCCTGCGATCGGCAACCACCTCGGCGGCCGTGATCATTCGACGGTCATTCATGCCTGCCAGTCCGTGGAGCGCCGACGTCGCGAGGATGCACGCTTCCGTCTTCTTCTGGACACCGTCAGCAAGCGGATCGGCTGCGTCTGAACCGCTGCGGCGCGTCCCGCGCCGGCGCGAGCCATGAGCGCAGAGCACCGTGCGCGTCCGCCGTGGACAAGCTTTGCAGAAGATGTCGCTGGCTGGTGCGGTAGCGGCTTCCCATGCCGAGGCGGAAGGGCTATGCACCTGCCCTTGCGCGTGACCGCACAAGGGCTCTGCGCGAATTTCCTTCGCAACATCGAGCCCTTCAGCCGGATATCCCCGGGCTGGCGGCCAGCCATTAACAGCAAATAAGAAGAGATCCTTTTTTATGAGGAACGGATCCGGACGCAGGCCATGAACATCACGATCGGCAGCGAAGACTTTCTGCGACTCCTCGGCCGCACTCAGGGTGTGGTCGATCGGCGTCATGCGATGGCCATTCTGGCCAATCTGGTCATCGAGGCCGGAGCCGACGGGCTGGCCGTCGTCGCGACCGACCTCGAGGTCAGCCTGCGCCAGACCTGCCCCGCCAAGACGAGCGAGCCCGGCGCCATCGCCCTCTCGGCGAGAAAGCTCTTCGAGATCGTCCGCGAGTCCAGCTCGCCCGAGATCACCGTCCGCAGTCTCGACAACAACTGGGTTGGCGTCTCCTACGGCCGTTCCAACTTCCGGCTGGCCGGCATCGACCCAGCGGATCACCCGGGCATGCCTTCGGGAGGCCCGAACGGCGCCGACGCTCCGACCTTCGAGCTCGACGCCGCCGAGCTCGCCGAGATGATCACCAAGACGGTCTTTTCGGTCTCCCACGACGACACGCGCTCGAACCTGGCCGGTGTGCACCTGGACGCCGGCGCCAAGAAGGGAATGCTGCGGATGGTCGCGACCGACGGCCACCGCCTCGCGATGATCGACCGCAAGACCAAGGGCGGGGCGCTGAAGGAAGGCGTGATCCTTCCGCGCAAGGGGCTCAGCGAAGTTCTCAAGCTGCTGCCGGAGACGACAGGGACGGTGACGCTGAAGGTCTCGGCGAGCGAGGCCACGCTCGACCTTCCGGGCTGCACGCTGAGCATGCGCCTGGTCGAGGGGACCTTCCCCGACTACAAGCAGGTGGTGCCGAAGGAGAGCCCCAATCTCCTGCAGGTCGATCGCGATGCGCTTCTGCAGACGGTGCGCCGGGTATCCCTGCTGTCGAGCGAGCGCGCCCGCGGCATCCGCTTCGGTGTCAGCCCCGGCCGCCTGGAAATCAGCGCCAATGATCCCGATGTCGGCGAGGCGCGCGAGGACCTGGAGGTCGAGTACGGCGGTGCCGCTCTGGAGATCGGGTTCAACGCCCGCTACCTCCAGGAGGTGCTGCAGGTGCTGCCGGAAGGCTCCAAAGTCGAGATCGGGCTCGGCGACCAGCTGAGCCCCGGCGTCATCCGAGGGGCCGACCCGAGCTACAGCTACGTGGTCATGCCGATGCGCATCTGAGGCGCCGCCGCCGCCTGCACAGGGCACCGGCGGGGAAGCCGCCTTAGTCTGCGCCCAGGCCGCCAGCTCGCGCGTAACCTGCTGAAAATACAGTAGGAATCATTGAGGCTGCGCGCAGGTCTCGGCTTTACTTCAGCGCGGGTCACTGATACCTACGATCAATTCTCCGAGGAGAGTTCGGGTCCCCATGGCGGCCTGTGGCGACGGTGGCTCGTCGCAATGCAGGCAGCGCCCAGGCTGATTGGCGAATGGCAGCAGAGAAGGCAGCGCAAATAGGCAAGACGGCCGGCCCGAACGACTACGGCGCCGATGCCATCAAGGTGCTGGAGGGCCTGGAGGCCGTCCGCAAGCGCCCCGGCATGTATATCGGCGACACCGGCGAGCGCGGCCTCCACCATCTCGTGTTCGAGGTCGTCGACAACTCGATCGACGAAGCACTCGCCGGCCACTGCGACACGATCGAAGTCGAGATCCACGTCGACAACAGCATCACCGTCACCGACAACGGCCGCGGCATACCGGTCGAAATTCATCCGACCGAAGGCGTCTCGGCCGCCGAGGTCGTGCTGACCAAGCTGCACGCGGGCGGCAAGTTCGACAAGAAGTCGTACGCCGTCTCCGGCGGCCTCCACGGCGTCGGTGTCTCCGTCGTCAATGCGCTGTCGCATTGGCTCGAGGTCGAGATCCGGCGCGACGGCAAGGTCTGGCAGCAGCGCTACAAGATCGGCGTTCCCGAAGCGCCGCTCGCCGAAGTCGGCACGACGACCAAGCGTGGCACGACGGTGCACTTCCTGCCCAACAGCGACATCTTCGAGACCACCGAGTTCAGCTTCGACCTGCTGGCCAGCCGGTTGCGTGAGCTCGCGTTCCTGAATCGCGGCGTACGCATCTCGCTCGAGGACGAGCGTGCGGGCGCCAAGAAACAGGAGTTCTTCTACGAGGGCGGCATCGTCTCCTTCGTCGAGCATCTGGGCGGAAAGAAGCAGCCGATCCACAACAAGGTCATCTACCTTTCGGGCAAGCGCTCGGGCATCGAGATCGAAATCGCGATGCAGTGGAACTCCGGCTATTCCGAGAACGTCTACACCTTCGCCAATAACATCAACACGATCGAAGGCGGCACGCATCTTTCCGGCTTCCGGTCGGCGCTGACGCGCACGATCAACAACTACGCCACCGCCAACAACATCGTGAAGAAGGGTGACGAGGCTATCGAAGGCGACGACTGCCGCGAAGGCCTTACGGCGGTGCTGTCGGTGAAGGTTCCCGAGCCGCAGTTCGAAGGGCAGACCAAGACCAAGCTCGGCAACAGCGAGGTCAAGGGCCTCGTGGAAGCGCTGATCAACGAGCACCTGGCGACGTACTTCGAGGAAAACCCGGGCGATGCGCGCAAGGTCGCCAACAAGGCGCTCGAGGCTGCGCGCGTGCGCCTGGCCGCACGCAAGGCCAAGGAGCTGGCGCGCCGCAAGGGAGCGCTCGATTCCGCATCGCTGCCCGGCAAGCTCGCCGACTGCCAGGAACGCGATCCTTCGCGCAGCGAGCTCTACATCGTCGAGGGCGATTCCGCAGGAGGGTCGGCCAAGCAGGGCCGCGACCGCCGTTTCCAGGCCATCCTGCCGCTCAAGGGCAAGATCCTGAACGTCTGGCGCGCCCGCTTCGACCGCACGATCTCCTCCGAAGAGATCCGCGTCCTGATCACCGCGCTCGGGATGGGCATCGGCGACGGCGACGAGAAGAACGTCGAGAAGCTTCGCTACCACACGATCGTCATCATGACCGACGCCGACGTGGACGGCTCGCACATCCGCACGCTGCTGCTGACGTTCTTCTATCGGCACTTCCGCGAGCTCATTGCCGAGGGCCACGTCTTCATCGCACAGCCGCCGCTGTTCCGCGTGCGCCGCGGCAAGTCCGAACGCTACCTCAAGGACGAGGGAACGCTTGCGGATTACCTGATCGACCTCGGCGTCGAGGACGTCAAGGTGAAGTCGAAGGGCGCGGGACGCAGCGTCGCCGGCGACCAACTCAAGAAAGTCCTCAAGGAACTCGCCGAGATCGACCGTCTGCTCGAGCTCCTCGAGAAAAAGCGCCGCCACCGCGACGTCACTTCGATCCTGGCCGGCACCGACGCGATGGGCCCGGCGCTGCTCGCCGACCCTCAGGCGCTGCGCACGGCGGTGGACGCGATGCTGGCCGAGCTCGTGCAGCAGCACCCGGAGCTGGAACCGGCGCACGCCGAGTATTCGCAGGACAGCGAGCACAACTGCGAGCGCTTCACTGTCGTCTGCCGCCTCAACGGCGCGGCTTCGCGTACGCTGGTCGACAAGGCGCTGCTCGAGTCACCCGAGTTCCTGCGCCTGCGGCGCCTGATCACGGGCATCTCCAGCATCGGCAAGGCCCCCTACGTCGTCACGTTCGGCAAGACGGAGCAGGAAGTGGCCACGCTCAAGGAGCTCCACGACACCATCATGGCCAACGCGCGCAAGGGCACGGACATCCAGCGCTACAAGGGTCTCGGCGAGATGAATCCCGAGCAGCTGTGGGCGACGACGATGGACCCCGAGATGCGCACGCTCCTGCAAGTGCGGCTCGACAACGAATACGAGGCGCAGGAGATGTTCGACAAGCTGATGGGCGAGGAAGTCGAAGGCCGTCGCCGCTTCATCGAGGACAATGCCCTGAACGTCCGTAACCTCGACGTCTGAGCCGATGGCACCGATCGGCAAGTTCCCACCGGTTCCCGTCACCATCGAGGACGAGATGCGTACGTCCTACATGGACTACGCCATGAGCGTGATCGTCGGGCGCGCCCTGCCCGACGTCCGCGACGGACTCAAGCCCGTGCACCGCCGCGTCCTGTACGCGATGAGCGAGCTCGGCAACGAATGGAACAAGCCGCCCAAGAAGTCGGCGCGCGTCGTCGGCGACGTCATCGGCAAATTCCATCCGCACGGCGACACCGCGGTCTACGACACGATCGTGCGCATGGCGCAGGACTTCTCGCTGCGCTACCCGCTGATCAGCGGTCAGGGCAATTTCGGTTCCGTCGACGGCGACCGACCGGCCGCGATGCGGTACACGGAGGTGCGCCTGGCGCGCATCGCCGCAGACATGCTGGCGGACATCGACAAGGAGACCGTCGAGTTCGTCCCCAACTACGACGAGACGACGCACGAGCCCGCGGTGCTGCCGGCGCGGCTCCCGAACCTGCTCGTGAACGGATCGGCCGGCATCGCCGTGGGAATGGCAACCAACATTCCACCGCACAACCTCGGCGAGATTTGTGACGCGCTGCTCGCCGTCATGGATGATCCCGACATCAAGATCGAGAAGCTGCTGCGGATCGTCAAGGGTCCTGATTTCCCGACCGGCGGCATCATCTACGGCCGCCAGCCCATCGTCGATGCGTACAAGACCGGCCGCGGCGTCCTGACCGTCCGCGCGCGCGCCAACACCGAGACCGAAGAGCGTACGGGGCGCACGCGCATCGTCGTCACCGAGATCCCCTACCAGCTCAACAAGACGCGGCTGATCGAAAAGATCGCCGAGCTGGTCAACGACAAGAAGCTCGACGGGATCTCCGACCTTCGCGACGAATCGGACCGCGAGGGCATGCGCATCGTCATCGAGCTCAAGCGCGATGCCGTGCCGCTGGTGGTGCTGAACAATCTCTACAAGCAGACGCCGATGCAGGATTCGTTCGGCATCATCATGCTGGCGCTGGTCGGGGGCCGCCCGCGGCTCCTCAATCTCAAGCAGATGCTCGAGGAGTTCATCGCGCATCGCAAGGAGATCATCACTCGCGCCACGGTCTTCGACCTGCGCAAGGCCGAAGCGCGGCTGCATCTGCTCGAAGGCCTGAAGATCGCGCTCGACAACCTCGATGCCGTGATCAAGCTCATTCGCGGCTCCAAGGATACGCCGACCGCCAAGGACGGCCTGATGAAGAGCTTCGGCCTGAGCGACATCCAGGCGCAGGCGATTCTCGACATGCGTCTGCAGCGCTTGACGGGGCTGGAGCGCGACAAGATTCTCGAGGAGTACCGCGAGACGCAGAAGGTTATCGAACGGCTGCGGCAGATCCTCGCCGACGAGCGTGAGGTCGTCAAGATCATCGCCACCGACCTGGAGACGCTGCGCAAGCAGTATGGCGACGAGCGCCGCACGCAGATCGAGGACGCGACCGGCGAGATCACGATCGAAGACATGATCGTGGAAGAGGAGATGGTCGTGACCGTCTCCCACGAAGGCTACATCAAGCGCAACGCCGTCTCGCTCTATCGCGCGCAGCGCCGCGGAGGCCGCGGCAAGGTCGGCGCCACGACGAAGGGCGAGGACTTCGTCGAGCACATGTTCACGGCCTCGACGCACGACTACGTGCTGTTCTTCACCAATCGCGGGCGCGTCTACTGGAAGAAGGTGCACGAGCTTCCGCAGGCGGGCCGTGCCGCGCGCGGCAAGGCCATCGTCAACCTCCTGCAGCTCGCGCCCGGCGAGCAGCTCTCGACGTTCCTGCCTGTGCGGGACTTTTCGGAAGATACGTTCGTCCTGTTCGCGACCGCCAAGGGCATTGTCAAGAAGACCCCGCTGCTCGAGTACTCCCGCCCCCGAGCCAGCGGCATCATCGCCATCAACCTGACCGACGGTGACGAGCTCATCGCCGCGCGCCTGACTGCAGGCGACGACCAGGTGGCGCTCGCGACGCGCAGCGGACAGCTCGCGCGGTTCAACGAGAGCGAGGTGCGGCCGATGGGCCGCGGCGCCGGCGGCGTGCGCGGCGTCAACGTGGACGAGGATGACCGCGTCGTGGCGATGGAGATCGTGCGGCCCGGCGCGACGCTGCTGACGGTGTCCGCCAACGGCATGGGCAAGCGCAGCCCGGTCGACGACTACCGTCTGATCCATCGCGGCGGCAGCGGCGTCAAGACGATGAATCTGACGCCGAAGACCGGTCCGGTCGTGGGCGTGCTGCAGATCCTCAGCGACGAGGACGAGGTCATGATCGTCACGAGCGACGGCAAGATGATCCGCATCGCGATGGAAAACGTGCGGATCATGAGCCGCAACACCCAGGGCGTCACGCTCGTCAAGCTCGACGTCGAGGCCGGCGAGCACGTGGTTTCGGTTGCGCCGGTAGCGGAGAAGGAAAGCGGCGGCGACGAGGAGTGATTCATCGGTGACCACGCGTGCGGCAGTGATCGGAGCGGGCAGCTGGGGAACTGCCCTGGCCACGATGCTCTCGGAGAAAGGCTACGACGTCGCACTGTGGTCACGCGGCGCCGAAGTCGCCAGCGCCATCAACGAGCACCACGAGAACCGCGCCTATCTGCCCGGCGTTCCGCTCTGTCGGCGGCTGCGCGCCACTACCGATCTCCGTGAGGCCGTGGCCGAGGCCGAGCTGGTCGTGGCCGTGGTTCCTTCGCACGCGATGGCCGAGACGATGAAGCGCGCTGCGTCGGAGACGCGGCCCGACGCGCTGGTGGTTTCGGCCAGCAAGGGCATCGAGGACGACAGCCTGAAGACGATGCACGGCGTGATCTCCGACGCCGTCGGCGACGGCACGCGTGTAGGATGCCTGTCGGGGCCGAGCTTCGCGGTCGAGGTCGCTTCGGGAAAGCCGGCGGTGGTCGTGGCCGCCGCCGAGACCGACGAGGTCGCCGAACGCATCCAGCACTACTTCCACGCGCCGATGCTGCGCGTCTACCGCAGCACCGACGTCGTCGGCGTCGAGCTCGGCGGCGTGGTCAAGAACGTCATGGCCATCGCCACCGGAGTATCCGACGGCCTCGGCTACGGGCTCAATGCGCGAGCCGCGACCATCACGCGCGGGCTGGCCGAGATCATGCGGCTGGCCGTTTCGATGGGCGCGCGCCCGGAGACGATGTCGGGGCTGTCGGGCATCGGCGACCTCGTGCTCACCTGCACGGGCGACCTCTCGCGAAACCGGCAGGTCGGGCTGAGACTCGGGCGCGGCGAGTCGATCGGCGAGATTCTTTCGAGCATGCGGATGGTGGCCGAAGGCGTTCGCAATACGCGATCTGTCAAGAACCTGGCGGACCGGCAGGGAGTCGAGATGCCCATCGTCGAGTGCGCCTACAAGGTCCTCTACGAAAACATGCCGCCCACCCAGGCGCTCGAGGAACTGTTCCGGCGGCGCCTCAAGCCCGAGTTCGACTGACAGGCGCCTGCCTCCTACGCCGCCATGTCCAGCCGGTGATGTGCGTTGACAAGCGTACCCTTCGCTGACAAAAACCCCTGGCTGCGGTCATGGGACCGCGCGCCCGTCAGGGTGCACCGCCAAGGGAACTGCCACCGTGAAGAGAACATACCAGCCTAGCAATGTCCGACGGCGCCGCCGTCATGGTTTCAGGGCTCGCATGGCCACGCCAGGCGGCAGGCTGGTGATCAAGCGTCGTCGGGCGAAGGGACGCAAGCGGCTTGCCGTTACGACCCCGGCCAAGCGCGCGCATCGGTAGCACGGACCAGCGGCTGACAAGGGCGCACCGCATCCGCTCGCGCAGGGACTTTCTCAAACTCCAGCGCGGCAGACGCGGCCAAGCGACAGAGCACTTCCTCGTCCTCCAGGGACCGAGTCCCACCGGAGAGACCCGCCTGGGAATCACCGCGAGCCGCAAGGTCGGTGGCGCGGTGGAGCGGAACCGAGTGAAGCGCCGAGTCCGCGAATTTTTTCGATTGCACCGGACAAAGTTGCAGCCGGGCTCCGACATCGTGGTCATCGTAAGAGCCGGCGCGGAAACACTGGGCTTCAAGGATGTGGAACGCGAGTTGGCAGCCGTTCTCCAGCGGGACACCGACAGCGGCGGCGAACGATGATGCGATGTTCGCCGCGCGTCGTCTGCCCATGGAGATGCTCGGCCGCCTCCTTCTCGCGATCATCGCGATCTACAGGACGCTGATCTCGCCCGTGCTGGGGCCGAGCTGTCGATTCCATCCAACCTGCTCAAGCTATGCTGCCGAAGCGATCCGTCGATACGGACCTTTGCGCGGCACCGCGCGCGCGCTCGGGCGCATCGCCCGATGCCATCCCTTTTGCGAGGGAGGCTATGATCCCGTTCAGTAGAACCAGGGACCACGAGGACAGGCTGCAGCCGCTGGAGGCGGCTGCGTGGAAACGAGATTAGTCCTGGCCCTTGCCCTGTCGCTGGCGATCCTGGTCGGATTCCAGCTCCTGGTCCCTGCGCCGCCGCCTGCTCCGGACGCGCAGCAGACCACCAGTGCAAGCTCGCCCGAAGCACCGAACGCGGTTTCGGACGTCGCTGCCAGCGGCGCCCCCGAGCCGGCCGCTGATGCCGCCGCCCCGCCCGGCCCGACGCTCGAGGTCCGCACGGACCTTTACCGTGCCGTCTTCGTCTCGCGCGGCGGCCGCCTGACCAGCTTTGAGCTCAACAAGTATCCTGCCACCGCCGACCCCGAGAGCGGTCCTTACGATCTCATTCACGCCGATGGCGCGAAACCGCTCGCCGTGGTGTGGCGCAGCGCGACGGGCGGCGTCGTCGATGACCGGGCCATTGCCTATGAGCTCAAGTCCACGGCGACCGAGGTCGGTCCAGGACAGACCGCCACGGTAACGATGGTTGGCCGCACGGCCTCGGGCGGGACGGTCTCGAAGACGCTCGAGCTGCGCGGCGGCAGCTACCTTCTCGGGTATACCGTAGAGGCCAAGGGCCTGGGTGCCACGCCGATCGGCGTCTCGTGGTCGCGCGGACTGACGGCCGACAGCAGCCAGGCAGCCAACGAGGGACCGGTCGCCTACGTGGACATGGACCTGCAGTTCTTCGCCGCCAATGGCCTGACGGAGCCGGCGGTGCTCGAGGGCCGCTTCTCCTGGGCCGGCTATGCCGAGCACTACTTCCTGGCGGCGTACGTCCCCGAGGAGCCGGTGCCGGCCAAGCTGATCGCGGCCACGGGCGACGGCGCCGGCCAGGCAACGCTGTGGTCGACCGCGCCAACCGAGCGGGTCCAGTACCAGATGTACATCGGGCCCAAGAGCATGCCCGAGCTGGAGAAGCTCGGGCATGACCTCGACCAGGCCATCGACCTCGGATGGTTCTGGATCATCGCCAAGCCGCTGATGTGGGCGCTGCTGCTGATCGAGCGCGTCGTCGGCAACTACGGCTGGGCCATCATTCTGCTCACCATCGCAGTCCGCCTGCTCTTCTACCCGGTCAACAAGAGGCAGATCGAGGCCATGAAGGGCATGCAGCGCATCCAGCCCGAGATCCAGAAGATCCAGGAGCGCTTCAAGGACGATCGCGAAAAGCTCAATCGCGAGATGATGGAGCTGTACCGGCGGCACAAGGTCAACCCGCTCGCGGGATGCCTGCCCATGTTGCTGCAGCTGCCGGTCTTCGTCGGCCTCTACAACGTTTTGCTACAAGCCATCGAGCTCAGGCACGCACCGTTCTTCGGCTGGATCGACGATCTCTCCCAACCCGACAGGCTCGGACACCTGGCCATTCCATTCCTGTCGCCGCCGGGCATACCGGTCCTGACGCTGCTCATGGGCGCCAGCATGATCGTTCAGCAAAAGATGACGCCGAGTACGGCGGATCCCACGCAACAGCGCATGATGCTCTTCATGCCCGTGATCTTCACGGTGATGTTCGTGAACTTCCCCGCCGGTCTGGTGCTCTACTGGCTCTCCAACAACATCCTGTCGATCGGGCAGCAATACCTGTCCAACCGTCAGGCCAGCTAGGGTACCGTCATGTCCACGACCATCGAAGCGCAGGGCCGAACCATCGATGAGGCCATTCAAGTGGCGCTCAACCAGCTCGGCACCAGCCGCGACAAAGTCGACATCGAAATCGTCCATCATCCTCGCGCCGGGTTTCTCGGTATCGGCGCACGGCGTGCCAAGGTGCGTGCGACGCTGCGCCGCGGAGTGATGCTGGACGGAGAGGAGTTCGACATGTCGGCCTCCAGCGACCTGTCGGAGAAACCGCGGCGCCGGCGCCGCCGCGGCGGCCGCGGCCGAGGGACTCGCGCCGAGGGCGGCGAGACCCGCGCGCCCGAAGAGAAAGAGCGGCGAGCCGACAGCGGCGGCCGCGAGCAGCGTGGCGGCCGCGAAGAGCAACGACCCCGGGAAGACCAGCGCGGGCGGCAGCGCGACCGCGATCGTGAGAAGCGGCCGCGAGAGGAGCAGCGCGGCCGCGGTCGCGATGACCAGCGCCGCGAGGACCGTCCTCGCGACGAGCGCGGCAGGGACGAGCGTCAGAACCAGGAGCGCCCGCGAGAGGAGCGGCCGCGAGAGGAGCGCCCGCGAGAGGAGCGCGGCCGTGGTGAACGCGGCGGTCGCGATCGACGGGGCGGCCGCGGCCAGGGCGGCGAGGGCCGCGACAGACGCGGCCGCTCGCAGGAGCCGCGCGGCGAACGTCCGCGCGGCGAAACGAGACAGGCGGATGCGGCGTCACCCGGCGCGGAATCGGAAAACCGAGAGCACCTGCCGGAGCCGGCGCAGCGAGCCGAACTGCCGCGTTGGACGCGCAACGACAGCTCCGCAGAGGGTGCAGCCGGCCAAGGCGCTGCAGCCGAGCCGACGCCGGCCTCCAGTCTCGGCGGAATGTCGAGTGCCGAGCCTGGACCGGAGCCGGGCAGCGACGCCGAGGAGGCCCGCGGCGCCGCCGGCGAGAGCGTCGATCTTGAAACGGCGCGTGAGCGGGCTCTGCAGATCGTGCAGGATCTGATGAGCCGGATGGGCTTCCCCTGCGACGTGGCCGCCGAGATCGACGACGTCGTCGGAGAGGTCGTCGTCTCCGTTCGTGCCGATAGCGAAGGCCTGCTCATCGGACGCCGCGGCCAGACGCTCGACTCGCTCGAGCACATCGTCAATCGCATGGTCATGCGCGGCGAAGGCTCCGGGGACGGGCGCGTGCTGCTCGACATCGGCGACTATCGGCGCCGGCGGCGCGAAGCGCTCATCGATCTCGCGCAGCGTCTGCGCGGGCGGGCGCTCGGCGAGCAGCGTACCGTGCAGGTCAGTCCCATGAGCCCACGCGACCGTAAGTTCTTCCAGCAGGCGCTCGCCGCCGAAGCCGACGTGGAGGTGCGCGCGCTCGGCGCCGGGTTCTACCGACGCATGATCGTGGCCCCAGCCGGAATGGGTGCGGCCGCCATGGCCGAGGCCGAGCGTGCCGGCTCGATGGAAGATGAGGAAGGGCCCGGCGACCTGCACGATTCTTCGGCCGACCCCGAGCAGGAGCGCTGAGGCGCAGGCGCGGCGCATGTACCGCGCCGACACCATCGTCGCGTGCGCCACGCCGCCGGGACGAGGGGCCATTGCCATCGTTCGCCTGAGCGGGCCCGACTGCCGCACGATCGCCGACCGCATCTTCCGCCCGACGCGCGCCGGCAGCTGGCGTGGCTGGCAGATGCGGCACGGCACGATCGTGGCCGAGCGACCCATCGATGAAGCGCTGGCCGTCTTCTTCCCGGCTCCGCGCACGTACACGGGCGAGGACATGCTCGAGCTCCAGTGCCATGGCTCGCCGCTGGTGGTCGAGCAGGTGTTGCAGGCGGCCATGACGTGCGGGGCGCGTGCCGCAGAGGGCGGCGAATTCAGCCGCCGCGCCGTGCTCAATGGCCGAATGGACCTGCTGCAGGCGGAGGCGGTTGCCGACCTGATCGACGCGCGCATCTCTGCCGGCGCCCGCGCGGCCTGGGAGCAGCTTCAGGGAGCGCTGTCGCGGCGGATGATGGAAATCCGCTCGCGCATCGTGGCCGTGCTTGCCGACGTGGAGGCGCACGTCGATTTCTCCGACGACGAGCTTCCCGACGAGAACTGGCCGAACCGGCGCGCCGCGGTCGCCGAGATCGCGGCCGACATCGACGCGCTCCTGGCCGGCTTCGATGCCGCGCGACGCCACCGCGAGGGCTTGCGTGTCGTAGTCACTGGACGGCCGAACGCCGGCAAATCCAGCCTCATCAATCGTCTGCTCGGCAGCCAGCGCATGATCGTGACCGACGAGGCCGGCACCACTCGCGACGTGGTGGAGGAGACGGTCGATCTGGGCGGGCTGGCCCTGGTACTGACGGACACCGCGGGGCTGCGCGACTCGAGCAGCATTGCCGAGAACGAGGCGGTTTCACGAGCGCGCCGCGCGGTCGATGAGGCGGACATCGTGCTCTATGTCGTCGACGCTTCGCGGCCGGTGGCGCCGCAGGACCTGGCCTGGCTGTCGCAGCTCGCTGGCAGGCCGCACCTGCTCGTCCAGAACAAGAGCGATCTGCCGGCGATGGCTGGCCGAGGCGCTGTCTGCGATGGCGTGACGGCGGTGGCTACCAGCGCTCTTACCGGACAAGGGTGCGAGGAGCTGGCGGAGCGGCTCAAGCACTTGACGGCGCAGTTGCTGGAGGCGCAGCCGACGTGCATCAGCCGCGTTCGTCATCGCACCGCGCTCGCCGACGTGCGAGCCAGCCTGAACGCTGCGTGCGCCGCCATGGAGCGAGAGACCGCCGCCGAGATTGCCGCGCTGGAGCTGCGGACGGCTCTCCACGCGCTGGCATCGCTGACGGAGCCGACGGACAACGAGGAGGTGCTGGACGTCATCTTCGCCGAGTTCTGCATCGGAAAGTGAAGCACGGGTACGAGGGACCAACATGGATTTCGATGTGATCGTCGTCGGGGCCGGGCATGCGGGAATCGAGGCGGCGCTGGCGTGTGCGCGGCTGCAGCAGCGCACGCTGATGCTGACCATGAGCCTGGATAGCGTCGGACAGATGTCGTGCAACCCCGCCATCGGCGGGATCGGCAAGGGCCATCTCGTGCGCGAGATCGATGCGCTCGGCGGTGAAATGGGCCGTGCCATCGACGAATGCGGCATCCAGTTCCGCAAGCTCAACACACGCAAGGGGCCGGCCGTGCAGGCGTCGCGCGCCCAGGCGGACAAGGCGCGCTACCGCCTTCGCATGAAGCGCGTGGTCGAATCCACCGCCAATCTGGTGACCATGCAGGCGCACGCCATCGATCTGATCGTCAGCAACGGCCGCGTGCGTGGCGTGCAGACCGAGCACGGTGAGCGCATCGGTGCGCGCGCAGTCATTCTGACCACGGGAACGTTCCTGAATGGTCTCATGCACGTCGGCGACCGCCGGCAAAGCGGAGGCCGGGCCGGGGACGCGGCAGCGACGGGAATGACGGCAGCTCTCGAGCGGCTCGGGCTGGTGACGGGCCGACTGAAGACCGGCACGTGTCCGCGTCTGGATGGCCGCACCATCGACTACGCTCGGCTCGAAGAGCAGCCGGGCGAGTGCGAGCCGGAGGGCTTTTCGTTCGACGGCGAACGGCCCGGGCTGCCGCAGGTGTCGTGCCATGTTACGTACACGAATGTAAACACGCACGCCGTCATCCGGGATTCCATCGATAAGTCGCCGATTTACAACGCGACCATCTCATCACGAGGGCCGCGGTACTGCCCTTCGATCGAAGACAAGGTGATGAAGTTCCCGGATCGCGACCGGCACCGGATCTTCCTGGAGCCCGAAGGGCTCGACACCAGCGAGGTCTACCCCAACGGCCTGTCGACCTCGTTGCCGCTGGCGGTGCAGAAGGATTTCGTCCGCACGATCGCGGGGCTGGAGCGGGCGATCATCGTGCGTGCCGGATATGCCATCGAGTACGATTACGTTGTGCCGACCCAGCTCACCTCCGCGCTATGCGTCAAGGAAGTGCCGGGGCTCTACCTGGCGGGCCAGATCAACGGCACCACCGGTTACGAGGAGGCCGCGGCGCAAGGACTGATGGCGGGGATCAACGCGGCGCTCGAGCTTCAGGGCCGCGAGCCGCTCATTCTGGACCGTTGCGCTGCCTATATCGGCGTTCTGATCGACGACCTCGTCACGCGCGGCGTCGACGGCGAGCCATATCGGATGTTCACGTCCCGCGCCGAGTTCCGGCTTCTGCTACGCGAGGACAACGCGGACCTTCGGCTCGGCGAGCACGCAGCGGACGTCGGGCTCCTTCCGGCGGATCGCGTGCGCAGGATGCGTCGGAAGCGCGAGGAAATCGCTGCTGGCGTTGCGGCGCTGCGCTCTACCCGCGTCCGCCCGACGCAGCAGACCAACGGTGCGTTGGAAGCGATGGGCCAGGCGGCTCTGGTCGGCACGTCCTCCGCGTTCGAGCTGCTCAAGCGTCCGGGCATGACGTATGCAGCGCTGGCGCCGCTGGCGGGCCTGCCGCGCTTTACGCGCGCCGTCGAGCAGCAGCTCGAGATCGACGCGGCCTACGACGGATATGTCCGCCGGCAGCAGGACGAAGTGCAAAGGCTTCAGGGGCTGGAAGCTGCACGCATCCCCGAGGGGATGAGCTACGGCGATGTCCATGGGCTTTCTGCCGAGGCCACCGAGAAGCTGCAGCGGCTGGAGCCACGCTCGCTCGGCCAGGCGGCCCGGATCAGTGGGATCACTCCGGCGGCAGTGACTGCGCTGGCGCTTCACCTCAAGCGACGGCGTCAGGTCTCGTGACGAGCCGTGTCCAACGACGCGAGCAGCTGGAGCGTGGAGCGGCCGAGCTCGCGGTCGCGCTGCCGGCGCCGGCCGTCGAAAAGCTGCTTGCGTTCCTGGACCTCCTCTACGCCTGGAATCGAACGGCACGATTGACGCGGGTCGCTCCGGAGGACGCCGTTCGGCTCCACCTGCTGGACTCGCTAGCGATCGTTCCCGTGGTTTCGGCCGGCTCTGTGGCCGACCTCGGCACCGGTGGAGGCCTGCCCGGGATCCCGCTGGCCATCGCGCGAGATGACGTGCAAGTCGCGCTGGTCGAGTCGAACCGGCGCCGCTGCAGCTTCCTGAGCGAGGCGGTGCGAGAGATCGCCGTGCCGTGCGAGATCGTGGAGATGGACGTGGGCGGCCTGACCGCTACCGGCCGGGTATTCGATACCGTCGTCTCGCGCGCGTTCCGGGCGCCGGACGAGATGCCCGCGCTGGCGGAGCCGCTGCTGAGCGCCGGGGGCAGCCTCATCGTGATGTCCGCGCCGAGCTCGTCCGCCGACGTGGAGGCCATGAAGGCGACCGCGTCGCTGCGGGTTGCGGAGGAACGCCGCTACGTGCTGCCCGGCGGCAACGAAGCGCGGCTGCTCGTGAAATTGCGCCGAGAGACGTAGCCGCGACGCGGCGACCTGCCTACGGAAGGCGCAGCGGCCGTCCCGGCGCTCCCAAAGTTCGATGCTGCCGGGGTCGGCGGGTCCAGCACGTTTCACGTGAAACATCGTCTCGCCTTTCCGCGTGCCCGTACCGGACACGGGCCTATGCCGGCCGCCGTGTGTTTCACGTGAAACATCGATCGGCTGTGCGACGGTCTTTAGCTTTCGGTCGGGTGCTGTGGTAGCCAGCGAAGAACCGCGGCATCGGATGTCGTTGCGGTTGTGGTGGTGGTATGGGCCTGACGATTGCCGTAGCCAATCAGAAAGGCGGGGTCGGTAAGACGGCGACGGCCGTCAACCTCGGCGCGGCACTTGCGCTCGAGAAGCACCGAACCCTGCTGATCGATCTCGATTCCCAGGGAAGCGCGACCAGCGGGCTCGGCGAGGCGCGCCAGTCCGGCGCCTCCTCCTATGAGCTTCTGACGGCCGACCTGTCGGTGCACGCGGCTGCCAAGCCGACGGCTGTTCCAGGGCTGGACCTCGTATGCGCCACCCGCGACCTCGCTGGGGCCGAGATCGAGCTGGTCGCGGCCAAGGACCGGCAGTGGCGCCTGCGCGAGAAGCTCGACCCCGCCCGAGAAGCGTACGAGTTCGTCCTCATAGATTGCCCGCCTGCGCTTGGGATGCTGACGCTGAACGCGCTGTCCTGCGCCGACGGCGTCCTCGTACCGTTGCAGTGCGAGTTCTACGCGCTCGAGGGCCTGGGCGCCCTGCTAGAGACGATCGAGCGGGTGCGGGCCGCGTTCAATCCGCAGCTCGAGGTTCTCGGGATCCTACTGACGATGTACGACTCACGCACCTCCCTCAGCCGTCAGGTCGCCCAGGAGGTGCGCGGCCATTTCGCCGACAAGGTGCTGCACGCGATGGTGCCTCGCAACGTCCGGATCAGCGAAAGCCCCTCGCATGGCATTCCCGTCGTTGTCTACGATCCCGCGTCGACGGGTTCGGCCGCCTATCGGCAGGTCGCACGGGAGATTCTTCAGATGGCCGCGCGTCGCCAGGGCGAGGCGCGGATGCAGGGAGGGCAGTTGGGATGAGGCAGCCATTGGGCAGAGGCTTGGATGCGATTTTTGCTGGGAACGAGCAGGGGCAGCCCCGGGATGGGGGCGTAAATTCAGGGAAGCCGCTATTGGTGCCGATCGAGAGGGTCGTTGCCGGTCGCGGTCAGCCCCGGCGGCGGTTCGATGACGCTCAGCTCGACGACCTGGCAGCGTCCATCCGCGAGAATGGGATCCTCCAGCCGCTGGTGGTCGTTGCCCGCGGCGGCAGCTACGAGCTCATTGCGGGCGAACGAAGGTTGCGCGCAGCGGCGCGCGCAGGCCTGGAGAAGGTTCCGGTGGTGCTGCGAGAGGCGTCGTCGGACTCCGAGCACCTGGAGCTGGCGCTGGTCGAGAACATTCAGCGCGAAGACCTCGGAGCGCTGGAGCGCGCACGCGCGTACGAGCGGCTACTGGAGACCCATGGCCACACCCAGGATGACATCGCGCGCAGAATCGGGAAGTCGAGGTCCGCAATTGCCAACACGTTGCGCCTTCTCGCGTTGCCGCAGCCGGTGCTCGAAGGTTTGGAGCAGGGTCTGATCACCGAAGGCCATGCGCGGCCGCTGCTGGCGCTGCCTACGGCGGCTCGCCAGATCGAAGCCATGCAGGCGATCGTTCGCCGGGGCCTTTCCGTCCGCGATGCCGAGCAGCTGGTGAAGGATTGGACGCAGGTCGATGGCCAGATCAGCACGCAGGGGGCGGCAGCGAAGAAAAAACGTCCATCGTCGCTCATGGAGCAGTCGCTGAGCCGTAGTCTGGGCACGAAGGTGCGCCTGCGCGGCAGTGACAACAAAGGCCGTATCGAGCTCGAGTTCTACTCCCGCGAAGAATTAACGCGGCTAATCGATCTGCTGACGTCAGTCGCGGTGCGCTGAATTTTGACAACCTTCCGATGCGATGGTAGCGGAGGGCGCTTCCCGGCCACCACCATCGTCCATTCGCAGCATCACATGCCGGCTGCGAATCAGAGGACCGCGCTTGGCCAGGTCGCATGCTTCCGTCCGCCGTGCAGGCGAGGCTGGGAATCGATAGGGGCCATCACGCGCGTCGTATGCTTACCTTTCCGCCGGACGTAACTTTCCTGATCCAGCTCGTGGCCTTTTTTGGCCTGCTTTTCGTGCTGGCTCGGCTCCTTTTCGCGCCGTTCCTCGATCTGCTGGACGAGCGCGCCGCTCGAACGGTCGGCGACGCGGCGGCCGCCGCCGAGCAGACGGTCCAGGCGCAGGCGCTGGCCGCGCGCATCGATGAGGAGCTCGCCAAGGTTCGCGCGCAAACGATGTCGGAAGTCGATGCGATGCGGCGCCAGACCAAGGAAGAAGAGCGGGAGATTTTCGCACGCGCGCAGGCAGACGCCGCCGGACGGCTCGGCGAGCTGCGCAGCTCGGTTGCAGCCGCAACCGCCGAGGCGCGGCAGACGCTGGCGGGTGATGCCAGGGCACTCGCGGATCAGATGGTCGCTGCCGTGCTCGGCAAAGGGAGCAACGCGTGAAGGCATGGTCCGTCAGCTTGTTGCCGATGACGGCAATCGCCGCCTATCCCGCTGTCGTTTCGGCGGCGACCGGGGCCGATCATGTCGAGGGCCATTCCACGGCCGCCTGGCTGGCGCTGTGCTTCTCGTTCGTCAACTTCTTCATCTTCGCTTTTCTCATGTACCGATTCGCGTGGCCGGCGGTGCGCGATTTCCTCGTCAGTCGCAGCGTCGAGCTGCGTGAGGCGATGTCGGTTGCCGCCAAGGCGCGCGAAGAAGCCGACAAGATCCGCCGCGAGTATGCCGCCAAGGAAGCGGCGCTCGACGAAACCCGACGGAAGATGATCGAGGAGCTGCGCGAAGGCGCGGCGCGTGATCGTGAACGGCTGCTCGAGGAAGCGCGCCTGGCCGGCGAGCGGCTGCGTCTGGACGCGGAGCGCCGGGCAGAATCGGAGCTTGCCCGTGCGCGGCGCGAGCTGCGTGCGGAGGCCGCACGGCTTGCCGCGGACATCGCCGAGCGCGACATCCGCAGCAGGCTCGGCGATGCCGACCAGTCTCGCCTGGTGCGGGAGTTCGTGGATGGGGTGTCGCAGTGATCGGCGGATCGATCGCACGAAGGTATGCGCGCGCTCTTTTCGACCTCGCTCGTGAGGCGAACGAGATCGAGGGCGTGGCCGCGGCGCTGGCCGAGCTGGCAACGGCCGTTGATCAGCAGGCGCCGGGGACGCTGGCGCCTGGATTGCTTACGCGCGAGCAGCGCGAGCAGCTCGCGAAGGCGCTTTCCTCGCGGTTGGGGTCCCTGCTGGGCCGGTTCCTCGCCGTGGTCGCCGACAACGATCGCCTCGAGCACCTGCCGCGCATTCACGAATGGTTTCAGCGCCTGCAGGACGAAGCGGCTGGCAGGGTGCGCGTGCGCGTGCGAAGCGCCGGCCCTTTGAGCAACGAGCAGCTGGATTCGATCCGCTCCCGGTTCCAGGCCGTGACGGGCCGGGGAGTGCTGACCGAGGTGGAATCGGACCCGTCGCTGATCGGCGGGGTGACGGTCGAGGCCGAAGGGAAAGTGTACGACGGAAGCGTGCGGACGCAGCTTCAGCGCCTAGAGCGGCTGATGGCAGGCCAGGCCTGAGCGCCGGCACAGACGGGGACGACGACCTTGCCCGCGGGGGCCGGGTAAAGGGAAACGGGAGAATTCTGGTGCAGCAGATCAAGGCATCCGAGATCAGTGATCTCATCCGACAGCAGATTCGCGACTTCGGCCGCCAGGTCGAGGTTCGCGAGACTGGGCGGGTTCTGGCCACCGGTGATGGAATCGCGCGAATTCACGGCCTCGATCGTGCCGCTTCGGGTGAGCTGCTCGAATTCGAGAACGGCGTTCTCGGCATGGTGCTCAACCTGGAGGAGGACAACGTCGGTGCGGCGATCTTCGCCGATCCCGAGATGGTGCGCGAAGGATCCGAAGTGCGGCGCACCGGCCGCATCGCCGATGTTCCGGTCGGCGAGGCAATGCTCGGGCGCGTCGTCAACGCGCTCGGCCAGCCCATCGACGGCCTCGGCGAGATCAAGACGCCGCATCGACGCCGCATCGAAGTGAAAGCCCCGGGCATCGTCTCTCGCGCGCCCGTGAAGCAGCCTCTTCAGACCGGCGTCAAGGCCATCGACTCGATGATCCCGATCGGCCGCGGCCAGCGTGAGCTCATCATCGGTGACCGCCAGACCGGCAAGACCGCCATCGCCATCGACACGATCATCAATCAGAAGGGCGGCGACGTCCTGTGCATCTATGTCGCGATCGGTCAGAAGCGCTCGACGGTGGCGCAGGTCGTCGACCGGCTGAAGAAGCACGGCGCCATGGATTACACGATCGTCGTGGCGGCGACCGCGTCCGAATCGGCCCCCCTTCAGTTCATCGCGCCCTACGCCGGCGTCACGATGGGCGAGTACTTCCGTGACACCGGCCGCCACGCCCTGATCATCTACGACGATCTGTCCAAGCAGGCCGTCGCCTATCGCCAGCTTTCCCTGCTGCTGCGCCGTCCGCCGGGCCGCGAAGCCTATCCCGGCGACGTCTTCTACCTGCACTCGCGGCTGCTCGAGCGCGCCGCCAAGATGAGCGACGCCGAAGGCGGCGGATCACTGACGGCCCTGCCGATCATCGAGACGCAGGCCGGCGACGTGTCGGCGTACATTCCGACCAACGTCATCTCGATCACCGACGGCCAGATCTATCTTGAAACCGACCTGTTCTACTCGGGCGTCCGCCCGGCCGTGAACGTCGGTCTTTCGGTGTCGCGCGTGGGCGGATCGGCGCAGATCAAGGCCATGCGACAGGTCGCAGGCTCGCTCCGCCTGGACCTGGCTCAGTACCGCGAGATGGCGGCATTCGCGCAGTTCGGATCCGATCTGGATGCGGCAACGCAGCGCATGCTCGCGCGAGGCCAGCGACTGGTGGAGGTCCTCAAGCAGGACCAGTACGTGCCGCAGCCCGCGGAGCAGCAGGTCGTCACCATCTTTGCCGCCATCAACGGCTTCCTCGACGGCGTCGAGGTCGGCAAGATCCGACGCTACGAGGAGGAGCTGCGCGGCTTCATGCAGCGCTCGCACCCGGACGTCTACAAGCTGGTGAGCGAGAAAAAGGAGCTGACTGACGAGGTGAAGTCGCGCCTGACGGCCGTTCTCACCGAGTTCAAGGGCGTGTTCGGGGCCTGACCTGCCGTGCCGAGCCTCAAGCACATCCGCAAGCGCATCTCTTCGGTGCGCAACACGCAGCAGATCACCAAGGCCATGAAAATGGTTTCGGCGGCCAAGCTGCGTCGAGCGCAGGACGCGGTGCAAAGTGCGCGTCCCTACGGCGAGCGGCTTCAGGAGCTGCTCACCGGAATCGCTGCGGCGGCCGGTGAATCGTCGCACCCGTTCCTGCAGAAGGGCGCCGACGCGCCTGCTGAAGTCATCGTGATCACGTCGGATCGCGGCCTGTGCGGCGGATACAACGCCAACCTCATCAAGAAGGCCGAGACCTTCCTTCGCACAGACGAAGGACAGGGAGCGGCGCTGGTGACGTGCGGCCGCAACGGCAGCGACTATCTTCGCAAGCGATACCCGGACCGGATTCGCGGCCGATATCCGGGCACGGGCGACCTGGCGCTGGCGCGTTCCATCGCCAGCGAGGCGGCCGATCGCTTCCTGGCGGGAGAGGTTGGCGCCGTCTATCTCGTCTACTCGCGCTTTCGGTCGGCGATTTCGCAACTGCCGGTGGTGGAGAGGCTTCTGCCGGTGGAGAGCACGCAGACCGCCGGTCCCTCGGTCGAGTACGTCTACGAGCCCGAGCCGGCGCAGCTGCTGGAGTCGCTGCTCGGCCGCTACATTCAAACGAAGGTCTTCCAGGCGTTCCTCGAGGCCACGGCGAGCGAGCATGGCGCGCGCATGACGGCAATGGACAGCGCCACCCGCAACGCGTCGGAGATGATCGAGCGCCTGACGCTGCAGATGAACCGCGCACGCCAGGCGAGCATCACGACGGAGTTGATGGAGATCGTCGGCGGCGCAGAAGCGCTCAAAGGTTAAGGAGTCGAACATTCATGGCGACGGGTCGAATCACACAGGTCATCGGTGGTGTCGTGGACGTGGAATTTCCGCCCGGACAGGTCCCGCCGATTCTGCAGGCGCTGACGGTAACGAACCCGGCCATCGATGAGACGCAGGACAACCTCGTGCTGGAGGTGGCCGCGCACCTCGGCGAAAACACCGTCCGCGCGATCGCGATGGACTCGGCCGAAGGGCTCGTGCGCGGCTCGGAGGTCAAGGACACCGGCAACAAGATCGTCACGCCGGTAGGTGATGCCGTCCTCGGCCGCATCATCAACGTCATCGGCAAGCCCGTCGACGGCGGGCCGCCGATCAAGACCGACAACTATCTTCCCATTCATCGCCAGGCGCCCGATTACACCGAGCAGGCGACGACCGTCGAGGCTTTCGAGACTGGCATCAAGGTGGTCGATCTGCTTTGCCCGTACGCCAAGGGCGGCAAGATCGGACTCTTCGGCGGCGCCGGCGTCGGCAAGACCGTCATCATCCTCGAGCTGATCAACAACGTCGCGACGCAGCATGGCGGCTACTCCGTGTTCGGAGGTGTGGGCGAGCGCACACGCGAGGGCAACGATCTCTGGATCGAGATGAAGGAGTCCGGGGTCATCGGCAAGGCCGCGCTTGTCTACGGCCAGATGAACGAGCCGCCGGGGGCGCGCGCGCGCGTGGCACTGACTGCATTGACGTGCGCGGAGTACTTCCGCGACAGCGAGGGCAAGGACGTCCTGCTGTTCATCGACAACATCTTCCGCTTCACGCAGGCGAACTCGGAAGTCTCGGCGCTCCTGGGCCGCATGCCCTCGGCGGTCGGTTACCAGCCGACGCTCTCGACCGACCTCGGCGGCCTGCAGGAGCGCATCACCACCACGACCAAAGGCTCGATCACGTCCGTGCAGGCGATTTACGTTCCGGCAGACGACCTGACCGATCCGGCGCCGGCCACGACGTTCGCCCATTTGGACGCGACGACGGTGCTGTCGCGCCAGATCGCCGAGCTGGGCATCTATCCCGCGGTCGATCCTCTCGATTCAACCTCGCGCATCCTGGATCCGAACATCGTCGGAGAGGAGCACTACAAGGTCGCGCGTGACGTGCAGCAGGTGCTGCAGCGCTACAAGGACC
Organism: Candidatus Limnocylindrales bacterium; assembly: GCA_035626395.1. Lineage (NCBI taxonomy): Bacteria > Bacillati > Chloroflexota > Candidatus Limnocylindria > Candidatus Limnocylindrales > Candidatus Limnocylindrales bacterium. Next base: position 206,387 of record DASPNR010000007.1, on the reverse strand, counting down.
TGCAGGACATCATCGCCATTCTCGGCATGGACGAGCTGTCGGAGGACGACAAGCTCCTCGTCGCTCGCGCGCGCAAGATCCAACGCTTCCTGTCGCAGCCATTCACGGTCGCGGAGTCGTTCACCGGCACGCCGGGCGCGTACGTCAAGCGCGAAGACACCATTCGCGCTTTCCGCGAGCTGGTTGCCGGGCAGCACGACGATCTTCCCGAGCAGGCCTTCTACATGGTCGGCACCATCGAGCAGGCCATCGAGAAGGCGCGAAAGATGGCCGCCTGACGATGAAACTCCGCATCGTCACGCCCGCCGCCGCCATCGTCGACGCGGAGGTTTCCGAAGTCACGGCGCCCGGAACCGAAGGCGAGTTCGGCGTGCTGCCGCTGCACGTCACGTTCCTCGGCGCCCTTGCCCCCGGACTGCTCACCTACGTTGAAGGCGGGACGCGCAAGCGCGTCGTGGTGGACGGCGGCTACGCCGAAGTTCGCGACGACGTCATCACCATCCTCGCCGATTCGGCCGAGCTGCCTTCGCAGATCGACGCGGCAAGTGCTCGCGCCGACGTCACTCGGCTGGAGCAGGCCGCGGCAGCGGGAGCCGACGACCCGGCGCGGATCGAGCAGATCCTGCGGGATCTGTCGGTGGCGCGGGCGCGCCTGGCTGCTGCAACGGCCTGAACCGCCCGAACGGGCTCTCCATTTCCGTGCCCGGGCCGCGCAGCTTGTTGCGCGATCATCGAGGCGTATAAGCGACAGAGGTGACCTCCTCGCATCGCAATCGTCTGGCCGATGAGCCGTCTCTGTATCTGCGCCAGCACGGTTCCAATCCGGTGGACTGGTATCCATGGGGCGAGGAAGCCCTCGCACGGGCACGCGACCGGGACCAGCCCATCCTGCTGAGCATCGGGTATTCGGCGTGTCACTGGTGCCACGTCATGGAGCGCGAGTCCTTCGAGAACGAGCAGATCGCGCGCCAGATGAACGAGCTCTTCGTCTGCATCAAGGTCGATCGCGAAGAGCGTCCCGATCTCGACCACCTGTACATGAAGGCGGTGCAGGGGATGACGGGGCACGGCGGCTGGCCAATGACCGTGTTCCTGACGCCCGACGGCAAGCCGTTCTACGCCGGGACGTACTTTCCTCCCGAGGATCGCGGAGGGATGCCAGGATTGCCGCGCGTGCTTGCCGGCGTCGCGGCCGCGTACCGCGAGCGGCGTGAAGAAGTCACGGCGAGCGCCGACCGCGTCGCGGGTTTCCTCCGGCGCGAGCTCGCGCCGGCTGCCGCCGCAGCCATCACCGCCGAGGCGATCGCCGGCGCCGCCGAGTCTCTTGTCGCCGTCATGGACGCTGATCATGGGGGATTCGGCCAAGCGCCCAAATTCCCGGGGTCCATGGCGTTGACGCTGCTCATGGACGCCGATGCCTCCGTGAGCAGCACGCGACGCCGCGATCTGCTTCGCCTGAGCCTGGACCGCATGGCCGACGGCGGCATCCATGATCATCTCGGCGGTGGCTTCCACCGCTACAGCGTCGATCGTCAGTGGCTCGTCCCGCACTTCGAGAAGATGCTGTACGACCAGGCGCTGCTGGCGCGGATGTACGCCGACGCTTCCGCGTTCTTCCACGACAGCAGCTACGGCGCGGTCGCGGCGGGAATTCTCGACTACGTGCTGCGGGAAATGACCTCGCCCGAGGGCGGCTTCTACGCCACCCAGGACGCCGACTCCGAGGGCGTCGAGGGCAAATTCTTCGTCTGGAGCCGCGACGAGATCGTCGACGTCGTCGGCGCAGAGGATGCGACCCTGTTCTGTCGCGTCTATGGCGTCACCGAACGCGGCAATTTCGAAGGCGAGAACATCCTGCATCGTGCGGTGACGTCGCGTCAGCTGATCCAGGAGCTCGGTCCCGACGCCGCCGCTGCCGAGGCGACCCTGACCCGGTGCCGCAAGCTTCTGTTCGATCGCCGCGCGACTCGCGTAGCGCCAGGCCGCGACGAGAAGATCGTCAGCGACTGGAACGGGTTGATGATCAGCGCCATGGCCGCTGCAGGGCAGCGATTGCAGCGCCCGGACTTCGTGCAAGCGGCGCTGGCTGCCATCGACTTCGTTCGGCAGCACCTCCTCGATGGGGGCCGTCTGCGGCACGTGCATGCGCAGGGGCAGGCCAAGGTGGATGGGTTCCTCGATGATTACGCCTTCTTCGGCCGGGGCTGCCTCGACGCGTTCGCCGCTGCGGGACGCCCGCAGGATCTGCAGTCGGCGCAGATGTGCGCCGACGTGCTTCTCGAGCGTTTCGAGGACCCGCAGCACGGCGGCTTCTACTTCACCGCAGGCGACGGCGAGCCTCTGGTCGCTCGCACGCGCGATCTGACCGATGGGGCAATCCCGGCGGGCAACTCGGTGGCCGCCGAGCTGCTGCTGCGGTTGTGGGAGCTGACGGGGACTGAAGCGTTCCGGCGATCAGGCCAGGCGGTGATCGATGCGTTTGCCGCAGACGCACTTCGCAACCCCTATGGCGCCGCGCATCTGCTGTGCATCGCGGACCGCCATCGCCAGGGGTGGATCAGCGCCGTCGTGGTTGGAGATCCCGCAGGGCGGGCGCCGCTCCAGCGGTGCGCCGTGGAAGATTACCTGCCGGCACTGACGGTGATCTGCCTGGACGATGACGCCGACCAGAGCGAGCTGCCGCCGGCGCTTCGCGACAAGCGGCCGATTTCAGGACGGCCCACGGTCTATGTCTGTCGGGGCACCTCGTGCAGCCCGCCCGCTCACGACCCCGTCGAGCTCGTTGCGCTTCTGGAACAATCCCGCGCTTGACGAAGGGCATCGCGGGGAGCACAGGTCGGGGCGCTGATGACTTTCGCGAAGATCGCTCGCGCAGCAGTCGTGGTGCTGCTGGCCGGGGCGCCGCGGCTCGCCGTCGCCGCCGATCTGGAAGGGCCGACGCAGGCGCCGGGGGAGGAGCGGCGTGCTCTTGTGCGGCACGACCTTGCGCCCGGAACCGAGGTGGTCGGGCGGCTGCGTACCCACGCCGCTGTCAAGGGCGAGACGTTCCTGGACATCTCACGCCACTACGATCTCGGCTTCAACGAAATGGTTTCCGCCAATCGCACCATTGATCCCTGGGTGCCGGCCGGGGCCGAGCCGCTGGTCGTGCCGACGCGCTGGATCCTGCCCGAAGCGCCGCGGCAGGGGCTCGTGCTGAACATTCCGGAGATGCGGCTCTACTACTTTCCGGAGGACGGCGGCGTGGTCACGGTTCCGGTCGGACTCGGGCGTGAGGACTGGCAGACGCCGCAAGGCTCCTTCCGCGTCTCCAGCAAGACCGTCAACCCGAAGTGGACCATCCCGGAGTCGATCCGCAAGGAACGCATCGCCGAGAACGGCTTCAGCGAATACGTGATTCCCGGCGGCACCCCCGAGAACCCGCTGGGACGTTACCGCCTCGAGCTGTCACTGCCGGCGTATGGCATCCACGGCAGCAACAAGCCCTGGGGCGTGGGCATGCAGGTCAGCCACGGCTGCCTGCGGCTATATAATGAAGACATCGCGTCGCTGTTCCCTCTCGTGCCGGTAGGCACGCCCGGAGTGTTCCTGTATCAGCCGGTCAAGGTCGCCATGCACCGCGGTCGAGTCCTGCTCGAGGTCCATGAAGACATCTACGGCCTGCAGCCGAGCCTGTATGCCGAGGCGCAGTCGCTGATCGCGAAGCGAGGGTGGACGTCGCTGGTGGACGCAGAACTGCTGGCGGCTGTCGTCGAGGCGCAAAACGGAGTTCCGACCGACGTTGGAATGGTCGACGCGTCGGTCGCCGTCGCCGGCGACGTCTCAAAATGAGAAGGCCCGCCTCTCGAGCGAGAGGCGGGCCTTCGAGGACACAGCTTCCGGGACGGAATCAGCAGGCCTGCTGCAGGCTCTCCTGGAGGACTTCCATCGGATCCATCGCGCGACGTTCGGCCAAGGGGACGATCTTGGCAGCAGAACGGCGAACCGGACCGCGCTGCTGGCGCCACTTCGACAGACCACGGCGGATGTACTCGGCGTTCAGGCTCAGCACTTCACAGATGTTCTCGTAAGCGAACGGCCATTCCCGCTCGCGCGACTCGATCCATTCCTGAGCATCTTCGAACAGGAGTCTTCCGCGAGGGTCTCGCGCAAGAGCGTACTTCTGGTAGCACTCGACCGCGTCCTGCAACACGGCGAGCATCAGGCGCCGCTCGCGAACGAGACCACCTTCACGCGAGAAGGCGGCGAAGTATTGTGCCGGCAGCAGGGTGTCCGGCTCGAAAAGGTTCACAAATCGGTCGGCCATGGTTTCCTCTTTTTGGGACGAGCATTCAGGCCATCAGTGCCTGATGCAGGGCGTCATATAACACACATGCAGCGACGGATGGAAGATTCACGGCCATGAAATAAAGTGAGGGCAGCCATTATCGACCTTAATCCGGGCGTCCACCGCGCCCGTCTCCCTGTCCCTAGTCGCGCGGTCGCGCCCTCACTTCCTCGCAAGATCGGCGGTCACCATCTGCGCCGTCGCCTTCGCCTCAGCGAGCAGCGCCGCTCGAAGCCCCGTTGAGCGAGCGTGGCCGAGACAGTCGACGAGCGCTGACAATCCGGCCACGAGCCGGCTCGCACGAGCGAAGTCGTGTGGGTCCATGTGCCCACACGCAGCATCGAGGCGCAGCCGGGACCGCTGGAGCGACCGCCGCAGGTCCTCAATTTCGCTGCCGCTCTCGTTGGGTGCGCGCATTGCGGTGGTGCGCGAGGGCGCGCGTGCGCCAACGGTGGCATGCGGCCGGCGGGCGCTTGGTCGAGCGGGCCTCAGCGCCCCCGTGCCGGTAGGGCGCAGCACGGCCAGCACCGTCCCGACGACCCTGTGAAAGTCCCGCTCGTCGCGGTCGCGCAGCGGCAGCTCCAGGACGGACGACATCGTGCCGCGCGGATGGTTTGCCAGCCTTCGCAGCGCCAGTCCGTTGGGGCCGCGCACGAGGACGATCTGCCCGGGCTGCTCGCGGGCGCCCGGCTCGACGACCACCACGTCTCCGATGCCCACGCCGACGGAGCGAAATGCGTCCGTGCGTGCACGCAGGGCATAGAGCCGCCGCTTCTGCCAGGCGCCCGCGGGCAGATCGAGCCAATGCTCGGCGCGCCTTGCGGACAAACCGGCAGGGGCTGGGGCAAGCGCTGCCGTCGATGCGTCTTCCTCTTCGCGGGGGGCAACGGGCCGTTGCACCCGATTCGCCGTTCCTTCGCTATACATGAAACCCTGTTTAGGCGAAGAAACGCCGAAACTCAACGGGGTCGGCAAAAAATTTCAGCTCAAGCGGTAGGCGGCATAGTCGATGAGGCGGTCGACGTCACCGTTCCAGGGTCCTTCCCACTGCTCGATGATGCGGGTGGCGGGGTTGCGGCGTCCGCGGACCTCGTCGGAGAGCTTCTCCAGATAGAGCCGTTCATCGCGGCCCGCGCTGTTTCGCTTGTGCTGCCGCGCCAGCCCCTCCTCGGCAATGGCGAGGACCTCCAGGGCGATGTCGCCGAGGCTATGGCGGCCGGCTCGACCTGCCAGTCCTTTCCTCGCGGCCTGGTCCTGGATCTCCGAGATTTCGTTGGCCGGCCACGCCTTCACGACGTCCCAGGCTGCAGCCAGACAGTCTGCGTCGTAGAGAATGCCTTTCATCAAGGCTGGCGTCCCCAGCATCAGATCCACCGACTGGCTGTCGGCAGACCGGACCTCGATGTACGTCTTGAGTCGCACCTCGGGGAACAGCGTCGTCAGGTGCAGCGTCCAGTCCGCCAGCGTGGCCCGCTCGCCCTCCCAGCCGAGCTCGAGGAATCGCCGGAAGGTCATGCCACCGACCTCGATCAAACGGCCGGCGCGTTTGATGAAATACATCGGTACATCCAGGGCGTACTGGGTGTAGGCGCCGAACAGCGCGTCGGTCTCGAAGACGAACGGCAGCACGCCGCAGCGGTCGGCGTCGGTATCGGTCCAGATGTGGGAGCGGAAGCTCTGGAAACCGGTGGCTCTGCCGTCCACAACGGGCGAGTTGGCGGAGACTGCAACCAGCACCGGCCCCATTGCCATCGAAACACGCATCTTGTCGGCGGCGTCCTTCTCGTCGCCGTAGTCGAAATTACACTGCACCGTGGCTGTCTGTCCCATCATCCGCAGGCCGAGCGTGCCTGTGCGGGCCATGATCCTGCGCATGATCTCGTAGCGATGCTTGGGCATCCACGGGATGCGCGAAAGCGGAGTCTTCGGGACGATGCCCAGGCCAAGAAACCGTGCGCCGATCTCGCGACCTACCGTGACGATTTCGCGAACGTGCCTCTCCAGCTCATCGGCTGCGCAATGCAGCGAGTCGCATTGCTGCCCGGACATTTCGAACTGGCCGCCCGGCTCAAGCGTGATCGAAGCCAGCCCGTCCTGCAGTGCGATCAGGTGACGCCCTTCGTAGACGCCTTCCCACTGCGACGAACGCTCGCGCATACCGTCGAGCAGCCGGCGGATGCCGACGGCCCCTTCGTACGGCACGCTTTCGCCGGAAGCGTCCACGACCGGCTTTTCGTACTCGACACCGATGCGCCACAGGTCGCGTGCCTTGGCGCCGGCGTGGAACGTCGCCTCGAGATCGTCGATGGATCGTACCGGCGTGGAAGAAGCGTCGTCGGTTGCCACGCGCTATCGCTAGCTCAGCGCAGGCGGATTACCAACCGTGCGCGGCCGGCGAGGATCAGGCGCGAGCGTGGCCGCAGCCGGCGCAGAAACGGTCGGGTTCGGCAAAGGCGCGGCCGCACGATGGGCAGAAGCGGAAGGATGGAGCGCCGCCGCCCGCGGACGCTTGCGGCACCAGCGCGTCCAGCTCGTCCAGCTCGTCCATCGCGCGTACGGCGCGGCCCTCGTAATCGTGGCGCAGCACGCGGTAGTCGTCGTCGCTCAGCTTGCCGGTGGCGCGGTCGAAATCCGCCTCGCTGATCGCCATCAGAGCCACCGCCTTCTCGCGGCGCCACAGCTCTCCGCGGCCGCCGCTCTCGAACGCTACCTCGCGCCCCGCCTGCAGCAGCGGCGCCGCGATCAGTGCGGCCACGGTCAGGATGATCAACACTGCGAAGACGGCTGTCACCGCTCGAACTCCTCGATCTCTTCACGCAGACGGGCGAGCTGCTGCTGCGAGGCCGGATCCGAGCTGTGCTCGTCCGGCGCCGCGTGGGGCAGCTCGGCCGACCGATGGGCCATGCGGCGAATGGCGAACACGATCAGGATGCCTCCCACCGCCACCGCAACGTACGGGGCGATCCATGCCAGCACGTTGAACCCGGTGGCGATCGGGGACGAAAGGACTTTCTCGCCGTACTTCTGCGCGTACCGGTCGAGAATCTGCTGGCCCGTCTCGCCGCGCTCCAGCGACTCGGCGATGTCCTTGCGCACGGGGATGGCGAAGCTGCATTGCAGATGATTGCACGCGTGGACCGTCAGGCCGCAGCCGCACTGGCAGGTCAGGCCCTCCTCGACGTCGCCACGCGACATCGGGAGCTCCTGCGCGGAAGCGTTGCCCACGCCGAAGGCGAGCAGCGCGACGAGCGCCATTGCCGGCAGTTTCACGCTTGCTGCCGTCGCCCGACTGCGGTCTCGCGCGCACGCTCGAGCACGCGAGCGCGGCGGGTCGGAAAGACGGCGACGGCGGTGCCCAGAACCAGCACCACGCCGCCGCACCACAGCCACCAGACCAGCGGATTGACGTAAGCCTGGATCGTCGCCACGCCCTTGTCGTCGATGCTGCCGAGGATCACGTAGAGGTCGTCGCGCATCGTCGAACGCAGGTCGACCTCCGTGGCAGGCTGCTCCGGCCGCTTGTAGAAGCGCTTCTCCGGATGAAGCACGTCGATCTGCTGTCCGTTCTCGAAGACCGTCAGCGTGGCCGTGAGCCGCGCCATGTGCGCGTTCTCGCTGCTGGCGGCATCATCGTAGCGGATCGTGTAGCGGCCGACGCCGAATTCTTCGCCCTTTTTGACCGTATGAATCTCTTCGAGGCGATAGACCGACGACATCGTCACGCCGAGGAACATGAACACGACGCCGACGTGAATGATGTAGCCGCCATAGCGCCGCTGGTTCTTGCGCATCAGCCCCAGCAGCGCCGCGCCGTACCCTTCGCCGACCATCGACATACGAGCGCGCGCGCCGGCATGGAACTCCGCAACCACCGTGTACAGCACGAATGCCGAGAACGACGTCACGAGCAGTGCCTGCAGCGTGCGCATGCCGAGCGCGAAGGCCGCGCCGCCGACCAGGAGCCCGAACAGCGCCGGCCAGAGGAAGCTCTCCATCAGATGACGCGCCGAGGCGCGCCGCCAGGCGATGATGGGGCCGATGCCCATCAGCAGCAGCAGAGCAATGGCGAGCGGGGCGTTGACCTGGTTGAAGAAGGGCGGGCCGACCGTGATTTTCACGCCGCGGACCGCCTCGGACAGCACGGGGAACAGGGTCCCCCAGAACGTCGCGAACGCGATCCCGAGCAGCAACAGGTTGTTGAACAGGAATGCGGACTCGCGCGACAGGATGCTGTCGAGCTTGTGGCGCGGCCGAAGCTCCCTGATCCGCAGGACCACCAGAATGCCCGAGCCCACCACGATCAGCGCGAGGAACCAGAGGAAGTACGGCCCGAGTCCAGACTGCGTAAACGAGTGCACGGAGGAGATGACGCCTGACCGGGTGAGGAACGTGCCGAAGATCGTCAGCGCGAAGGTCAGGATGATGAGGGTCATGTTCCAGACCTTCAGCATGTCCTTGCGCTCCTGGATCATCACCGAGTGGAGGTAGGCCGTCCCCGTCAGCCACGGCATGAACGCCGCGTTCTCGACCGGGTCCCAGGCCCAATAGCCGCCCCAGCCGAGAACCTCGTAGGCCCATCTCGCGCCGAAGAGATTCCCAAGAGACAGGAAGAACCACGCCGCAAGGCACCAGCGGCGCGAAGTCCGGATCCACAGGTCGTCCAGGCGTCCTGTGGCCAGCGCGCCAATGGCGAAGCCGAACGGGATCGTCCAGCTCACGTAGCCCAGGTACAGAGAAGGCGGATGAATCTGCATCCAGTAGTTCTGCAGCAGCGGGTTCAGGTCGGTGCCTTCAACCGGCGGGCGGCTGAGCACGGCGAACGGCGGCGTCACGAAGACGAGCAGGCTCAGGAAGAACGCGGCCACGGTGGCGCTGGTCGCCGTCACGTACGGCATCAGCTCGCGGTTGCGGTTGCGGTTCTGAAACTGTGCCAGGGCCACGAAGCTGGTCAGGATCAGCGCCCAGAACAGCAGCGACCCCTCCATGCCGCCCCACAGGGCAGTGATCCGGTACTGCAGCGGCAGCGTGGTGCTGGAGTAGCCGGCCACGTACTTGATGCGGAAGTCGTGCGTGATCAGTGCATGCACCATCACGACCGTGGCGATGCAGACGAGGCCCCAGCAGGCGTAGGCGGCGTGCTCGCCGCTGGCAATGAAGTCCCGGCGCCTGGTCTGTGCGCCGTAGACGCAGGCGAAGACGGCGTACGCGGCAGTGGCGAGCGCCAGATAGAGCGCGAGGTTGCCGATCTCGATCACGAATTCACTCTTCTGCCTGATACTTGGAGGGGCACGCGGTCAGGACGGTCGTGGCCCGGAAAGGAGTTTCATCCGTGTAGGGGCCTTCGACCACCACGTCGCGGTCTTCGGCGAACATGTCGGGGAGCAGGCCGTTGTAGTGGACGTCCACCGTCCCTTCCCTGGTAATGTCCTTGAGCGTGAAGCGCAGGTCGCGGCTGGTGGCGTCCCACTTCATCGTCCCGGGGGCGACGCGTCCGGCGATTCGCACGGTTTCGCCGGCGTAGCTGTCCCCCGCGCTCAGGAACTCGGCGACGGTGATCATGTACATTTTGGTCTGATCCACCGCGGTCCACATCAGGAAGCCGACGGTGGCGACGATGACGGCGATGCCGACGAGGAACTTGTATGAGCGATTCATGACCGTTTCCGCAGAGGTGGCACCCTAACGCGAGGCGGGACAGCGGACAACCCGGGTTCGGAGCCGCCCACTCAGTGCTCGCGCTGCTTTTGCTCGGCGAGCTTTTGCAATTCCGCGGCCAACTCTTCTTCGGATGCAGGTTCGCCAGGTATGGCGTAGCTCCCATCGAGCCAGCGACCTAGATCCACGAGCTTGCACCGCCTGGAGCAGAAAGGCCGGTAGGGGCTGGTTTCGCGATCGACGGGCTGTTTGCACGTCGGGCAACGCACGAGCGAATGCTACGGGCCGGCCATGCCGGATTCAATGCGCGTCAGCGTCGCTTGGCCGCCTTGCTCCCGTAGTCGCCGAACGGATCGTCCCGCTCCCGGACCGCCTGGCGGAAACCCACCTGTTCGGCCCGTGCGACGAAGTCGAGGCCTTCCTGGGTATGACGGGCGATGCCGTCGAACAGGACGCCCAACGTCCGGGTCGATGCCATGCCCATGTTCTCTGCCGTCTGGTTGCAGAGGAGCTTGAGCATCACGAGCTGGTTGGTCGGTACCTGCGCCATGCGCTCGGCGAGCGCCGTGGCATGCGACAGAAGCTGCTCGTCCGGAACAGCCTCCAGAATCAATCCGAGCTCGACCGCCTTGGCGGCGGAGATCTCGTCGCCGGTCAGCAGATAGCGTTTGGCCCGCTCCAGCCCCATCCGATAGACCCACATCGCCGTCGTCGGCGTTCCCCACACTCGCGAGGGCGGGTACCCGAAAGACGCTCCATGGGCCGCGACGATGATGTCGGCACACAGCACCATGTCGGTGCCGCCGCCGATGCACCAGCCCTGCACCGCCGCGATGGTCGGTTTGCGCGCGTACCAGAGCTTCAAATACGTGTCGACGAAGCGGCCGATCATCGCCATGTCGGCCACCGAGTCCCAAGCCTTGCTCTGTCCTGCACTGGCGGCCGCATCTTCGCGAGCCTGTCCGCTCGTGGACCAGTCCAGACCGTAACCGGCGCAGAACGCCGGCCCCTCTGCGCGCAGCAGGATGACGTGCACCCGCTCGTCCCGATCCGCGTCGTCGATGGCTGCAGCGAGCTCATCGCGCAGGCCCGGCGTGATCGTGTTGTACTGCTGCGCGCGCGTCAGGACGATGTGCCCGACGCCGTTGACCGTTTCGGTGCGAAGGGTTTCGCCCATGCGTTCCGACCTGGAGAAGAAGTGGAGCGGGTGACCGGGGTCGAACCGGCGACGTCCAGCTTGGGAAGCTGGCATTCTACCACTGAATTACACCCGCTCGTGACGCGATGATGGGCGAGGGTTGCGTCCCGGTCAACCGTGGCTTCGCGATCCGACCTCGACAGCCGCTGATGCGTGGAGTATTCGGCGGCGTGCTGGCCAGCGTCGGCGAGAACCTGTGGTGCCGTCATCAGGCGTTGCGCGCCGGCGGTATCGAGCTAGGCACGCGCATGACCGTCGTGCGGACGCAGCGGCGCCAGCTGCTGGTCCATTCGCCCGTCGCTCTGGACGACCAGCTGCGGCGCCACCTGGACAAGCTCGGAACGGTCCGCTGGGTGGTCGCGCCCAATCGATTTCATCATCTGTGGGTCACGGACTGGAAACGCGCCTATCCCGCCGCTGCGCTCTGGGTGGCGCGTGGTCTGCCGCAAAAACGGCCGGACCTTCCCGCGTACGAAGTCCTCGGCCCGATGCTGGATGCCCCGTGGTCGCCCGACCTCGAGCACGAGCTGGTGGCCGGGGTTCCCGCGATGAATGAGGTGGTGTTCTTCCACGCCGCCAGCCGCACGCTGATCACGGCGGATCTGCTGTTCTATGCGGGCGCCGAGGCGCCGTGGATGACACGGCTGGCGCTGACGCTGGCGGGCGTGCGCGGTGAATACGGCACGACGTGGCTGGAATGGCTGCTGCTCCGCGACCGTGCGGCCGCGCGCCGGAGCTTCGAGCGCATCCTTGGCTGGGACTTCGACCGCGTCATCATCGCCCATGGCAGGATCGTCGAAATCGCAGGGCGCGAGGTTCTGCGCAAGGCGTACGCCTGGCTCCTGGAGGAATGACCCTACAGCCGGCGTCCGCGCAGCCTGTTCCCGGGCCGGCGCATCTGCTACATGCGCCCGCATGGATCGCAGGCCGAGCTGGGACGAATATTTCATGACCATCACCCGCGAGGTGGCCGAGCGCTCGACCTGTCTTCGCGCCAAGGTGGGCGCGCTCATCGTGCGCGACCGCAGCATTCTGGCCACCGGCTACAACGGCGCTCCCGCCGGCATGCCGCATTGCCTGGACGTCGGATGCGAGATGTACGAATCGCGCAATCCGAACGGCGAGGTCGTCGAGAACTGCTTTCGGACCATTCACGCGGAGATCAACGCCATCGCACAGGCCGCGCGCCAGGGCACGTCGATCGGGGATGCCGACATTTACGTGACGCACACGCCGTGCATCCACTGCTTCAAGACGATCGTGAACACCGGCATCCGACGCGTTTTTTACGAGAAGCCGTACAAGCTCGAGACCATCGCCGAGCTGCGCGAGCGTGCAGGCGTCGAGCTGATCCAGGTCAGCCTGCTCCCGCGCGTCTGACGCGCGTCCCGCCGGGCGGGGCAGCGGCCACGACAGGGGCGAGACTGCTGACGTTGCCAATGCGTCCGAAGATCTACCAGGATTCCTTGAAGGGCCGCACGTCCAGCTCATGCGTCCATGCCGCACGCGGCTGGCGATGCAGGAACCAGTAGACGTCGGCAAGCCCGTCGAGGCTGACCAGCCCATCTTCTCCCATCGCGCGGGCAAAGTCGGGAAGCCCTTGAACGATCTTGTCGCCACCGATCCCGCCGTCGATGACGACGTGCGCCACGTGGATGCCGCCCGGCCCGTAAGCGCGCGCCATCGACTGCGCCAATGATCGCAGCCCCGCCTTGGCCGAAGCGAATGCCGTCGTGGCCGCCTTGCCACGCAGCGAGGCCGTCGCGCCCGTGAGAATCACGGTGCCGCGCCCTTGCGGCAGCATGCGCCGCACCGCTTCGCGACCGACGACAAAGCCACCGAAGCAGCCGACCCGCCACACGCTTTCGAAAAACGACGCCTCCATGTCGTGAAGCTGCCCCATGGCAGCGTTGCCGGCGTTATAGACCACGAGCTCCAGGTCGCCGCTCTCGTCGTCGACGCGCTCGAACATGCCTGCCACCTGCCGCTCGTCCGTCACATCCACAGCGATGGCGGTGGCGCGGCCGCCGCAGGATCGAATCGTCTCCGCCAACGCATCCAGCTTTGCGGCGGTGCGGCCGGCGACGAAGACATGCATTCCTTCGCGCGCCACCCGCTCGCAGAGCGCGCCGCCCAGGCCGGCGCGAGGCCCGACACCGACGATGACAGCCTTGCCATTTGCAGTCATTCTCAGCTCCTTTCCGGCAGCAGTGGCGGCCGAAACGGTCACGCAGCCCGCGGCTTCGCCGCACGGGCAACTATGCGAGCTCGACCGTCCGTGCCCGAAACGGTTCGTTGCAGCTACATCGCCAGCAGCTGCTTGAGCTCGGCACCCGTGTGCGACTTCGGACAGCGCGCCACCTCCAGGGGCGGGCCGGCGACCACGAGACGACCGCCTTTGTCGCCGCCTTCGGGCCCCAGATCGATGACCCAGTCCGCATGCGAGATGAAATCGGTGTGATGCTCGACCACCAGCACCGAATGCCCGCGTGCAACGAGCCCGTCGAGCACGCCGATCAGGGTATGGACGTCCTGTAGATGCAGGCCCGTCGTCGGCTCGTCGAAGATGAAAAGAGATCCTTTGCCGCGCTTCTCCTCGGCCAGGAAACCGGCCAGCTTCAGCCGCTGCGCTTCGCCACCGGACAGCGTCGAGGTCGATTGCCCCAGCGCGAGGTATCCCAGGCCGACCGATTGCAGACAGGCCAGCTTGGAGGCGATCGGCGCGCGGTCGGCGAAAAAGGCGCCGGCCTCGTCCACCGTCATGGCCAGGACCTCGTTGATGTTCCTGTCGTGATAACGGATCTCGAGAATTCCGGGCTTGAAGCGGCGGCCTTCGCACTCGTCGCAGGGCACCTCGATGTCGGCCATGAAGTGCATCTCGAGCGTGGTCGTCCCGGTGCCCTGGCAGTGCTCGCAGCGACCGCCCGGAGTATTGAACGAGAACGCGCCCGGAGTGATCTTGGCGCGGCGCGCGGCTGAGGTCTGGGCGAACAGCTTGCGGATGTCGTCGTAGATCTTGAGGTACGTGGCCGGATTGGAGCGCAGGGAGCGGCCGATCGCGGCCTGGCTCATCATCATCACGTCATCGAGCCGCTCCAGCCCGTCGATGCCGTCGCAGGCGCCCGCGTCGTGGCCGCCGAGCCCCTTCTCGCGCAGCCAGTTCTCGTACAGCACCTGTTCGACGAGCGTGGACTTGCCGGAGCCGGAGACGCCCGTGACGCACACCAGGCGCCCGAGCGGGATCTCGATCCGATCCACCTTGAGGTTGTTTTCGCGCGCGCCGCGAATGACGAGCGCGCCGCGGTCGATGCTTTTCGTGGCGCGCTTCTTCTGCCGGTGGAGCGTGCGAATGAGAAGCAGCCTGCCGGTTGCGCTCTCGCGGCCGGGCAGGCCCGACGGCTTTCCCTCGTACATCACCTGCCCGCCGCCGGCGCCGCCTGCCGGCCCGAGGTCGATGACGTGGTCGGCACCTTCGATCAGCGTCGGGTCGTGCTCGACCAGCGCCACGGTGTTCCCGATCTTGGTCAGATGTCGCAGCACCTTGAGCAGACGCCGGCCATCGCGCGGGTGCAGGCCCACCGTCGGCTCGTCCAGGGCGTAAAGCGTGTCGGTCAGCGCGCTGCCGAGCGCCGCCGCAAGATGGATGCGCTGCGCTTCGCCGCCCGACAGCGTGCGCGCCTGGCGATCGAGCGTCAGGTAGCCCAGCCCGACCTCTTCGAGATAACCGAGGCGAGCGCGCAGCTCGCGCAGCACCGATTCGGTTCGCGCCGCGGCCGTTTCCGACAGCTCCAGCCTGGCCATGAAGCGCGCCAGCTTTTCGATGGCCAGGGCGCTGAGCTCGGCGATGCTGCGACCCTGCACGCGCACGGCCAGCGCTTCGGGCTTCAGCCGCGCCCCGCGGCACTCGGGGCAGGTGCGGTAGCTCCGATAGCGCGCCAGCAGGATGCGGACGTGGGTCTTGTAGCGCCGCTCCTCCAGCCACTGGAAGAACCCCTTCACTCCCGGATTCTCGCGGTCGCCCTCGAAGATCCACTTCTTCTCGGCATCGGTGAGCTGGGAGAACGGCACCTGCGTGGAGATGCCGCGGCGCTCCGCGCTCTTGAGGAAGTCCTGCTGGAAGTCGACGTAGGCCGGCGTGCTCCACGGCACCACCGCGCCATCGCGCAGCGAGCAGCGCTTGTTCGGAACCACCTTGTCGTAGTCGATGTCGACCACCCGGCCGAAGCCCTCGCAGCGCGGACACGCGCCGAGCGGACTGTTGAAGCTGAACAGGTGGGGCGTCGGCACCGTGTACTCGCGCCCGCAGCCGCGACACGCGAAGCGGGTCGAGAACGTCGCCGCCTCTCCACCGCCATCGAGCTCGGTGGCCTTGACCGTGCCGGCACCGAGCTGGAAGCCCCGCGCCAGCGCCTCGGCGATACGCGTGGCGCGGTCGGTGCTGATGGCGAAGCGGTCCACGACGACCTCGACTCCACCGCCGGCCAGCGCCTGCTCTCCGGCCTCTTCGAGCGCAACGGCCTGGCCGCCGACGAGGATGCGATTGTACCCCTGCTTGATCAGCGTCTGCAGGGCCTCGGCCGGCTCCATTCCGTGAAGCTGCACGCGAGCGTGAACCGCCACGCGCCTGCCGGCCATCTCCTTCAGGAGGTGATCGGTGACGCTGCTGACGCTTTCGGCAGCCACCACGCCATCGCAGTCCAGGCAATGCACCGTGCCGGCGTGCACCATGAGCAGCCGAAGGTAGTCGTGGACTTCGGTGATCGTGCCGACCGTGGAGCGCGCGTTCTTGATCGCGTTCTTCTGTTCGAGCGCCAGCGCGGGCGGAATGTCGCTGATCGAGTCGACATCGGGGCGCTGCATCTGCTCGAGGAAGAGCCGGGCGTACGTCGAAAGCGACTGCACGTATCGGCGCTGGCCCTCCGCATAGAGCGTATCGAAGACGAGCGACGATTTTCCGGAGCCGGATACGCCGGTGACGACCGTGATCTTACGAGCGGGGATCTGGCAGTCGATTCCCTTGAGGTTGTGCGTGCGTGCGCCGACGATCTTGATCGCGCGTTTCAAGCGATTGCCTTGGTCGTGACCGCCGATTCCCGCTGCGGCTCACCCATGGACGGCCGCTGGCTACCGACAAACGCGCGAGGCTATCATAGAGCGGCCGGCCGGCAAGGCCGCTGTCGCGGTGACCAACTTCGATTCAAAACTGCCATTGGTGCCGCATGGCTGGGACCGCATCGACGGTCTGTTGTGCGGGTTCGGCGACCGCCGCGTAGCGGCCCCACCCTCGACCGTGCTGCTGCGAGAGCAGGTGCACGGCGACCGCGTCATCGACGCCGACGCCACACCCATACGCGAGGGCAACGGCTGCCGAGACGGCTACGCCAGGCTCGATGCCGACGCCGACGCCGTCGTCGTCACCGGCGCCGGCTGCGTGGCCGGCGTGCGAACGGCCGATTGCGTGCCGATTTTGCTTGTGGCGCCGCACCGCCACTGGGCCGCCGCGGTCCACGCGGGATGGCGAGGGACGATCGCGGCCATTGCGGCGCGCGCGGTGGAGCGGGCCGTCGCCGCGGGAGTGGCCGCCGCAGACCTTCACGCGGCGCTGGGCCCCAGCATCGGCGCGTGCTGCTACGAGGTGTCGGCCGAGCTGGCGCGTCGGTTCGGCGACCAGGGGCATGCAGTCGTCGAGCGCGACGGGCAACAGCCGCATCTGGACCTGCGCGCGATCAACACCGCCATTCTGGTCTCGGCCGGCGTTCCAGCCGCCCATATCCAGTCTTGCGGTCCGTGCACGCGTTGCGCGTGCGACCGCTACCATTCCTTCCGCGCGCAGCCAGGGTCGCCCGGCCGGCAGATCAGCTGGATCGGCTGGCAGGGCCGAACGCGGCCTGCGGATCCGACACCGACTCGATGACGATGCGTGCCATCTGCGATGCCTGGTAGCCGTCGATGACGCGGTGATCGAAGGTGCAGCCGATCGTGACCATCGGCGCAACGACCAGGCGCCCGTCTTCGACGGCCGGGCGCGGCACGACCTCTCCAACCAGCAGGACGATGGGAGAACGGCTGACCGGCACCAGCGGCGCCAGCCCGTTGCCGAGACCGAAGCCGCCCACGTTGGAGACCATCGCCGCGCCGAACTGATCGTACGCGATGCCCCATGCGCTGAGATCGAGGCGCAGGTCGTACGTGAGGAATCCCGTCAGCTTGAGCAGGATGCCGAGCAGCGCGTCCGGCACTCGCGCCAGCGTCCGCTTGGTCTGCTCGGACCCGCGGTCGCGTCCGGAGCGAACCGCGGCGGCCGCCTTCATGAGCTCGTCGGCGATGTCGGCGACGGACTTGCAGTCCGCCTGGCGGATGTTGACGCCCGAAAGGTCACGCCCGCCGTCGGTGGCGACCTGGCAGTACACGTCGATGGTGCTGCGCAGGTAGACGCGCCGCAGGGCGACCAGCGCGTTGGCTTCGGGATATTCGGAAAGGGCCTTCGCGATGGCCTTGACGACCAGATGCGTGACGGTGGCGCGAGGTCCACCCGCCGCGTTCAGCTCATCGAGATAAACGAGCGCCTTGCGCATGTTGATCTCGAGCGTGCCGTAGACGGTCGGATCCCGCGGTGGCCCCCAGACGTGCAGCGACAGACGCCGCCACGACGAAAGCCGTGTGGCCCTGGTGAAGCGGCGCGGTCTGGCAGGAACGAAGCTCACCACGTGTCCGTGTCCTCCGCGGCGCGAAAACGCCCGCCAGTGGTGTATAAGACCGCGGTTTTCAGGCAAGGTCGTTGCGAGCGGGCGCAGCTGCCGGCATCGTTGCAGGCAAGGGCACGCCCAGGGAGAGCTTCATGCGCAAGCCGATCACCGCATCCGTACGCGCGGCCATTGCCGTACTCGTCATCCTGACCGGCATGGCAGCGGCTCCCGCTGCGCGCGCGGATCAGTACCGCGACTCCGAGGACGCGCATCCTCTCAAGATCGCCTACCTTTTCGTCTATCCGGTCGGGAAGTTCCTGGAGCTGACGGTGACGCGGCCGCTGGCTGCCGCCGGCCGGTACATCGCTCCGCACCACGGAGTGGACGAACCGCAGTCGCGCCTCTGCGCGCGCGAGCGCTCGGCGAGGGTCTGCACGTCGGTGGCGCGCTGACGGCAGCATTTGCGGCCGCCTCGAATCCGACAGCGCGAGGCCGCGCCTCCCGCCGGCTGGCCGCCCGTCAGACGATCTCGAGCCGCGCCAGATGCGCGACCAGCTTCTTTACGCCGAACCGCTGGAACTGGACGATCAGCTTCTCGGCTTCTCCGCTTCCGTCGGACTCCCGCACCGTCCCCACTCCGAACATCGGATGCACGACTCGCATGCCCGGCTTGTACCGTCCCGCCGACTGCGGCGATGACGGCAGCCTGCTCGACAAACCCGATGCCGGTCGCACCGGCGCCGGCATCGGGCGGGCGCGGCTTTCCCACGTGTCGTGGAAGTCGTCCGCATAGTCGGTGCCGCCGCGGTTGATGCGCGGCTGCTCGTACTCGCCACGTTCGACGGCGCTGCGTTCGTGCACCAGCAGGCCGGGGGGCAGCTCGTCGAGGAAGCGCGAGGCGAGATTGTATTGCGTCGACCCGAACACGTGCCGGCGCCGGGCGTGCGTCAGCCACAGCCGCGTCATCGCGCGCGTCATGCCGACGTAGCAGAGCCTGCGCTCTTCCTCGACGCCACGGCCCTCTTCGTCGACCGACCGTGAGTGCGGGAAGATTCCTTCCTCCATGCCGATGAGGAAGACGTGGCCGAACTCGAGGCCCTTGGAGTTATGGACGGTCATCAGCGTGACCGCCTGCTCGCGGCTCTCGTACTGGTCGACGTCCGATGCCAGTGCCAGCCGCTCGAGGAAGGCCACCAGAGGAGGCGGAAGCGGATCTTCGGGTGTGGGTACCAGCGCCCCATACTCCTCGTCGAAGAGCTGAGCCACGGTCACCAGTTCCTTGACGTTGTCGCTGCGTCCGCCCGGATCGTCGTCGGGGCGGCTCTCCAGGTAACCGATGTAGCCGGTGTCGTCGAGGATGCGCAGCAGCAGCTGCGCAACGCCTTCGAACATTCCGTCGAGCCAGGCGCGCGCGGTGGCGCGGAAAGCGAGCAGGCGCGACCGCGCGGCGCTGCCGAGGCCAGCCAGCACGGCGTCGTCTCCGATCACTTCCCATACCGGCACGGCACGCGCCGCGGCCTCCACGCGCAGCCGCTCCCACGTCGTGCGTCCGATTCCCCGCGTCGGCACGTTGATGATGCGGTCGAGACTGATGTCGTCGGCCGGATTGCCGACGAAGCGCAGGTACGCGATCAGGTCGCGCACCTCGCGGCGCTCGTAGAAGCGGGTGGCGCCGACGATGACGTAGTGCATCTGGTTGCGCACCAGCTCTTCTTCCATGGCGCGGGACTGCGCGTTGGTTCGGTAGAAGACTGCTGCGCGGCCACGCGCGCTGCCGAGAGCGCGAAGGCCAGCGATGACGTAGCGCGCCTCGTCCTTCTCGTCCGAGGCGTGATAGACGGTGATCTTCGCGCCCGGATCAGCCGCGGTCCACATCGTCTTGGCATGACGTTCGCGATTGTTGGCGATGAGCGCGGCCGTCGCATCGATGATGTTACGCGTGGAGCGGTAGTTCTGCTCCAGCCGCACCACCTTGGCGCCGGGAAAGTCCCGCTCGAACTCGAGGATGTTGCGAGGGTCGGCGCCCCGCCACGCGTAGATGGACTGATCGTCGTCGCCGACGACGCACAGATTGCGGTGAGCGGACGCGAGCATGCTGACCATCAGGTACTGCGCGTGGTTGGTGTCCTGGTACTCGTCCACGTGCAGGAAGCGCAGGCGCTGCTGGTAGCGTGACAGCACCTCGGGGTGGCTGCGGAACAGCCGCAGAACGCCCGTGATGAGATCGCCGAAGTCGACGGCGCCCATCGCCAGCAGCCTCTGCTGGTAGCTGGCGTAGAGCCCTGCGGCGTCCACGGCGAAGGGCGAGTCCGCGGCTTCGGCCATGTCGGCTGGCGTTCGCGCCTCGTTCTTGGCTGCGTCGATGAAGGCGCGCAGCGCTTCGGGCCGCAACCGTGTCTCGTCGATGTTGGCTGCCGCCAGCACATCCTTGAGCAGCCGGATCTGGTCGTCGGTATCGAGAATGGAAAACGAGCCCGGATAGCCGAGCAGTGCGCCGTGGCGGCGCAGCAGACGGGCGCCGATCCCATGGAAGGTTCCGACCCACAGATCGTCGGCGTCGGGTCCGACCAGTGCGCGACAGCGCTCGATCAGCTCGCGTGCCGCCTTGTTCGTGAACGTCACGGCGAGGATCTCGTACGGGGCCGCACGGCCCTCTTCGATCAGCCTTGCGATGCGGTGAACGAGCACGCGCGTCTTGCCGCTGCCGGCGCCCGCGAGGACGAGCAACGGGCCTTCGTCGTGTGCGACGGCTTCGAGCTGCTGTGCGTTGAGAGTCATCAGGAAAGCTGCGATGGTGCCCCAGCGCCACACGACGGGCAACCGAGCATTGCGCGCAGGATCGGGCGATTTGAGCTACCAGCGCAAGGACGCGGCGTATCGTGCTGCCAGACAGGCAGGGCTGCGCTCGCGCGCGGGCGTCAAGCTCGAAGATCTCGATGCGCGCTTCCACCTGTTTGCTCCAGGACAGACCGTCGTCGATCTCGGTTGCTGGCCCGGAGCGTGGTTGCAGGTCGCGGCGCGCACCGTCGGCGAACGCGGGCGCGTCGTCGGCGTCGATCTCGTCGAGGTCGCACCGCTTGGCCTGCCCAACGTCGACGTGCTGCGCGGAGACGTTGCGGATGACGGGATTCGTGCGCAGCTGCGCGAGAGAACCGGCGGCCGCGCCGACGTCGTGCTCTCGGACATGGCGCCCAAGCTGACAGGGATTCGCGATGCCGACGATGCCCGCGAAGAAGCGCTGGTCGAGCTGGCGCTGGACGTCTCGCGCGAGCTGTTGGTGCGCGACGGGAAGCTGCTGGTCAAGCTGTTCTCGCGCGTCGAAGCGGAGGCGATGAGGAAGCTGCGCGCGGTTTTTCGTATCGTCAGCACCTACAGGCCGCCGTCCACCCGCAAGGGCTCGTCGGAGATCTATGCGTTTGCTCGTGGCCGGCGCGAAGAGGCGAGGGAGATCGGGAAATGAAGCGACGAATGGTCGTGCATGCAATGGCAACGAGTATGTGTCTGCTCGCGGCGGCCGCCGTCCCGGCGGAAGCGCAGCAGCCGTCCGATCCTCCGCGCGTGATCCGCGTCTCGGGAACGGCCACGGTCAAGGCGAGCCCGGATCGTGCGCGCCTGACCGTGGCAGTTGTGTCGCGCGCGCCTACGGCCAAGGCCGCATCCGAAGCGAACGCGACGGCCAGTCAGAGCCTGCTCGCAAAACTGGAATCGCTGGTCAAGGCGCCCGGCGAGGTGCGCACCGCCGGTTACGATCTCAGCGCCGAGTACGACTACCAGGAGAGGCCGGGAGCAGCGCAGAGGCGGCTGCTCGGATATGTGGCCAGCAACCGTCTCCTCGTCGTCACCGACGACCTTCCACAGGTAGGAGCGCTGATCGACTCGGCGGTAGAAGCGGGCGCGAACGAGATCGAATCGATCTCGTTCTACCTCGACGACGAAGACGCTGCGCGCAGGCAGGCGCTGCTCGAAGCGGGCCGTCGTGCGCGCGCCGAGGCCGAAATTGTGGCCGAGTCTCTCGGCGTTGCGCTCGGTCCGCTGGTCGACGCGAGCAGCGAATCACGGGGCGGGCCGATTCCGATATACGGCCGCAACCGCATGGCGATGATGGAAAGCGCCGGCGCGGATGCCGCCACTGCCGTCTTGCCCGGAACGCTGGAGATCTCCGCCACCGTCAGCGTGACCTTCGGCATTCGCTGAGGCGGCCGCGCCATCACACCGGAGGGGCCGAGGGCGACGGCATAGCGGTTTGCTTGCAGGCGCCGCACGGCTGATAGTGCGCACTTCGCTGTCGAGCCTTCGTGCTCGTCTGCGCGCCCGATCGGAGGCTTCTGGGTCATGGCGCAAGAGTCCCGCAATCAGTCCCGCTACGACAAGAACATCCAGAGCCTGCTCGAAGCGGTCTCGATGCTGGAGCGCGAGGTCGCTGTGCTCATGGATCGCTTCGGCGTCGATGGTGGCACCCTGCGGCGTGCGCTCGACGTGGTGGGCCTGGTATCGGCAGATGTCGCGCGACAGGCTGCGCAGGCCTTCGGTCTGGCCGATGCGCGCGCCATGGAGTCGCTCGGCCGCGACGTGCGCTCGCTGCTCGAACAGGTGGCGCGGCTACGCAGACGCGATGCCGATGGGGCTGCACGCATCGAGCGCCTGGAGGAATCGATCGCCCGGCTGGAAGGCGCGGCGGCGGCGATGGCGCGGCTGCAGGGAAAGGCGCAGGGCGTGATGTCGCGCCTGGAAGAAAGATCGGAAGCGTTCGAGCAGGCGCTCGAACGGCGCATGCAGCAGCTGGAGGCGGTCGATTCCCTCAAGAGCCGCATCGAGCGCCTCGAGGAGATGGTGCTCGAAGCGGCTGCGTCGCCGGAGCCCAAGCTGCTGGCACGGCCTCGCGCGACGCGCGCGATCCGCAGCCTCGACAGTGCCTCGCGAACCGAGCACGACGCGGGCGGCGACGTTTCGGCCGCGGCCGCCAAACCGACGGCACGTTGAACAACCGGGAGTTCTGGATGACGCCACACAAGCTTTCGCTGGCAGCCATGTCCCTGGCGCTGGCCTTCGCACTCGCAGCCTGCACGTCCGACGAAAAGGCCGCCGATCCAACAAAGCCCACTCCAACGGCCAAGGCCGATGGCGGCAAGCCTGCGGCAGAAGAGGACGCCCGCCCGCGCAACATCCCGATCCTGGAAGGATACAAATATTACGTGGCGGGGCCGGTCATGAAGAAGGACCCCTACGGCCGTTACCGCATCACCGACTTCCAGGGCGAGGTCGCGCAGCCGCCGAGCCGCGGCCTCATCTTCGGCGTCAAGCGCGACGGTGACCGTTTCGAGTACAAGGTCTGGGCCAATGGGCGTCTGGTGGGCGCGCATCGCGGCATCATTCGCGACGGCCTGTACTGGCCGGAGTATCGCGAAGGCTATCGCGACGAGAAGCTCGTGGCGCGCGAATACGTCACGAACGACGATGCGGCCAAGGTCATGAGGCTGAAGGTCGAGGACATCGATCCCGCTACCGGAGAGGTCATTCGAACCAGCGAGGGCTCGCAGACGTACAGTCCGCCCGCCCTCCCGGAGGACGCCGACGAAGGCGACGAGGGCGAGGGCGACCAGGGCAAGCCCGCCGCGCCGGCGGCCGCAGCCCCGCAGCCTCAGGGCGCGGCGTCCTCGGCACCGGCCGCTGCAGGCGCAAAGCCGCAGGGCGCGGCGCCCTCTGGGCCGGCCGCTGCGCCCGCGGGACCAGCCAATCCTCCAGCATCGCCGCCTGCGCCTGCAGGCCAGGCTGCGCCGTAGCTCCATGCGCGTCGTTCCGGTCGAGCAGCTGATGGACAACTACGCGTATCTCGTCGTCGACGAGAGAAGCGGTGTTGCCGGTGTCGTCGATGTTGCCGAAGCCGATAGCGTGCTTGCGGCGGCCGAGCGCGAGCGCGTGCGCATCGCCGCGATCCTCTCGACCCATCACCATTTCGACCACGTCGGAGGCAATCAGGCGCTGCTGCAGGCGGCAGCGCCGGGCAGCGTCGAGGTCTACGGCTACCGCGAGGACGCCGACCGCATTCCTGGAATGACCAGGCCGCTTGCGGACGGGGAAACGTTCTCGCTGGGCACGCTGACCGCGCAGGCGATCTTCATTCCCGCCCACACGCGCGGGCATCTCGCCTACTACTTCGCCGCCGATGACGCGGTCTTCACCGGCGATACGCTGTTCGCCGGCGGGTGCGGGCGCCTGTTCGAAGGCGACGCCGCGCAGATGATGTCGTCGCTCTCGCGGCTCGCCGCCCTGCCGGACCGAACGCGCGTCTACTGCGGGCACGAGTACACGCAGAAGAACCTGGAATTCGCCGCATTGCTCGAGCCCGGCAATGCCGCCCTGGCGGAGCGGCGGCGGGAGGTCGCCCGCCTGCGGGAGCAGGGTTTGCCCACCGTTCCCTCGACCATCGAGATCGAGAAGGCCACGAATCCTTTCCTGCGCACGCACAGCCAGGAGCTGCGTGCTTCGGTGCAGGCCCGAGATGCGCAGGCGGGCGATGATCCCGTTTCGATCCTGGCGGCGACGCGTCGCCTGAAGGACAACTGGTGAGCTAGCCGCTGCGGCGGCGATACACGCGCATCGGCCGCTGCGTGTGCGGGAAGATCTTCACCTCGCTGACCTCGTAGCGGGCGGCGGCCCACTCTTCGAAACGTGCGCGCAGCGGGCCCGTCCAGTGCCTGCCGAGAAGGATCATCGGCGGGTCGGACGCTTCCAGATCGCGCAGAATGCCCTCGAAGCCGCCGGCAGTGTGCGCGGCGGCGAACGCATCGACACCGAACCAGAGATACGGCCACATCCAACCGTTGCGGCGGCCGGTGTGCAGGAAGAATTCGGGCACGCTGACGCCGATGATCGGCTCGTGTGGCCCGACCTCCGACGCCAGCTGCCGCATTCTGGCGCGCTGCTGCGTGAAATCGAGGCCTGGCCGATACTTCGGGCGTGCATCCGGCGCGGCCGCCGCTGCCACGAGCGCAAGCGCCAGCACCGTCGCTGCCATCGGCCGCAGCGCGGCGCGCAGCAGTCCGTGAAGGCCGGCGCCGAAGATGGCCGCCAGGCCCGGGCCCAGCAGGATCAGGTCCGGCCACGACTGCATGCTGACGAACAGCATGGCGAAGTAGATGGCGGTCGAGAGGAGGAGCGAGGCCGGGAGCCGCTGGGGTCGCAGCAGGAGGCCGGCGATGACCGCCGGCAGCATGAGCATTTCGACGTCTTCCCAGTCGGCGAAGTTCCAGCCGAGCGCGCGCAGCGTGCCCGGCAACGTGCGCGCCTTGAGCTGGATGTAGTCGACGTTGAAGAGGATGGCCTGGTCGACGAACGCCTGCAGCGCGCCCTGCAGCGCCAGCCACGCAAGCAGGATCACCGTCGGCACGAGCGACATCGCCGCCATCCGCATCGTCACGCGCAGCCGGGATGGCCACGTCGTTTCGCGCGCCACCAGCGGCATGAGCGCGCCGGCAAGGAAGCACAAGGCCGGCTGCCAGCACAGCACGGCGGCGCCGCCGAGAATCCCCGACCATGCCACCTTTCGCCGCTGCGCCGCCACCAGACATAGCAGTCCGAAGACGAGCGTTGGCACCTTGGGCTGGCTCCCCTCCAGGACCGCGACGACCCATTGGTCGTAGGCCAGAAGGGAAAGGCTGCACGCGACCGCCGCGCCGCGTTCCATGCAGGGTCGGCACAGAAGAAACAGCAACGCCGGCGCCAGCGCCCCCTGCAATAAAATGAACGCGTGCACACCGAGCACCGGCTCGGCCCCGATGGCCGATGCCACCGCCGCTGCGACCGCGCCGACGAATGCCGTGCCGGGCGTCTTGTGGAGAAAGACGTCGCGATAGGGGACCAGGCCGCGCGGCAGCTCGACGGCCATGTAGTCCCAGGTTGCAGCATCGAGCAGCAGCGGCCGCTCCAGAGGCCGGAACGCCGCGAAATAGATGCAGGCAACGAGGAAGACGGCGACCGCAGCCCATGGATCGGCGGCGCGCGCCGCGCCGGAGTCGGACGAAGAGATGACGGAACGGCCGCTTTGCATGCAAGGTGCGCGTCTGCCGCTGACGGCCGCGCCGGCAACAATGCCGCGCGAACGGGCAAGGTCAATCCGTGACGGCTTCGGCGCTGCAGGACATTGCCCGCGTCCGCCGTCCGTTTAGAATCCGATCCGATGGCAACCATCATCGGTCTGACCGGCGGCATCGGGTCGGGGAAGTCCACGGTCGCGCAGCTGCTGGCCGAACGCGGCGCTCACGTTCTCGACGCGGACGCGGTCGCGCACGAGGTCTATGCGCCGTCGACGCTCGGGTTCGAGCGCGTGGTCGAACGCTTCGGCCGCGACATCGTCGGTGCGGATGGATCGATCGACCGGGCAAAGCTCGGAGCCGTGGTTTTCGGCGACCGCGCGGCGCTGGAGGACCTCAACCGGATCGTGCATCCGCTGGTGCGCGCGGAGATCGCCGCGCGAATCCGCGACATCATCATCGATGAGCCCGATGCCGTCATTTTCATCGAGGCTGCCCTGATGACGGAGACGGGCTGGAGCGGCGGCGGCGGCCGGCTATGGGTGGTGCTGGCCGATCCGGAGGTCGTCGGGGAGCGCCTCGTTCGCCTGCGGGGCATGGATCCGGCCGACGTGCGGCTGCGCATGGCCGCGCAGGCCGACAACGAGACGCGCCGGCGCATCGCCACTCGCGTCATCGAGAACAACGGCACCCCCCTGGACCTCGAGGCCGAAGTCCATCGCGCATGGATCGAGCTACACGAAGAGCTCGATCTGGCCGGCAGCTGACGGCGTCGTGGGCTCGGTAAGCGAGCTGATCCACGAGCTGGGCGAGCGCTACGGTGACGCACCGGCGCTGACCTCCCTGTTCCTGGACGAGCGCGCGCGCCGCTACAACGCGGCAGCGACGGTTTCCTACGCCACCCTTTACGAGGCCGCACTGCGCCTCGCCGATGCGCTCGCCCGGCGCGGCATGCGCCGCGGCGACCGCCTGGCCGTGCTGCTCGAGAACTCGCCGGAGATGGTCGTCACGGAATGGGCGTGCCTGCTCACCGGCTACGTCTGGGTGGCGCTCAACGCGCGCTCCTCGGCGCGCGAGCATGCGCAGATTCTCGCCGACAGCGAGCCGCGCGTGCTGGTGCTTTCGAACCGATACGCCGGCCATGTCGACGCGGCCGCGATGCCGCCCGGGTGCGAGGTGATCGCGACAGGCCAGGAATGGCGCGAGCTTCTCGCGTCGGGTCAGCCGCAGCGGCCGCAGCCGCCCGGCCCGGAAGATCCCGTGCGGCTGCGCTACACGTCCGGGACGGCGGGCAGGCCCAAGGGCGCCGTGCTGCCGCGCCGCTGCTACGACGCATCCGTCGAAACCGTCCGCGGCGTCCTTGCCCCGGTCCTTCCCGCCGACGTGCTCGCACAGGTCGCCCCGATGACGCACGCGGCCGGGGCGATGTGGCTGCCTCACGCTGCCGTCGGTGCGCGTGCGCTGCTGGCCGACCGTTTCGACGAGGTCGCCTTCCTCGATCTGGTTGCGCGCGAGAAGGTGACGGCTGCCTTTCTCGTGCCGACGATGCTCGTGCGTTTCATCGAGGCGATCGACGATCCGCGCCCGCTCCAGAGCCTGCGCACCATCGTCTATGGCGGAGCCTCGATGCCGGTGGATCGCCTGCGTCGCGGCCTGTCGCTGCTCGGGCCGGTGTTCGTCCAGATCTATGGCCTGACCGAGTCGAACTGGCCCGCGACGGCGCTGCTGCGGGAGGAACACATCGTGCCGGGATCAGAGGACGCGACGATGCGCAGGCTGGCCAGCTGCGGTCGCCCCACGCCGGTCGGCGAAGTGCGCATCGTGGATGCGCACGGCCACGATGTGGCCGACGGCGTCGCCGGCGAGATCCTGCTGCGCGGCCGCAACACGATGAGCGGCTACTGGCGCTGCAGCGCAAGCGACGCCAAGGGTCTGGACGAGCAGGGCTGGATGCACACGGGCGACGTCGCCGTTCGCGACCGCGACGGCTTCATCACCATCATCGATCGCCTCCACGACATGATCGTCAGCGGCGGATTCAACGTGTATCCCCGCGAAGTCGAGGATGCGCTGTCGAGCCATCCGGCCGTGCTGGAATCGGCAGTGGTCGGCCGCCCGGATCCGGTCTGGGGCGAGCGCGTGCACGCGGCGGTGGTGCTGCGGCCCGGCGCGAGCGCGAGCGAGCAGGAGCTGGCGGCGCACGTCGAGGCGAGAACGGCGGGGTACAAGAAGCCCCGTTCCATCGAGTTCGTCCGCGAGCTGCCGCGCAATGCGGCAGGCAAGGTGCTGCGCAGGGACCTGAGAAAGGAAAAGCCCCCGGCCTGAGGCCGAGGGCTCTTCCTGGCGCCCGCCGTGGCAGCGCCCGCGGTCTTCGCCGCTAGGGCTGCGCGCCGGGCACCCAGTCCGGCCGCGGCGGAATCCGTTCGTGCAGCTCGGCGGCGACATAGCCGAGATCGAAGTTGCAGGTGTCGCCCTCGATGCCGCCTTCGGCCACGCAGCGTGCCGCGATATCGTTCTCGGAGGGCTGGTTGGCAACCAGGTCGCCGCTGTCGAGCCAGTCGAAGTACTCGAGGAATATGGCCGTCGTCTCCTCCTCGGTGAACGTGCAATGGCCATAGGTGCTGATCCAGGTCTGTGTCAGCAGCTTGCCGCCGATCGCGGCGGCATCCGTGAACACGCGCTGGAACTCCGGGATCACCAGCCAGTCGGCGCTCCCGGCCATCGACAGGATCGGATATTCGGCGGACTTGCCCTTCCCCTTGGTGAAATCGATGAGCGTGGCCTTGGCCAGGCGGCTGCGGCCCGGGCCTCGCGTCAGCCGCTGCACGCTGGCGTCGTAGTCGGCCGCCAGCACGGGGTTGTCGCCGAGAGTGCTGTAATCGAGATCGGGCTCGGAGTTCCAGCCGATGCGCTTGCCGCCCAGCCGGTCGTCATCGCGGACGAAGTCGCCCATGCCGAGAGTCGCGAATCCCATCGCGATGGCCACCTCGGAATTGCTGCCCGAGAACTGCGTGATCTCGTAGAAGTCCGCCAGGCGCTCGGCCTGCGCCGCCGCCTCTTGCGGATCCTCGCTCGGCCCGATGGGAACTCCGAAGCAGGCGTTGACCTTGAGCGCCATCCTGATGGCGTCGGTGTCGCTGTCGAACGTCGTGGCTTCGCCGACGTCGGGCCGCGACGTGAACTCGGCTCCCTCGATGCCGTCGCAGAGGAAGTCGTACACCAGACGGACTTCATTGGCCGTATCCCAGGTCTGGACGCCGCCGCCGACGGCGCCGCAAAGAGGGATGGCTCCGTCGATCTTCATGCGCATGACCGCGTCGGCGGTCACGGCGCCGCCGAGCGAGAAGCCCGTGACGATGACGCGCTCGGGGTTGCCGATGGCCGGCTGTTTCTTCATGAACTTCAGGATCTCTTTGAGATCCTTTCGCGAGTCGAAGACGGCCCAGCCGGTCTCGCTGTAGGTGCTGGCGGCGACCGCCTTGCCCATTGGCAGCAGCAGCTGCTCGAGCCCGAAATAGGAAATGTTGTTGCAGGTGACGTCCACGGGACAATCCGCGTCGGACTGGCATGGAACAGGCGTTCCGGTCTGCCGGCACGTTTCGTGGCCGCGGATGCTGCGCCTGTTCAGATCGAAGCCGTGATTGATGATCACAAGATCGCCGTCCCAATCCTGCGGGATGGTGATGCGGAAGTAGGAGCCGTTGCCGCTCCCAGTGTATTCGGTGCACGGGACGCCCACAGGACAATCCTCGAAAGCCATGCCGGTGCCGGCACAGAAAATGACGGCGACTGCGCTGGTCAGCGCGGCCCAGGAACGCAATTTCATCGGAACCTCCCCAGAGAAGATGCAGCCGGACGCACCCGCCTAACACGGGGTTTCGCCTCGGGTCAACGACCTATATCCGCTTTCTATTGCGCTGGCGCCGTCGAGTCATCCGCCCGCTCGAGCTGTCCGCGCGTCCGTCGCAGCTGCAGGCCGGGCTCGGCTTCCCTGGCGCGTTTTTCGGCCTGCCAGGCAAGGCCGGGATCGGGCTTGAGGTAGTACGCATTGGCCAGCTCGATCCAGCGATCGGCATTGCGGGGATCGGCCTCGGCGGCGGCGCGCAGGTGGTAGAGCGCCTTGTCGATCACCGTCAGATCACGCAGCAGACGGCCATAGGCAGCGTGGTTCTCCGCCGACGGATCGACGGCGACCGCCTGCTTCAGAACCGCCAGGGCCTCTTCGACCTTGATCCTGGCGCGGAGCCGAAGGCCCTCCTCGCGAAGCCGGGCGCCTTCGGCCGCCGCCTCCGGCGATCCCGGCGCCGGCACCGGAGCGGCCGCAGCGGGTGGCGGCGCCACTGCATCCGGGAGTGCTGGCGGCGGCGGCGCATGCGCGGGTGGGCCGGGCGCGTTCGTCGCTTGCTCACGCGTCGTCGCCGGCGGCGGCGATGGCGATGGCGATGGCGATGGGCGGTCCGAGAACATCCACGCGCCTGCAACGACCGCTACGGTGAACAGCGCGACGAGCGCTCGCTTCAACGTCTCTCCAGCGCCAGCGACAGGAGCGTCTCGACCAGCTCCGGCAGCTCCAGGCCGGCGGCCGACCACAGCCGCGGATACATGCTGATCTGCGTGAAGCCGGGGATCGTGTTGATCTCGTTGAGGAGCACGTTGCCGCTGCCGCGCTCCAGGAAGAAGTCGATGCGGGCCATTCCGCGTCCGCCGATCAGTTCCCAGGCCGCTGCCGCAACTTCCTGGATACGTACCAGCGCGTCCTCGGGCACTTCGGTCGGCGCGCGCAGCCCGGCAGTGGCGTCGACATACTTGCTGTCGAAATCGTAGAAGCCTTGCGCAGGCATGATCTCGCCGACGGGCGAGAGGCGCGGCGGCTTGCTGCCGAGGACGGCGATCTCGATCTCGCGCGCATCGACCGCGCGCTCCACCAGCACCCGCTCGTCGTGCCGGCGCGCTTCGGCCAGGGCGGCGGCGAGCTCGTCTGCATCGCGCGCACGCGAAACGCCGACCGACGATCCGAGATTCGCGGGCTTGACGTAGCAGGGATAGCCGAACGCGGATCGAACGCGCGCATCCAGCGCGGCCGCGTCGTCGTCACCGGCCGAAAGGAACTCGACCTGCGGCAGGCCCGCTCCGGCGCAGAGCGTCTTCATCGCCAGCTTGTCCATCGCCAGAGCGCTGGCGGTCGTTGCCGCGCCAACGTACGGCACGCGCGCCAGCTCCAGCAGGCCCTGCACCGTGCCGTCCTCGCCGTTGGGGCCGTGCAGGACGGGAAAGACCACATCGACCGCCGCACCGGCGTC
The DNA here is from genome assembly GCA_035626395.1 of Candidatus Limnocylindrales bacterium. Classification (NCBI taxonomy): domain Bacteria; kingdom Bacillati; phylum Chloroflexota; class Candidatus Limnocylindria; order Candidatus Limnocylindrales; species Candidatus Limnocylindrales bacterium. The sequence goes on along the minus strand of DASPNR010000007.1, from coordinate 175,191 downwards.
GCCCAGGTCGGACCCGTCCAGCGCGTAGAGGCGGCAGCTGGTTCCGTCCCAGGCCACCGTTACCCGTCGCATGCCCCGTCCGTCGAGGTCGATGATCGCGTTGCGGGCGGTTTCCAACTGATCGGTGAGATCGCCGTGCACCCAGACGCCGTCACGGGTGATGCCCACGACGGTGGTGCGGTGGGGTGTCTGCGCCAGCGCCGCTACTACCGTTGCGCCCGAGCGAAGAGAGATCGGATGCTCGGCCGAGCGCCCGCCAACCAGTACCAGGACATGAAGACTTCGCGATCCCTTCACGGGCCACCCCCACCGCGCCAGCGCCATGCGAGCGGCATGGCGGACCGATCCGACTCGCGCCTGTGTAGCACCGCGCCCGTCGATGGCCCAGCAACCTGGGCCTCCGGCGCCGGCGGCGCGCACGGCGCAATGGTGTAGGACATCTTATCTTTGGCGCAAGCACGTTCGTGTTTGCTGCTACTCCCGGCGTGGCTATAAGCAGACGGAAACGACGGACCGGCGAAATTCATGGTCCGTAATGGAGCGCGATGCACATCGAGACCCTGAAGATCTTCTGTGACGTGGTCGAGAACCAGAGCTTCTCGCTGGCCGCATCGCAAAATTTCATCACCCAGTCCGCCGTCAGCCAGCAGGTTCGCGGCCTGGAGGAGCGCTACGGCAAACGGCTCCTGGAGCGCAAAAGAGGAAGCGTGAGGCCTACGGCGGCCGGCGAGATTCTCCACCGTGCCAGCCGCGAGATCCTGCACCTCTTCAACGAGATGGAGGCGCAGCTCCAGGGCCTCAGCAACGTCGTCACCGGCAGCATCCGCGTGGGCACGGTGCACAGCATCGGCCTGTACGAGCTGTCGGAGCCGCTCAAGCACTACTTCGCCGACTTCCCGCACGTCAACGTCTACCTGGAGTACGACCGCGCCAGTCACGTCTACGAGCAGGTGCTTCGTGGCAACGTCGATCTCGGCATCGTTGCCTATCCTACGGCGCGCGCACAGATCACCGTCCTCGACTTCCGCACCGATCGCCTTGTCGTGGCGTGTGCGCCCGATCATCCGCTCGCCGACAAGACGCGCATCTCGGTCGCCGACCTGCATGGCGAGAAGATCGTCGGCTTTGAAAAGGGTATACCGACGCGTCTGGCACTCGATCGTCTGTTCACCGAGAAGCAGGTGGCGGTGCAGTACGTCGCCGAGCTCGACAACATCGAGATGGTCAAGCGTCTGGTCGAGGTCGGCGCGGGCGTGGCCATCATTCCGGACAAGGCCTGCGCGCACGAGATTCACGCCGGCACCCTGGTCCGCATCGAGCTTGCCGACCGCGGCATCACCCGCCCCATCGGCATCATCTACCGCACCGGCAAGCATTTCAGCCCGGCGGCGGAGAAATTCATCGAGTATCTGCAAGCCGACAGCAAGCGGCATTTGCGTAGCGCCTGAGAGCGGAGCGGACGCGGATAGCGGCCGATCCGCTTTGCGCGTCACGTGCTCGCTCCGGCGGGCCTCCCAGCCCGCCTGCGCCGTGCGCGCGCCGCGCGCCTCGCATCTCGACCACTCTGTGCGCCCGCTCATGGGCGCGATCTCCCTTCGCTCGCTGGCCTTGGCGGCGCCGTCAGCGGAAGGCGGGGATGACTTTGGTGGCGAAGAGCTCGAGGGTTTCTTCGCTGGCGAGGTCGCCGAACATGATGGCGAAGTCCTGCACTCCGCGCGACACCTTTTCGCGCAGGCCGGCGATGACGCGGTCGGGAGTGCCCTGCACCGAGACCTTCTCGACATCGGCGAAGCCGCCGAGGACGGCCTTGGCCATACCCATCTTCTGCTGGAACGCCTCTTCATCGGCGCCGACGACGACCATTGTCTGTTCGCTGACGATGATTTCACTCACATCGCGGCCGATGGCGGTGCAGTGAGACGCGAGCACCTCGCGTAGACGCTCGATCTCCGGCGCGTTGGTCATCGGACAGTTCCAACGCTTCGCGTAGCGGGCGACCAGGCGCAGCAAAATTTTTTCGCCGGCGCCGCCGATCGTGATCGGTAGCGGCGACTGCTGGGGCTTGGGCTGATTGGGAGCGTCGTCGACGCGGTAGTAGCTGCCGTGGAAGGTTGCGCGTGGCTGCTCGAACATCCTCGTCATGAGCTCGAGGCCTTCCTCGAGCTGCGCCAGCCGCGTGCGCATGCTCGGAAAATCGTAGCCGTAGGCACGGTACTCCTCTTCCATCCAGCCGGCGCCCATTCCGAGCTCCAGACGCCCGCCGCTGATGTTGTCGACCGTTGCGGCCATCTTGGCCACCAGCGCGGGGTTGCGGTAGGAGTTGCAGGTCACCATCTGGCCGATGCGAATGCGCTGCGTCGCTTCCGCCAGTGCTGCCAGCGCCGTCCACGCCTCGAGGAAGTCGAGGTCCGGCATGCCTCCGGCCCAGAAGTGATCGACCAGCCACAGTCCGTCGTAGTTCAGCTCCTCGACCAGGCGGGCGCGCGAGCGCAGCGCCTCCCAGGTCAGCCCGGCTTGCGGCAGAAACAGAAAGAACGTCGGCGATGCGGTCGAAGCCATCGGTGCAGCTCCTTTTGCGCGTCCGGGATTGGTCGCAGCCGCGGCGGCCGAACGCGTCAGGTTGCGCACAGCTTTGCGCACATGCGCGGGCGACGGACAAGCGCGATGACACGCAACCGCGCGGCCTCTTCGACTGTTGCGCCTCTGCCCGCGGCGGCCCTATTCTCGGCGAGGAACGACGGCGGCAGGCGTCGCCGGGGCAAGGATTGCGACGGCAGATGCCGGCGAAAAGACCCATGCGCTCGCGCAGCACGAAGAAGGGCGGCCACGCAACGCCTCCACCCGAGCCCGGCTTCCATTCGCCGTTCCGGGACCTGGTCCACGCGGCCGCCGAGCAGTTGGCCGCCGCCGGCAAGGCGAAGCGCAAGCAGCGCGCTGCAGCCGTGCCATCGGCGCCGGCTTCTGCGGCGGCACAGCGGCCGCGCGAGATTCCTGAGATCACGGACGAAGAAGCTTTTGCACAGGCGACCGCAGGCGTTGCGCCCCTGAGCCGGCCTGCCTCGGCAGTGCGGCGTGCGTTCACGCCGGACCTCGAACGCATCGCCGCGCGAAGAAACGACCTCGAAGAGCTCGGCGCCCTCGATTTCGACATCGCTTTTCACGACCACTACGTGCGCGCGCGAGCGGCGGGAGTCAGTCGCGAGACGCTGGCGCAGCTCGAGAAGGGCATGTTCGCGGTCAGCGCACACATCGATTTGCACGGCATGGTCCTGGACGATGCACGCGTGAGCGTGGATGAATTCCTGCGCGAGCAGCAGCGCCGTGGTCACCGGTGTGTCTTGATCGTCACCGGCAAAGGTCGCAATTCGCCGCGGCAGCAGGGTGTTCTTCGACAGAAGGTACCCGAGTGGCTGGCACGTGGTCCCAGTGCGCGACGCATCCTCGCCTTCGTGACTGCACGTCCCTGTGATGGCGGCCTCGGTGCACTGTATGTATTGATGCGCAGAGGCAGTTCACGTAAAAATCGAATCGACGTCGAGCTGGGTGGAGTCGGTGGTCTGGAGAGTTGAGTTTGCCACGAGGCAAACGGCTCCGTCTCGATCGAGCTCGTGATCGACGAGCTCTCGCTCTCGTCAACTGTACAAAAGTGTTCCTTCCGGCGATTCCTCCGTGCAGGCGGTGGATGTGGAGGTGGTGGTGTTGAAAGCGGAGGAGTCGTGTCGCCTGCTTTATGTGGGAGACGACGGCGACGTCTATCAGAGCAGCGGAAGCGGCAAGGCTCGCAAGCTGACGTGGGGCTGGAACGAGATCGCCAGCCCCGATCGGCTCTACTACGTCTGGCCGGCCTACTCGCCCGACGGCTCCCAGATCGCCTGCTTCGGCGTGCGCTCGGGCGCGGTTCCCGAAGCCAGCCTCTATACTCTGGCCAACGACGGCGTTCGCATGGATGAGGTCTGGCGCATGACCGAATCGGCGGCGCCGGTGTGCGAGAGCTGGTCGCCCGACTCCAGGAGCATCGCGCTGCTGCTGCAGGGGGAGGACGAGCTCCAGCTCGAGATTGCCCGCACCGATCGCCCCGGCCGCACCGTGACGATCGATCGCGGCGCACCCTTGTTCTGGTCATGGTCGCCGCAGGCCAGCTACATCGCGGTGCACACCGGCGGCAGCTCGAGCATCTACGACGACGCCCGCCTCTCGATCTTCCGCGTCGACGACGAATGCTCGCGTATCGTCGAGCTCACGCCGGGCGAGTTTCGCACGCCGGCCTGGTCCCCGGACGGCAAGCGCCTGGCCTACATCGACGGCAGCGACGCTCGCGGCGAGTTCCTGTCGTTCTACCGGATGGAAGACGGCAGCATCGACGTCGTGCAGCAGGTGCAGGGCCAGACCGTGATGCTGTGGTCGCCCGACGGCCGCACGCTCGCCGTCTCGCAGGCGCTGGGCGATTCGCCGCACGTCTACTCCGGCGTCGTCCTGGTCGACGTCGCAAGCGGCCGCTCGCGCGTGCTCGATGATTCCGAGATCGTCAGCTTCTTCTGGTCGCCGTGCTCGAGCCGCATCGTGACGATGGCGTTCGATGCGCGAGCCGGCATGCAGTGGTCACTGCTGGACGTGCGTGACGGCGGCAGCCGCCGCCTGCTCGGTTCCACGTTTTATCCGAGCCGCGAGCTCGTCTACTTCTCGTGGTTCTTCGATCAGTTCGCCGCGTCCCATCCGCTGATCTCGCCCGACGGCAGCCAGCTCGTGTTCGCCGGGCACATGGGAGAGCGGGCGGCGGTGTCGGCGCGTGGACAGAGCAATGTCTATCTGGCTTCCCTTTGCGAGGACCGGCCGGTCGAGCGCCTCGCCGCCGGCCACTTCGCATGCTGGGACGCACAAATGAGAACGGCCGCGATGTGAGCTCGGGCGGCTCCGCGCTGGGACCGAATCTGGTCAGCCTGGCGCGGCCCCTTCTCGGCTGGCTGCTGGCGACGGTCCTGGCCGCCGACGGCGAATCCTACGCTGCTCTGCCGATCGTCGTGCTGGCCTGCATCAGCGACTACGTCGACGGCCGGATGGCGCGGCGCCGCGGCGTCGAGAGCTTCCCCGGACGTCTCGTCGACAACCTGTGCGATGCGTTTTTCCTGGGCCTGGCGCTGTGGTCGATGGGCGCGGCGCGCGTCTGGGCGCCGGAGGGCGGCTGGCTTCACGAGTCGGCGGCGCTGCATCAGCTTCCGCTCGCGGCATTCGCGGCGGCGTTCTCGAGCTATCTGGCGCGCATGCTGCTCGAGCGAAGGCGCGGCGGCGCGGCGGCGCGCTCGCGAATCGGCCACGGGGCCGGTATCGCCAACTACGGCCTCGTCGTTGCCGGCGCGGTCGAGGCATGGCCGGCCATCGCGCTTCCGGCCGTGCTGGTGGAGGTGGCGTTGCTCGCCGTCTCGTTCCTGAACCTGGCGGCGGTCATCGAGAACGTGCGCCTCATGTTCCCAGCCGGCAGCGCCAGCCCTACAATGCCCGCATGAAGATCCTCGCTCGTGGCCTTCCGCGGCGGGCACGGGTGTGGCTGGCGGCGGTCGCGCTCGCTGCCTGCACGCCCGTCTCGCAGTCCTACATCGTCCACAGCGCCGACCTGACCTGCGACGAAGCCAATCGCGTCGTCTACGCTTCCATCGGCGACATGGGAATGAAGGTCACTTCGTTCTCCCCGGCCGCTCCGGGCCGCGCCGGAAAGATCACCGCCGTCGGGCCCGATCGCCGCGGCGACGTCTCCATCACGTGCGACGCCGCCGGCGTCCACATCGATCCGAACCAGGCCACGATGGGAGACAAGTCCTTCGAGCGCGGAATCTTCCTGTCGGTCACGGGGAGGGCAGGGCTGTCGGTGGCGCACGGCAACATCGAAGGACGAGCGGGCGCGCCGGCTGCCGACGGAAGCGCTGGCGCAGGCCTATCCGCCGCCGCTCCCGCCAGGCCGGCGGTGCGAACCGCGGCGGCCTCGGCTCCCGAGCAGGAACCAGCCGGTGCGGGCATGACCGTCCGACTCGAGCCGCAGCGAGGATTTTCGACCGTTCTCGATTTCGACGCCGACCTGGCCAGCGCCGGCATCCTTCCCATCAGGGTCAGCATCCGCAACGGCACCGCGCGTTCCTACACATTCGACCCCAAGGACATCGTGGTGCGCGTGCGCGGCTCGCGCACCTCGGCCGATCCGCTGTCGGCCGCCGACGCCGCGGCCAGGCTATCGGCCGCCGCCGGGGCCGGTGGCAAGCAGACGAACATCGGCAACGTCGCGTCGGCGACCAAGATCATGACGGAAAAAGCGCTGGCGGGAGCCAGGCTCGGCCCGGGCGCATCGACGGCCGGCTACGTCTACTACCCCGTCGGGGACTACGACCGTGCCAAGGTCACGATGACCGACGTCGAGACCGGGGAGTTGGAGGGCTTCAGCGTCGAGTTCTGAGGACAGGCTCGAGCGCGGAACGCAAAGACTCGCATAGCTGTGGGACATGTGTTTGACTCCGCGCCGCCTGACGGGAGGAGAGGATGGCAACGGTCATTACCGAGGAATGCATCAACTGCGGGGCCTGCGAGCCGGAGTGCCCGAACACCGCCATCTATCAGGGCGGCGTCGAGTACGAATGGCAGGGCGTCAAGCATGCACCCCTGTCGAATGATTTCTTCTTCATCGTTCCCGCCAAGTGCACCGAGTGCGTCGGCTTCTTCGACCACGAAGCCTGCGCGGCCGTCTGCCCCGTCGATTGCTGCGTTCCCGACCCCAAGATCCCGGAGACCGAAGCGCAGCTGATCGAACGCGCCCGGCAGCTTCACCCGGGCACGGATTTCGCCGCGGATTTTCCGTCGCGGTTCCGCAAGGACGGCGGCAGTGCGGCGGCTGCGGGCGGCGATGCTGCCGCTGTCGCGTCCGCCGGTGCTGCCGCTGCCGCGCCCGCTGCGTCTGCCGCCGCCCCTTCGCCGGCCGCACCCGCCGCCAAGCCAGCGCCGTCCGCCAAGCCGGCTGCCGCGGCACCCGAGCCGGCTGCCACGCAGGCGGCGTCGCTCGAGGACTTCGACGTTCCGATCGTCTGCAAGAGCTGCGAAGGCGAGTATTCCGTCGGCTTCCGCTTCATCACCCCGGGCATCAACCTGCGCTGTCCGCACTGCGGCGTCTCGCAGAGCCCGACGCAGCAGATGTACGTGCTGGTCAGCCAGATCCTGGAGCGCTACACCAGCAGGCTCGATGCCGAAATCGAGCGGCACCGGCGCGCCGAGGAAGCCGAGCAGCGCCGCTTCGAGCAGGGCGTGCGTGAGCTGCGCGAGGACGTGGAAGGGGAGATCCGCCGCATCACCTCGCGCATGTCCGCCAAGCCGAAGCGCTCGTTCCTCGGTCTCGGCTGAGGCGCCCTCGCGGGCATCACGTGCGCAACCGCCTCCATTCCTTTCTCGCCGAGCGCAGCGGGCCTGCGCCGGTGGCCGAGCTTCTGGATCTCCTCTTCGATGGCCGCTCGCGCGACAGCGAATTCGGTCGCAGCTTCCTGCGCGCGCTGCTCGCCGACGATCCGCGCTTTCGCGAACGCGATGCCGGCGCGGCGTGGTCGCTGGCCGAAGAGCACGTGCTCGACGCCGAGATCTCCTCGGCCCCGTTCGTGGTCGTCGATCTGGAGACGACCGGACACCGACCCGATGACGAGGGCGTGACCGAGATCGGCGCCATCCGTCTGGAAGGGCTTCGCGAGGTCGGGCGTTTCGAGTCGCTCGTCAATCCCGGGCGGCCCATCCCGAGCTTCGTCACCAAGCTGACCGGCATCTCCGATGCGATGGTGGCCAAGGCACCGCCGATCCGCACGGTCATCGCGCAGTTCGCGGCCTTTGCCGAGGGCGCCGTGCTGGTGGCGCACAACGCCGCCTTCGACGCGCGGCTGCTCGACCACGCCTGCCAGCGATGGGTCGGGCGCCCGCTGGGCCTGCCCACGCTATGCACCGTCAAGCTGGCGCAGCGTCTGATGCCCGACCAGCGCCGCACGTCGCTCGAAGCGCTGTGCACGCACTTCGGCCTGGCGCCGTCGCGCCGCCACCGCGCGATGGCGGATGCGGAGATGACGGTGGAACTGCTCGCCCGCTTCGTCCCGATGCTGCAGGAGCGCGGCGCCAGGCGCGTGCACGAGCTGATCGAAGCGCAGGCGGATCCGGCCGCGCCGCGCCGCCTCGAGATCCACGTACGGCAGTCGGACCTCGAAGAGCTGCCGGCGGCGCCCGGCGTCTACCGCCTGATCGGTCGCGAGGAGGAGCCGCTGTTCATCGGCCGCGCCGACAATCTGCGCGAGCGCGTGCTGCAGTACTTTCTGGCTGCCGATCACGCCAGCGACCGGCAGCTGGCGATGATCTCCAAAACCTACGAGATCTCGTTCACGCGCTGCGGCTCGACCCTGGAAGCGGCGCTGCTGGAGGCGGCCGACATCCACCGCTTCGAGCCGAGCTACAACCGCGGCGACCGTCACCTGCCGCGCGGCTCGTTCGTCAAGGTGTCCACGCGCGCACCGTTCCCGCGCGTGTTCGTCGCTCCGCGCGTTGCACCCGACGACTCGCTGTACGTAGGACCGCTGCGGGGACGTGCGTTCGCCAACGACGCCGCCGAGCTGGTGGCGGCGTCCTTCCGCCTGCGCACGTGTCCGGGGCCGCTCAAGCCGGATCCGCAGTATCAGCCCTGTTCGCTGGGACCGGCCGGGCGCTGCTCCAGCCCGTGCAACGCCCTGGTCGATGCCGACAGCTATGCGCAGCAGGTCGAGGCGTTGTCACGATGCCTGCGCAGCCGCTTCGGGCCACGCGAGCTGCTGGCCAACCTGCATCTGCCGCAAGGCAGCCCCGACTACGGCCGCTACCAGGCGGCCGCGCGCCGTCTCGAGCGTCTGGCGCAGCGCTCGCACTGGCTGATCAACGCCTTGCATTACCTGGCGCTGGCGCCGGCGCCGCTCGGCAGTGGCGCCTTCGTCGCGGCCGTGGTGGCCGGTCGATGCATCGGCACATGGAGCGTTCGCGGCGACGACGATGTGGACGCTTTGCTGGCGACCGTGCGGCGGGCGTGGGCGGGGCAGCTGCCTCCGCGCGACGAGCTCCCCACCGCCGACGCCAGCACCATCCTGGCATTCTGGCTTCAGGAGCCGGAGACGGCCACGGGCGAGCAGCTCATCGCCCTGGAGGAATCCGACGAGGCCACGCTCACCGACGCGCGCTCGCGCCTGCACGCCGCGCTTCGCTGACCTGCACACCGGCGCGCGCGGCGCCCGCCCGACGAGGCGGCCATCGCAGACAGCCAAAGCCACAGAATTCCGCGCGTTTGCCGCTGCGCCGCCGGCTTGCCCGCGTCCTCCTCGGCTGATATCGCCAAGGCCCCGGACCTCCCTTGAAACGACGGTGTGTCATCATCACGGCCGACGACTTCGGCCTGCTGCCCGAGGTCAACGACGCGGTGATCGCCGGCTACGAGAGCGGCATCGTCACCAGCGCGTCGCTGCGGGTGACCGCGACGGCCTCGCATTCGGCGACGGTGGCAGCCTCGATGCGCCCGGGACTGGGCGTCGGGCTGCAGCTGGTGCTGTGCGACGGCGTCTCCACGCTGCCCCGGCGGCACATCCCCAACCTCGTCGATGGCGCCGGCCGCTTCGTCGACCGGCCGCTGGAAGCGGCCTGGCTGTACCGCAAGCGCGCCGGGCTGCGAGAGGAGCTCAAGAGCGAGATCCGGGCGCAGATCGAGAAGTTCCTGGCTACGGGGCTCAACCTGAACTTCCTTTCTTCGCACTATCACCTGCATCTCCATCCGACGGTGCTGTCGGTGATCAAGGAGCTGGCGGAGGAGTATCCGATCCACGCGCTGCGCATGCCGTGCTCGCGCCTGGTCCCGATGGACCAGCGCTCGGGCCTCCCTGTCGTGCAGGCGGCGGCCGAATCACGCGTGCTCGGCATGATCGTGCGCTGGGGCGGGCTGCGTGCCAGGTCGTTCGTGCGGCCCGACCGCGTCGAGCCTCTGAGCCTGCAGCGGCCTGCCACCGAGCACGCGGTGGCTGCGCGCATCAAGGCCCTCCCGAACGGCGTCACCGAGCTCGTATGCCGTCCCGGCTCGATGTTCCATCAGTTCGACGGTGTGGGCGAGGCAGCCGTCATCAGCAGCCGCATCGTGCGCGAAGCGATTACGGAGTCGGGCGTGGATCCGATCTCCTATCGGTCCCTCATCGAAGATTTCTAGTCTTGCAGGTCGCGCAGAGTGTGCCCCGCTGCAAGGCGCGCGCCGCGCAAGCGGGCAAGCTGGCGGAGCGGGCACGCGGTCGGCAACGCCGCAGACGGCACGCTGTGCCCGGCCGTCAACTACAGCATCAGCGTCAACAGACCCAGGAACACGAAGAAGCCGCCCCAGTCGGTCGCTGCGGTGACGAGCACCGACGAGGACACCGCCGGGTCCAGGCCCATCCCGCGCAGCATCAGCGGAACCAGCGTGCCCACCGCCGCCGAAACCTGAAGGTTGATCAGCAGCGCCAGCCCCATGACGAGCGCGAGGCGCGCGTCGCCGCGCCAGACGAAGACGATCAAGGCCGAGGACAGTCCCAGCAGCGCGCCGCTGATGAAGGAGGTCAGCGCCTCGCGCAGCAGCAGGCGCCGAGCCTGCGCGCGCCCCGCCTCGCCGAGGGCGATGCCGCGCACCAGCACCGTCATCGTCTGCGTTCCGGCGTTGCCGGCCAGCGCCGAGATCACCGTCATCAGCGCGGCGGCGATCGCGACCTCGCGGATGGTGTCCTCGAACTGCGCGATGATGAACGCGCTCAAGGCCGCGGTGAGGAAGTTGAACGCCAGCCACGGAAGCCGCGAGCGCACCGCCTGGAGCGGGCCGCCGGTGGTGATGGATTCCTCGCCGACGCCGGCCAGCTTGAGGATGTCCTCGGTGGCCTCCTCGGCGATGACGTCGACGATGTCGTCGACCGTGATGCGGCCGACCACGCGGCCGAGCGCATCCACGACCGGCAGCGTGAGCAGGTCGTACTTCTCGAACATGCGCGCGACTTCTTCCTGATCGACGTCGACCTCGACCGAGGCGGGCTCGGGCTCCATGAAGTCGGCGAGCACAGCATCATCGTCGTAGAGCAGGAGGGAACGAAGCGGCACGCGCCCGACCAGACGTCTTTGTGCGTCGGCGACGAAGACGTCGTTGACGTCGTGAAAGTCGTCGGCGCGCTTGCGGATATAGTCGATGACCTCGCGCACGGTGGAGTCGGCAGGCGCCGTCGCCACCTCGGTCTTCATGATGCCGCCGGCGCTGTCTTCGGGGTAGGTGAGCAGGCCGGCGACGTTGCGCCGTACCTCGGGGCTAGCCCGCCGCAGCAGGCGATCGAGCCGGTCCTCGGGCAGCTTGCCGAGCAGGTCGGCGGCGTCGTCGGTGTCGAGGCGCTCCAGGACCGCGGTCAGGCGCGCGTCCGAGAGCATCTCGGCCAGCGATCCACGGGTATGCTCGTTGACCTCGCGAATGACTTCGGAGGCGGTCTCCGGACTGAGCAGACGAAAGAGTTGAAGCGCGCGCTCGGGATCTTCCAGCGAGTCGAGCAGGTCGCCGAGGTCGGCCGGATGGAGGTCGGTCAGGCGCTCGCGCAGCGCGCCTTCGTCGCCTGCTTCCAGCAGCGCCGTGATGAGGTCACGGTCGGGCTTCTCGATTTCCGCTGGAGCGCTCATCTCTCGGCCGCCTCACGATGCGCACCAGTAGGAGCGACGATTGCGATGGTTGGTCTGCCAGCACTTCGGCGACGTCATACGTCCCCGACGCCTCGTGCCCTGTCTTCCATTCTTGCGCCTGCGTTGCCAGAGCCGGCAGGCTGGCGCGCCGCGTAAGGAGCCAGGCTCCGTCGATTGGAGAAAGATCCGCGAGCCTCTCGAGCGTCGGGATGGGCCTTCCCCGGTAGAACACGGCCCCATAATCGATGCCTCCGAAAAAGGACAACGGCGCGTCCGCCGGCAGCACCGCCTCCGCGCGCGAAAGGAAGCCGCGGCTGCTGCGGCGCTCCGCCAACGCAGGAAGCAGCGTGGTGGACGCGAACACCGCCGTGGCCATCACGATCGCGGCGGCGCAGCCCATGACGGCGCGGCAGCGGCCGCCGCGCAGCGCAAAACCCATCCCCGCCGTGGCTGCGACGACGAGCGCCGCCCACAGCGCCGCCAGGCCCTGATGCGCGTCGATCGATGCGAGCGCGGCCGGCACATTGGCATTGTCAGTCTCGCTCATCAGCGGTGCCAGCATCGGCGCGACCTGCGCTCCGGCAAGGTGCGCGGCCACGGCCATGGCCGCGACCGTCGCGAGCACGCCTATGGCAGCCGCACCGATCGTCATCGAGACTTCGCGAGCGCGCGACGGCTCGGTGCAATCCTCATCGAGCGTGGCCCACGCCCGGCCCACCAGCAGGGCGATCGCCGGATAGGCCGGCAGCAGGTAAACGGAGCGCTTGGAGCCGGCCAGCGAGAACAGCCCCACCGTCACCGCCAGCCATACCAGCGGCAGCAGCATCGGCCCCTCGAGGAGCTCGGAGCGCCGGCGCCGCCACGAGACCGCCAGCGCCGGCGCGAACAGTGTCCACGGTGCGGCGCCGGCCGCCAGGAGCGGCACGTAGTACCAGAACGGCCGCACGTGACCTGCATCGACACTGTCGGGATCGAGAACGCGCAAGACGTTCTCCTTGAGGATCTGCTTGGCCACGAACGCCTCGCCGCCCACGACGAAGGCGGCCACGTACCAGATGCTGGCGGCGGCGCATGCCGCCGCCAGACGGCGTGCGTCGGCCGCGCGGAGGTAGGCCAGATCTCGACGCGCCCACAGGAAGGCGAGCACCACCATCGACGGCAGCACCAGCCCGACCGGTCCCTTGGTCAACGTCGCCGCGACCATCAGCGCGTACGTGGCGAGCGGGATCGGCCGGCCCGCATGGTAGGCCCGGGCGAACGCGAACAGCGCCAGCGCGATGCAGGCGGCCAGCAGCAGGTCCACGCGCGCGGTGACCGAAGAGGCCAGCCATTGCAGCGATGTGGCCAGAACCACCGTCGACGCCGCAGCGGTGGAAGGTCCGGCCCATGCCCATGCCGCCGCCGCAGTGGCGACCAGCGTGACGACGGATGCGATCAGCGACGGCATGCGCACCGTCGCTTCCGTGACGCCGCCGTCAAGAATGCTGATGGCCGCGCCGAGCCAGTGGAACAGGAGCGGCTTGGAAGGCAGCTCGTTGCCATTGCGCGTCGGCAGGATCACGTTGTCACCGCCAGCAAGCGACTGCACGACGAGCGCCTCACGCGGCTCGCCCTTGGTGTAGAACGGGACACGTGTCAGCGCCGGCCACGAAAGCACCGCGAAACCCGTGATGACGGCGGCGATGAGCGCGGCCGGCAGCGCGACCGGGAACGTCTCACTGCGCTGGCGCATCCCGCTCACTACACCGCCTCGAAACGAGACGCGATGTCGACGGCGCAAACATCGCGCGCGCTCCCTCTTCCGGACCTGTGCGCATTTGCCAATTCGGTTTTCTCGCGATTATTCTCGCGCGTCATGGCACGCAGCTCCGTCTCCGAAAAAACGCAGCACGGTGCCACCGTCTTCGACTTCCTCCCTTTTCTCGTACGTCGACAGCTCGGATGGCGTGTAGGGACGCGCGGCGAGATTCTGGCTCGTGCCAGCGCCGGCGTGATCACCGTCGTACATCGTGCGCCTGATGCGTGCGGTTGCGACGTCGTCGATCAACGCATCGCGCAGCTGCGGCCGCAGGGCGATCGCTACCAGCTCTTCTGGAAGAAGGGCAACGGCCGCTGGACCGCGTACTGCCACGCCGGCGGCGATACCTTCTGCGGCTCCATCGCCGATTGTCTGTCCGAGATCTCGCGCGATCCGTTCGGATGCTACTGGTCGTGAGCGGACGCGCCGCCCTCGCTGCCGCAACGGCATCGTTGGCGGTGGCGGTCGCGGCCTGTCACCAGCCCCTTCCCGTTCCGCGCATCGAGCCGTCGACCGACCGATGGCAGCAGCCGTATGCCGGAATTCCCGGCATGAGAATTCACGCGTTTCGTACCGGTGACGTCAACAGCGTCGAGGGCGCTGTGTGGGCCGGCGGCAGCTGGACCGCGCGCATCGACATGGGCGCCTGGGCCTTCGTCATCGAGCATCCGTCCAGGGGCTTGGTGGTCTTCGATACCGGGATGGCCGAGCGCGCGCACGAGGAGCCCGAGCGCTACGTGGGCTGGCTCGGAGCCAGGCTCCGGATGCTCGACGTTCCCGAACGCGCGGGGCTGTCGACGCAGATGCGCGACGCTGGCCTCGACCCCGGCAATGTCGGCACCGTGGTCCTCTCGCATCTGCACTTCGATCACACCGGCGACATCGATGCGTTCACGAATGCCCGCGTCGTCGTGTCGCGCGCGGAGAAGGAATGGGCGGAGGCGGGCGTGCGCGCAACCGACTTCGTCGACGCCGAGGTTCTTGACGGGCTGGCGCGGTGGAGCGTCGTCGATTACGGCACCGAGCAATCGCTGGGCACGTTCATCGGTGCGCACGATCTCTTCGGCGACGGCAGCATTTTCCTCATCGACCTTTCCGGGCACACGCCCGGCAGCCAGGGGATGCTCGTGCGCACGCCGGAGGCGCCTGTGCTGCTGACCGGCGACGCTGCCTGGACCGAGAAAAGCTGGCGGTGGGCCGCGCAGCCGATCTCGGCCTACGACATGGGCATGTGGTGGGAGCAGATCTGGCGGATCAAGAAGTTCTCGCTGCTCGAGCCGCGCCTGATCGTGGTTCCGGGCCATGACGACAAGGCGGTCGCCGCGATTGGCATCGCCTCCTTCGTCACGCACGAGATCGAGCAGGTCCCGCCCAAGAACTCTGCCGCTGCCGCCGCCCGTGGCGCGACCGTGCGGTGAGGGCGAGTCCGGCGAATCACCCGTGCTCTTGGGAGCCCTTCTCGAGCTCCTGCCCGAGCGACTGGCCGAACGAGAACTCGACCCAGTTGCCGTCCGGATCCCGGATCATGCAGAAGTAGCCGACGATGGCGCCTGCGTAGACGGGGCCTACCACCGCCAGCCCCTGGTCGGTGGCGTCACGGGCGATGCGATCGACATCCTCGCGAGCAGCCACGGCGTAGCCGAGATGTGCCACCGGCGGCGGCTCCGCCGAGTCGCCGTGCTCGGTGCCGAGCAGGACGATGACGAAAGGATCGCGCCGATCGTGCTCGCCGAGCCACACCACCGTCATGTCGCTGTCGCAGCGGCGGTGCACCTCGTGGAGGCCGACGTGGCGCATGTAGAATGCGACCGAGGCCTCGATGTCGCGGCAGTGCAGCGCGATGTGCGTGCAGGTGGCTCGCATGCGGCGTCAGTGTAACGACCACGGCGGCGGCCCGTCCAGCGAGATCGAGAAGACCGGGCGCGCGATCAGGAACGTCACGGCCGTGACGACGATGACCGAAATGACGTTGAGGGCGAAACCGACGCGCGCCATATAGCCGACGCTGAGGTGCCCCGTGGAGAAGACGATCGCGTTGGGCGCCGTTCCCGAAGGAAGCATGAAGCCGAGCGAGGCGGCCAGCGTGCACGGCAGCATCAGCAGGATCGGGTCGGTGCCGGCCGCTGCCGCGCTGGCAGCCATGATCGGCATCATGATGCTGACAAGGGCGGTGTTGGTCATCACCTCGGTCAGGAACGTGATCGACAGAGATACCAGCAGCACCTTCGTCAGAGCGCTGACCTGCTCCATTCCGCCGAGGTTGCCCCCGATCCACTGCGCCAAGCCGGTGGCGCGTGTCGCATCCGCCAGCGCGAAGCCACCGCCGAGAAGCAGCAGCACGCCCCAGGGCAGCTTGACGGCCGAGGGCCAGTCCATCAGGCGCTGCCCTTTCTTTCCAGACGGAATCAGGAAGAGCACCAGCGCCATCGCGATGGCGACGGTGGAGTCGCCGATGCGCGACGGCGCCGGCAGCAACTGCGACCAGCCCGGGACGGCGAACGCGCCGATATCGATGGGGCTGCGAAACATCCACAGAAACGCCGTCGCCGCGAAGACCGCCAGGACCCGGCGCTCGGCCGCGTTCATCGGGCCGAGGGCGGAGCGTTGTTCGCGCACCACGGTGCGGTCGATGACGACGGTGCGTTTTGCCAGGGGCGAAGCGACCCGTACCAGGTAAAGCCACGTCACCGGCACCAGCAGCAGCGTCACCGGCGTGCCCACCAGCATCCACTGCAGGAAACCGATGGGAGGAGCTTCCGGAAAGATCCTGGCCACCGAACCGACGAAAATCGCGTTGGGCGGCGTGCCCACGATCGTGGCCAGCCCTCCGATCGTGGCGGCGTGAGCGACCGCCAGGAGCAGCGGCGGAGCCAGCTCGCGTTCCAGGCTCGGCGCCACCCGCGCCAGCTGCGCCACGACCGCCGTTGCGATGGGCAGCATCATCATCGTGGTCGCGGCGTTGGAGATCCATGCCGAGATCGAGGCGGTGGCGACCATGAATCCGAGCACGATGCCGGCCGGCGAGGTGCCGAACGAATCGATGATCCACAGCGCCATCCGCCGGTGCAGCTCCCATCGCTCCACCGCGGTTGCGATGATGAGGCCGCCCAGGAACAGGAAGTTCGTCTCGCTGGCGTAGGGGCGAGTGATGTCGTCGGCCTGCATCGCGCCGGTCAGCGGCAGCAGCACGACCGGAGCCATGGCGGTGACGGCCGGCGGCAGCGCTTCCGTCAGCCACCAGATGGCCATGAGCACGCCCGTGGCGGCGGCCCACTGGCCTGCCGGCGGCAGACCCTGCGGTGCGGGCATCAGCCCCAGGACGAGAAAGGCCACCGGGCCGGCCAGCAGTCCCAGGCGGGCGACCACCAGGTCAGGCCTTCAGGTCGCCACAGTGTTGGAAGAGCGTGTCGAGGGCGGCAGCACGGAAGATCCCCCAGCTCTTCCACGACGGCTGCATGCGGCGCAGCGCGTCGGCGTAGCCGGGCAGCTCCTGCGGGAGCGCCTCCCTCCAGTCGGTGATCTTCTCGTCGGGGTCGTTGCTGCGCAGCTCGCCGGCGATCTCGCGGACCATGAACATGTAGGTGCAGAAGCGCGCGCGCATGCCGCCTGATTCATAGCAGATGCGCGCAAGGAAGCGCTCGACGTGGACGGTGAGGTTGGTCTCCTCCCAGATCTCGCGCAGCAGCGCATCGTCGACGTTCTCGCCGCGCTGGATGCCGCCCGAGGGCAGCCGCATCACCTGACCCGGATAGCTCTGCTTGGTCTGAAGGAGGAATCGGCCGTTGGGCCGAAGGATGCACATGCACACCTCGCCCTCGTTGCGCTCCCGCACCGGCGGAAAGTGCAACGTGGGCAGAGGGCAGATGATGTTCTTGGGCGGTCCGTATTTGGCGGAAAGAGTCTCGAGTTGGCTCACAAGTCGACTTCCCGGTTCAGGGCATCGGCCGCCATGTCGGCCAGACAATCAGCACGCCCCGGACCAGGAACATCCATCTCGCAGCCGGAAGCGGCCTCGTGGCCGCCGCCGCCGAAATTCGCCGCCAAGCGCGAAAGATCGATGGGACAATCCGGAGTGCGGCGGAAGCTTATACCGCCACCCCTCCGGTCGTAAAGCGCGAAGACCGCGCGGCGGAAGCGCCCGCGCCAGCGGTCGGCGATCTCGCCGGGATAGCCGTCGCATTCGGCAGCGACGACGGTCAGATCCCGTCCCGGCACTTCGCGTACGCGGCGGGTTCCGTCGGCAAGTCGCATGGTCGCTTCGAGGTCGCGCTCGACGCGATCCCGCGCACGCCGCAGCTCGGGACCGTAGGTGAGGTTCGAATCCATCGAGAGCAGCGCCTTGAAGGCGTCGGCCTGCTCCATGGCCCGAACCGTCAGCGCCAGCTCGCGCGACCCTTCGATCTGCAGGACCCAGCGGTCGATGTCGTCGGCCGCCAGAACGAGATTGCGCAGCGCGAGCAGGCCGGGCTTGGACTCGCCGCGCTCGGCGGCGCGGCGGCACAAGTACTCGTAGAGCAGGCGGCTGGCCGCATACTTCATGTCGAGCACATGATCGGTGAAGTTCGCGCGAAGGCCGCCCTTGTTGCGGGCCTCGAGCGCGGTTTTGTGATGATCGACCCAGTACAGCTCGAGCCCGCGCTCGACCAGCGCGTTCAGATGGCTGGTCGTGTCCTCGGAGCGCCAGGAGATGTCGGTGATCCAGAGCTCCTCATTGTCCGGGCGTTCGGGCGAGTACCCTTGGAGGGTTTCGTCGATCTGGCGATTGCTCGCGAAGATCGCCTGGTAGGGGCGGCCGGCGAAGTAGCGCGCGGCGACCACCGCGCAGGTGAGCCCGTCCAGGCAATTGGGTCCATGACTGACAACTGTTACGCGACGTCCAGCAGGCATAAGTCACAACTCTACCGTCTCGTTGCCAGAAGACAACGAGCTAATTCGCCACCCCGTACGGCACATTTTCATAACCCATTCGACGGGCTGGCCGCGCAACATTTGCAGCGGCAAGTGGGCATTTTTCACAGTCGCGGCATCTGCGACGCGTTTCGTCATTCTGCGCCCGTCACCGACGGCACACTCTCGAACGAGTGCGACGCGATGGAGCGGTAGCATGCCTGCGCCACCGCGACGGCCGACAGCCCGTCGTCGTACGGAATCCACGGTGCGGAGCCGGAGCGGACATCGCGGACGAGCTGCTCCAGAATGGCGCGGACGGTCATGCGCGGCGGCTCCAGCGCAAGCTCCTCGCGGCCGGCGGGGCCGATGCGGTAGCCGGTCCCGAGCACGTGATCGACGACGATCTGCCCGTGTTCGCCGCTGACCTCGATCAGGCCGTTGCGACTGTTGGTCGAGCGCGAGCACGTGACCTGCGCGAGCGCGCTCGTGCCCTCCAGCGTCATCGACGCGACGAAGCTGTCTTCGGTGCCGCGCGTGTGGATGCGGCGTGCCGCCGCGCACACGCTTTCGACTCGATGTCCCGACAGCCACTGCAGCAGATCGAAGCAGTGGACGCCGGTGTGAAGGACGTTGCCGCCGCCCGAGCGTGCGGCGTCGTCGAGCCAGGGGATCGACAGCTGTGGCGGAAATCGCTGGCTGAACAGCCACGAATCGATGCGACCCAGCGCCGGCAGCGCGGCTCGCACGGCCGCCACCGCGGCATTCAGACGCAGCGTGTGGCCTGCCAAGCAGTACGTGGGCCGCCGTGCGATCGCGGCGCGGATGCGGCGACCGTCGGTGAGGTTCGCTGCGACGGGCTTCTCGATGAGAAGACGCTTGCCGGCCCCCACCGCCGCCTCCACCAGATCCGGCAGCAGGCTGGGGACGGTGACGAAGATGACGGTGTCGATGTCGTCGCGCCGCACGAGCTCCGATGCGGAGGCAACGAAATCGCATCCCAGCTCGCGCGCGATCTTCTCGCCTTCGATTCGATCGCGGCGCGAAACCGCCACCAGCTGGATTCCGTCGACGTCGCTGGCGGCATGGCGCGCGTAACGGCTCCCGTGGCGGCCGACGCCGACGATCCCTACTCGCAGCTTCGTCATCGTCATGCTCGAAGCTTAGTCGGCAGAGGCGTGCTCGCAAAGCCCGGCGGCCGATTTTGCATCCACTGGCGGCGCTCCCTATCGAGCAGCGCATGCCCGTCTCCCCACCACGCCGGCGCATCGCTGCTCGCGCCAACCGCTCCAGCCGCCACCGACCGGCGGCCGTTACCAACGAAGTGCTGCCTCAGGTCGTGCGGCGCCTGCGCGCCGCCTATCGTGTGTCCCAGGCGCCCATCGTCACGCTGATCGCCGAGACGACGCGTGAGCCCTACCGCGTGCTGGCCTCGTGCATCCTGAGCCTGCGCACGCAGGACGCGACCACCGCCAAGGCGGCCGAGCGGCTGTTCGCGATCGCGCCCGACGTCGGGGCTCTGGCGGCCGCCGATCCCGACGTGATCGCCAAGGCGATCTACCCGGTGGGCTTCTACCGCACCAAGGCGCCGCGCCTGGTCGAGATGGCGCGGCGGATCGTCGAGGAATTCGGCGGCCGCGTGCCCGACGACATCGATACGCTGCTCACCTTCAAGGGCGTCGGCCGCAAGACCGCCAATCTCGTCGTGGGCGCGGGCTACGAGAAGCCGGCCATCTGCGTCGACACGCACGTCCACCGCATTTCCAACCGCCTCGGCTACGTCAAAACCAAGACGCCGGACAAGACCGAGATGGCGCTGCGCGAGAAGCTGCCGCCGCGTTACTGGCTCCAGTACAACGACCTGCTGGTCAGCTTCGGACAGACCGTCTGCAAGCCCACCTCGCCGCTGTGCAGCACCTGTACGCTGCGGGAGTGGTGTCCCCGCATCGGCGTGACGCAGAGCCGCTGATTGCATGGCGGTGGCGGCGGGCGTCACGGCGATGTGGAGGAGCGCGCCGGTCACGCGCGCGTGATCTTGCGGTAGATGCGCACCAGCTCGCGCGGCAGCTCGCGAATGTCCTCGATGACGGCGTAGCGCGCGGTCGGGCACATCTCGCCGAGGTAGTCGTGCCCGGCAGGATCGACGGTGATGCAGAAGGTCTGCATGCCGCGCTTCTCCAGCTCCTTGAGCGCCTGCATCGTGTCGCGGATGCCGTAGACGTTGGATCGGCGGTCCTCGCCGTAATCGAAATCCTGCGGAAACCCGTCGCTGAGCAGGATCAGATGGCGCGCGCGTGCGGTGGTGCGGGCCAGCTTCTCGCCCGCATGGCGCAGCGCCGCGCCCATTCGCGTCGAACGCTTGGGCTGGATGCCGCCGAGCCGGCTTCGCACCTTGTCGCTGAGGCGCTCGCCGAAGGACTTGACGTGGTAGACCTCGACGTTGTCGCGGCCGTGGCCGGAAAAGCCGTAGATGGCATAGCTGTCGCCGATCTCGTCGAGCACCTGCGCGAGCACCACCAGCGTGTCCTTGGTCAGGTCGATGACGCGCCGGATCTCGCCGTCACCGGCGGAGCCGGGGAGCGGCTCGTCGGTGGAAGCGCTCATGTCGAGCAGGAACAGCGTGGCGACGTCGCGCTCTTCGGGCTTGCGTGCAACGTACAGGCGATCGCTCGGCGTGCGGCGCGTGCGGCGGTCGGCGTGCGCCTCGACCAGCGCGTTCAGATCGAACTCCTCGCCATGCTCCATCCGCGGCACGCGCCGCAGCTGCTCGGGACGGATGAGCTGCATGTCGCGCTTGATCTGCTGGACCAGCTCGCCCGAGCGTTCGAGGGCGGCGGCGAAGAACTCGCCTGCATCCTCCTCGCCCTCGACCTCGACCAGACGGCACCAGCGCCGCCGGTAGTCGCCGATGCCGTAGTCCCACTCGTCGTAATAGAGATGGGTGCCGCTGGCCTGCCGCGACAGCCATGCGCGCACCGCGTCGGCGTCGCCGGCGGCGATCTTCTCGCGCAGCTCGCGCAGCTGCTCGGCAGGCAGCTTGCCGAGCAGGTCGGTGATGTAGAGACCGAGGCCCTCTTCGATGCGGCCGTGCGCTTCGGTGATCTTGAGGTCGCCGCCGCGCTCCAGCAGCGAGCGCAGCTCTTCGAGGGACAACGGGCGGCCGGCCGATGGCGGCGCGCCTTCGTCGTCCGAGAGCTGCAGGCGCACGTGGCCGGCTGCCCGGTCGGTCGGCTCGGCTCGCGCCGGATCGGGTCTCCAGGGCGCCGTGTTGTCGGCGCGCTGCGCGTCGTCGAGGTGCTCGAACGGATCGACGACGGTGGCGCCGCCCATCTCGACCATGCCGGCCTCTTCGGCGTCCTCGATCGCGCGCGCCTGCGCGAACGCGAGGCCCGAGTAGTACGCGATCGTCAGCGCGGCGCTGTCGTAGACGGTGGCGGCCTCGCTTCGCAGCAGCTCGAGGCTGGAAGACAGCACGGAGGCCTGCGCACGCAGCCTCGGCTCGAGCTCATCGGCGGCGCGGCGCGCCACTCCCATCTGGAACAGGGTCTCGAGCATGCGCTCGTCGTGCCGGTCGTGCGCGGCCGGCACGGCGGCGTCGGCGTAGGCACGCCCGAGGCGGCGCAGGTCGGCGCGCAGCCCGGCAAAGTCGCGCTCGAGACAGGCGTCGATGCGAATGCCGTCGAGGAGCACGAAGAGCGCGCTGGCCAGCAACGGATTGGGGAAACAGCGGAGGAACGAGACGATGTCGGCGCCTTCGGCTTCGTCGATGCCCGGCGGAGTCCAGCCGCGCGAGGTGAGCTCGCCGAGGTCGAAGTCGTAGGTGCCATATTCGAAGCGGCCGGCGATGTGCGAGGCCAGCACCTTGTACAGGCACTGGTTGTCTTCGGAGCTCGGGAAGACGTCGATGCGCTCGGGCAGGCGCACCGAGACGTCTTCGGGCGCCGCCAGCGGCGGCCGCATCCACAGGCCGGGCGCACCGGTGAGCTGGAAAGAGCGGCGCGACATCATCGTCAGGTATCGTCGCAGCATTCCTTCGACTTCGGCGAACGTGACGGCGCTGGTGTGCTGCACGAGCAGCTTGTGCGAGGTGCGGCTTTCCAGGCGGAAGTGCGCGGCCGCGGCGGCGACGTGTGTGCGGGCCAGCTCCAGGCCGTGCCATACCCACAGCTCGACACCCTGCTGACCGCCGGCCTCGATCGCCCGGTCGACCGTGCGCAGATACGAGGGCAGCAGCGCCGGCGCTTCCTGCGCCACCGTGCGCGCCAGCTCCAGGACCACCGCCAGCTGGCCCGGCGTCAAAGCGTGCAGCACGCCGGGCAGCAGCGGCACTGCATCGGGCAGATCCTCGCACGTCGCGGCGAGGATGATCGCGTCCAGGAGCGGCCGCGCGACCTGCTCGGGCAGCCTCGACATCGCTGCCGGCAGCGTCTCCAGCAGGCGCATGGCCCGACGCGGATTGTCGGCGCCCGCGGCTGCACACAGTGCCAGCACCTGCGTGCGCGTGGCCGCCGGCAGGCGGGCCAGCAACGGCGGTGGATCGGGCGGCCGCGGGCTGCGGCCGTGCGTTCCGATGCTCGCCACCAGCGCCGCCCACGGATGCACGCCAGCCTCGTCGAGCAGCGGCATCAGGCGGCCGCCGGAAGCCAGAAACGCTTCGGCGAGGAACTCGCTTCTCCATCCGCCGCGCGTCAGCAGCGACAGCGCCTGCGACGTCCATGCGCGCGCGAGCTCCGGCTGCGGCCAGGCCTCGGCCGCGTCGGCCGCGACGGCCGCCGCTGTCGCATCGACGAACGCTGTGGCGAGCCGGCGGGACGCCGAGGCCAGGTCGAGCGCCGCGTCCAGCCAGGCGCCGCGCGCGGCCGCGTTCCAGCGGGCAACCGCCGCCGGATCGATGCGGAAGAATGCGAGCGCGAGCTCGCGCTGCGCAGCCTGCTCGCCGAGCAGGCGCAGCAGCAGCGCTTCCCAGGCGTCGTGCGCCTTGGCGCCCGCGGCTGCCGCGCGCGCCGCCTGGATTGCATACGTATGCGCCAGGCTCACCGACAGCGTGGCGATCGCGTCGCCGCGCGACAGGATCCGTTCGCGCAGGCCGGGCTCGATGCTGGAGAGCGTCTGCAGCGCGGCGGCGCCCTCGCTGCTGCCGTGGAAGTGGCGGCTCTCGATCCAGGCGCGCCGGCCGGCCACGGCTAGGGAAAGATCGCGGTGACGAGCTCGGCGATGGCAGCCTGCGTCTGGCGGTCGTCGCTGAGCGCGCGCACGGCGGTGGCTTCGCATGCGCGCCGCGGGGACATCCCCTGCGCGATGAGCTGGCCGGCGTAGACGAGCAGCCGCGCCGACACGCCTTCCTCGAGGCCGCCGGACTTGAGCTCACGCACGCGCTCGCCGAGGTGCGCCAGGTCCATCGCGATCTCCATGGACACGCCGCTTTCGTGCGCGACGATCTCGGCCTCCTTGTCGCGAGGCGGGTAGGTGAACTCGAGGGTGACGAAGCGCTGGCGCGTCGAAGGCTTCAGATCCTTGAGCACCGACTGGTAGCCGGGGTTGTACGAGACCACGAGCGAGAAGTCGGGGTTGGCCGTCAGGATCTGGCCGAGCTTGTCGATGGGCAGGATGCGGCGGTGGTCGGTCAGCGGATGGATCAGGACCATCGTGTCCTTGCGCGCCTCGACGATCTCGTCGAGGTAGCACATCGCGCCCATTCGCACGGCCTGCGTAAGAGGGCCGTCCATCCAGATCGTCTCGTCGCCGCGCACCAGGTAGCGGCCAACCAGATCGCTACCCGTCAGATCCTCGTTGCATGCCACCGTGATCAGCGAGAACGGCCGCGCCGCCGTCACGGGCAACAGCTTCCACGCCATGTATTCGACGAAGCGGGTCTTGCCGCAGCCGGTCGGCCCCTTGAGGAGGACAGGAAGCTTCTGCTCGAACGCGGCCTCGAACACCTCGATTTCGTCGGCCAGCGGCAAGTAGTACGGGGCTTCGTCCATCACTGTTGCACGGCGAAGGCGCCGACCATTTCCTTGCCGTCGAGCTTGTCCATCGTCTGCGATGTCTCCGGATCGACCAGCTCCAGGTGAATCGGGTCGGCGATGCTTCTGGCCGTTGCCAGCGCCGTCAGCTTCTCGTTCATTCCCGACTTGAACTTGTTGCGCACCACCGGCGGCATCTTGTCCATCGGGAAATCGCCGACCATCACCCGTGCGGCAGCCGTTCCCGTCCATTCGAACGATCGGATGCGCTGGCCCATGATCGGATGCGCGACGAGCAATGCCTCGGCCTCGCGTTGGAAGTCGCTGGAGGCATTGGTCTTGGGCGTATGCGCCGAGCCGGGCGCTGCCGGTGCGCTGCCCGCCACGGCAACGCGCGATGACCCTCCATCACCGCTACCGGACGACGCCGCCGGCGCCGCGCCCGCGCCGGGCGAGGAGGTGGCACCTTCTCCAATGGGCGGGTGATCCGCGGGCAGGTCCGTCGGCGCCTTGGCGATGCGGGCGGGCTCGCGACCTTCGATCTCGGCAATGGCGTTCTCGACGTGCTGCTTCTGCTCGGGCGTCTCGGCCACCTGCGCCGCCTTCTTCAGCTCGACCAGCGCTTCCTCGCTCTTGCCGAGCTTCTGCAGCGTGATGCCCAGGTTGAAACGTGCCTGCAGGAACTTCTCGTCCTTCTCGAGCGCGCGCCGGTACTGCGCGACCGCTTCGTCCGGCCGGTCCTGGAACAGCAGCGTCGAGCCGAGATCGGTCAAGGCGCTGGCGTCGTCGGGATGCCTGGCGAGGAACTTCAGGAACCCCTTCTCCGCCTGCGCGAAGTCTCCGCGGTCGTAGGCCAGGTTGGCGGCGATCCGGATTCCCTCGGCATGCTCGGGGTCGAGCGCGAGCAGTTTGTCGAGCGCCTGCTGCGCCGCCTGCCGGTAGGTGGCGTTCAGGACGCTTGCCCGGTAACGCGCACGCGCGAGGCGCAGATGTGCCTCCACGTCGTTCGGGTTCTTCTCCGCCTCGGCCGTCAGCTGATCGAGAAACGCCACCACTTCCTGCGGCAGCTCGAGACTCGGATGGCCCTGCGGAAGCGAGCCCTCCGCCTGCTGCTGCTGGCGCTCGCCCGGCGCCGGTGCCGTCGGTGCGCCGGGTACGGCGCGCGTGGCCGCTGCGTCCTCGCGCAACGCGAAATATGCACTGACCCCGCCTACCGCCAGCATCACTGCCAGCACGCCGATTGCGGCCGGCGTCATCTTGCGCGGCTCGGCAGCGTCGGTGCGATCGGTCGAGGGCGCGGCCGCCGCGCCGCCGGCGAGCGGTGCACCGCACGCCGTGCAGAATCTGGCGCCGCTGGCAGCCGGAGTGCCACATTGTGTGCAGAAGGCGGCGGGGCCGGTGCTGGTCATGGCCGGTCGTAGTAGCAGGGCCACCCATGCGTTGAAACCGGCACGGCGAGACCTCGATGCGCGGTCTCCGGCGCGATGGCGACACGTGCCGGCGCCGTAGCGGATCTCCTCAGACGCCGTCGACGATGACGAAATTGCAGGTGGATGCGCGCGCACGAACGGGAAGCACGCTCTGATACGCCTCCGACCGGTACCAGCTCTCGGCGCTCTCTCTGTTCGGAAACTCCAGAATCACCGTTCGCTGGTAGGGCCACTGGCCCTCGAGCACCGTCAGGTGTCCGCCGCGGACGAGGAACCTGCCGCCGAATGGCTCGAGCGTTCCCGGCACCACCTTTCGATACTCCTCGAAGGAAGCCGGGTCGTGGATGTTCTCCTGCACGATGACGTAAGCGGCCATGGCGATGCCTCCGCCGATGCTCGGCTGTGGCGGCTGGCGGGGCAGGCGCGACGTCTGGCGCGGCGCGCCCGCGCTTGCACGGACAGGCGACGCTGCGAAACTTCCCGGTCGCTGCCTCTCCGCGTGCCTTCCCCGGACGCGCATCCCGCAGCCGGCGGTTGAAGTACACTACCAAGGTCGTGAAATGAAAATTCTTCTCGAGATCCTCGTCGTTGCGGTTCTGTGGATCGCTGCGTCGCGCCTGGCGCCCAAGTCGGCGCGCGGCGGAATCATCAACGTGCTCAAGGCCTGGGTCACGGTGCGGGCATTCTGGCTGCTGCTCGAGCACCCGGTCACGCTCGAGGACGGCAGCACGGTCGTGGCGTGGGAGCTCATCGTCCAGCAGATGCAGACGCTCGACGCGGCCACGTTCTGGACGTGGACGCTGATGGCCACGGCGATCAAGTTCGTCGGCATCCTCGCTTCGATGTCGCGATGGCAGATCCTGCTGGCGGGTCAGGGCATCGAGCTGCCCTTCCAGCACATCTTCGGGTCCTTCCTCATCGGACGCTTCATCGGAACGTTTCTTCCCAGCACGGCGGGTCTGGACGGTTACAAGCTTTACGATGCCGCACGCTTCAGCGGCCGGACGGTGGAGGCCACGGCCGCCACGGCACTGGAGAAGGTGCTCGGCGTGACCGGCATCTTCCTGTCGTTCCTGGTGGCACTGCCGTTCGGCATCAAGATCTTCGGCGAGCAGGCGGGAACGGTTGCACTGGTCACGGTTCCGATCTCGGTCGGCGTCATCGGCGGCCTGCTGGCTCTGCTGTGGTACCCGACGGCGGTGCAGTGGATCTTGACCGCGCTGCCGCTGCCGGGCAAGGCCAGGCTCGAAGGTCTGGTCATGCGCATCTCGCGATCGACCGCCGCCTACGCCGACAAGAAGGGGCTGGTCCTGACGGCACTGTTCCTCTCCTTCGTCGTGCACTTCACCACGGCGGCGATGTACTACTTCACGGCGTTGGCCGTGGGCGCGGGCGACCGCGCCGAGTTCTGGCCGCTGGTGTTCGGATCGTCGATCCAGATCTTCGCCACCGTGCTGGCGCCGACCATGGGCGGAGTGGGCGCGCGAGAATGGGCGCAGCTGGTCACGCTCGGGCACATGATCGGCCCCGCGGCGGCGATCGTGTCCGCCGCGCTCGGCTTCTGGGCGGCGGAGGGCCTGACGCTGCTCGGCGGCGTGTTCTGGTGGATGCGCACCGAGGCGTATCGTCCCGCCTACTGCCGCGTCGAAGGCGAGCAGGTCGACTACGCGCAGGCCGCGGCGGCCGCCGTCGACCTGCTTGGCAAGACTCCCGGCAGAGGCGAGGCGGGAGCCGGCGACACCACGTACGCGCGGGGCGGCGGAAGAGCCTGAGGTTCCAGCGACGCACGCGCTGCCGGCGCGGGGACGCCGCGCCCGTGATGCAGCGCAATAAAAAAGGGGCGGCATCCGCAGTGGATGCCGCCCCCGGCTTCGCGCTCGGCGCGCGCCGTTACGACTTCTTCTTCGCCTTCAGCTCCTCATCGATGATCGACTTGTAGAGCTCGAAGGAGCGGCCCGCAGGCTGCTTGCCGTTGATGAAGAAGCTAGGCGTGCCGCGGACGCCCACCTGCCCGGCCTGCTTCATCTCCTCGGAGATGAGCGCCGCCGTCTCCGGCGCCGCCATGTCGGCCTTGAACTTGTCGATGTTCAGACCGAGCTGGGTCGCGAACTCGATGTACTTCTCATCGCTGAGGGTACGGTAGTTCTCGAACAGCTTGTCGTGCATCTCCCAGAACTTGCCCTGCTTGCCGGCGGCGATGGCGGCCTTGGCGGCCGGCATCGCGTGCTGGTGGAAGGGCAGCGGATAGTTCTTGTAGACGACGCGGACGTCGTTCGGGTAGGCCTCGGTGATCTGCTTGATCAGCGCCGTTGCCTGGCTGCAGAACGGGCACTGGAAGTCCGACCATTCCACCACCGTCACCGGCGCGTCGGCCGGTCCCTTGCTGAAGGAGTTGCCGACGGGGATGTCGTGCCGCTTGTTGGGATCGGGCGCATCGGCTGCGGGCCTGGCCGCCGGCGCCGCCTGAACCTTGGCGAGCACGTCCTTCTGACTCTTCTCGATGCCTTCGATCTTGGTGGCGAGGTCCTTCTGCTGGGCCTCGATTCGCTCGACCGCTGCCTTGATGTCGCTGACCTGCTGAGGATCGGCGCACGCCGAGACCATCATCGCCGCGACGGCGGTCAGCGAAAAAAATACACGGGTGGTGTTGGTCATCTGTCTCTCCAGTTGGGGCTGATGTTAAACGAGGGCCCTCGATGCGAGGGCCCGGGGGGAAGGAAAAGTGTGGGAAGAAGACGGTCCCCTCCCTCGCTGCGGAAGGAGGGGACCGTGCTGACGAAGATCAGGTTTTCTTGTTCTTGAGCTCTTCCTCGATCATCGCTTTGTAGATCTCGAAGGAGCGACCGGCCGGCTGCCGGCCGTTGATGAAGAAGCTGGGCGTGCCGCGCACGCCGACCTGGCTGGCCTGCTTCATCTCCTCGGCGATCAGGGCAGCCGTTTCCGGAGACTCCATGTCCGCCTTGAACTTGGCCACGTCCAGCCCGAGCTCGGCGGCCCACGTCTCGTACTTGTCGGCGCTGAGCTCCTTGTACTTCTCGAAGATCTTGTCGTGCATCTCCCAGAACTTGCCCTGCTTTCCCGCCGCGATCGCGGCCTTGGCCGCGGGCATCGCCTGTTGATGGAAGGGAAGCGGATAGTTCTTGAAGACGAACCGGACGTCGTTCGGGAAAGCCTTCATGATTTGGTCCACCAAACTGGTGACCTGGGCACAGAAGGGTCATTGGAAGTCCGACCACTCCGTGATCGTGACCGCGGCTGTGGCCGGCCCCTTCGTGAAGGAGTTGCCGACCGGGATGTTGTGGCGCTTGTTCGGGTCTGGCGCATCCGGCGCCTTGGCCGGAGCGGTTCCGGCCTTGGCCAGGATGTCTTTTTGCCCCTTGGCCAGGGCATCGAGCTTGGCCAGAACGTCTTTCTGTTGGGCTTGGACCTCGTCGAGCTTGCCCCTCATGTCACTGACCTCCTGCGGATCGACGCAGGCGGTCACGGCGAGAGCGAGCATGCCGACGAGAGACGACGATAGGGAAGTCGACCTTCTCATGCGGATCCTCCGACTGGTTGGGACGGCAACGGGGCGGTATTGTTCAGGCGCCAGGGGCGGGTGTCAAGGCGGCTGCGGCCGCGCGCGGACGATGGTGGCCCGATCCGTTCGCTGCTATCCACTGCCTCTTCGTGTCTTCGCTGGATGATGAGGTGAGTGGGCCGGAGCCCGAGCGGCCCTCCAGCCTGCGCCGCGCGGCAGGCACGGCGGCCAAGCTGCTGGTATCGGCGCTTGCGCTGTGGGTGCTGTGGCGCGCGGTCGAATCCAAGGACCTCTTTCGCGTCCTCGCGTCGGCCGATCCGCTCCTCGTCGGTGTGGTCGTGGTGCTCTACCTCATAGGCCAGGCGCTGACGGCGTACCGATGGAGCGTGATCGCGCACCGGCTCGGTTTCCGCCACCGCCTGCGTGAGATGACGCGCTACTACTTCATCGGCATGTTCTTCAACCTCTTCGGCGTCTCTACCGTGGGCGGCGATCTGGTGCGGTCGCTCTATCTCGGGCAGCGCGACAACCGGCGCACGCTGGCCCTTCACACCGTGCTCTTCGATCGGCTCTCGGGCCTGGCAATGCTGGTGATGGTCGCCGTGATGGCGCTGGCCGTGTTCGGCCGTTTCGGGCTTCCGTGGCCGCTGGTCGCGCTGACGGCGGCGGCGGGGGCCGCGTTGACGCTGGGTTGGTGGATCGTGCCGCCACTGGCGCGCCGCGTGCTTCCGCGCGGCAGCCGCGCGCTCCGGCTCATCGAGGAGGATCTGGGGCCGTTCTGGCACGACCGCGAGCTCCTCATCCGTGCCGCGTGGGTCTCGAGCGGCTTTCACATCCTGCAGGTGCTGGCGCTCATCCTGCTTGGCCACGCCATCCACATGCAGGTGGATTGGCGCTACTACTTCGTGTTCCACCCGCTGGTGACGGTCCTCAGCGCGATGCCGGTGAGCCTTGCCGGTCTCGGCATCCGCGAGATGGGTTACGTATGGTTCCTCAAACGCCACGGCGTGCCGGCCGACACCGCCTTCGCGTTCGGGCTGCTGTGGTTCTTCGTGCTGACCGTCAGCTCCCTGACCGGCGGCCTCGTCTACCTGCTGAGCGGTACGGCCGTGCCGCTGGCTCGCAACCAGGGAACGGCCGGCCGCGACGCCGCTACGGCTTCGGAGCCTTGATGCTGGCCCAGTTGCCGTCCTCGTCGTACTCGACCTGGTACGTCGAACGCATGAGTTCGCGCATGTCGGCCGCCGACTTCTCCTTGCCCGCCTTCAGGAAGGTCGGATGCTCGGACGCGTACCAGATCAGGTCCTGCGTGAAATCGTCGCCGTGCGCGCCGTTGACGACGAAGACGGGAACGTCGGTCAGGAAGAACTTCCAGATGTCCGATTGCGCCTCCAGCCGATCGAGCACGATCCGCCCGAGCGCCTCGTCGCCGTTCATGAGCGCCGCCACGTCGCCACGCTTGGCCTGGTCGTAGGCCGACAGCAGGCGGTCGCCGACCACGCCCTGACTGATGAGCAGGCTGCTGAGGTCGGTGTAGTCGTTGTAGAACGGCTGAAAGCTGCCGTCGTGCGCGCCGCCCTTCATGAGAAACTCGACCGCCTGATTCGGCGTCAAGCGGCGGATCGCGAAGTCGTACTCGGCGTCGCGCTCGAGCATGACCACCGTCGAGATTTGGTGCACGTCGCGGTCGCAGAAGAACGTGTCCGAATCCGGATCGTAGAACAGGCGCTCGTCGGGATACTCATGGGTGACCCGGCCCAGTGAGTCGCGCTCGCCGGCGGCGCCGTAATCGGCCGTGGCGTTCTCCAGGATCGGCTCCGTCTCGGCCAGCACCAAGTCGCGGCTGAGCAGCCCGCGCGAGCGGACGTAGAAGAAGCGCTCGGACGGCCACGCATCCCACTGCGACTTGCCGGAGGGAACGATATGGACCCAGTCGTCCTGGCACATGTAGCCGACGACGCCGAGGATCTCCTTGGCCTTCTTGCGATCGTTCTTGTGCTCGATGGCGTACCGGCGCTCGAGCTCCTCGCGGCGCCAGTGACAGTTGCGCTCGGCCCAGAACGTCGCGGCGTGGGTCTTGCCGGCGCCGCTGGTGCCCATGATGACGGTTCCGGAGCCGGCGCTGTTGAGAATGGCGCACGAAGCGTGGGCCGACAGCACCTCGGCACGCGCCATGACGGTGGATACTCCGGCGTGGATGCCGCGGCTCTTGATCTCGCCGTGATAGTCGGTGTTGATCGTGATCACGTAGATCGCGTCCCCGACCTCTTCGAGAGGGCACGCATAGAAGAAGCACGAGGGCGGAATGGACTTCGAGGCGCCGTCGAAGAACTGAGAGTCGCGCAGGCGGCTGGGCAGTCCGAGCGTCATCGGGTTCTGCTTGTGCGACTTCAGCTGGGCGACGAATTCCTTGTAGGCGCGCTCATTAGGCGGGATGCCGACGACGGAGATCACGCGCACCATCGGCACCGGCTTCTCGAGCAGACGGAAACGTTCTTCCAGCGCCGTCTGCAGCTCCAGCGCTACCGGATCGTTGAGCTGGAAGAAATTGGCCTGCGTGGTCCGGTACAGCTGGGCGACGTTGCCGCGGTGCTCGCACTGGACGCCGGCGGACAGGAAGCGTGCGCGCAGCGTCTTCTCGTTCGAGAGCACCGTCATCGCCTCCAGCCAGGCCCGCGCCTCCTTGACGTCTCGGTCGTGCGTCTTCTTATCGATGCGGGCGACCAGTCGATCCGTCAGCGTCGACTGGGTGGTGTTGTGCGAGTTGAGGACGGGACCGACGGTCGGGTCCTCGGAAGTCTCGGCGTCCTGGCGCAGGATGACGTCCCCGCGATCGTTGATGCCGATCTCGCGCAGGCCGGGGTTGTGGCGGATGTAAAGGCCGTTCTGGGCGATGAGGCGGCCGATCTGGACCTTGGCGCCGTCGGAGAGCCTGGCCGCCTCGGGGCTGAGTTGCGCGACCTCCACCGGAATGATGTACGACGCGATCTGCTTGGTCATGTCCGACGTGTACACCCGCACGCGTCGGCCAAGATCGGTCACGGTGATTCCGGCGTCGCGAATGCGGTCGATGTCGAGCGCGCTCTCCTCGGCCATCAGGAGGCGCCCGTGTCCATCGCGCGCCAGCTTGCGCGAGGACACGGCCTTGGGCTTGAGAAAGCGTTCCATTCGCGTAGCGGCTGAGGTCTCGTCCATGCTCGTTCCTGTAGTGCGAAAACGGGTTGGGAAAACTGGCGCTCCTATAGGATTCGTCGCAGTGCGTCAAATGCACAGCCGCGGGAATTCGACGGTTTTGCCGCCTCGAGACCTCGATGCCTGAGCGCGTGCTGGTTGCCGGCTGCGGCGCGGTCGGCTCCGTGTTCGCGTGCCTTTTGGCCGAGCGCGGGCACATGGTCGACGTGCTCGGTCGTGGCCGCCATCTGATGGCGGTCGCGGCCGACGGCATCCGCGTGCAGGGGATCTGGGGCGAGCACCACGGACGTCCGGTCCGCAGCGTCGAGCAGGCGTCCGACCTGACCGGCACGTACGACGCGATCCTGGTGACCTGCAAGTCCTTTCAAACCTCCGCGCTGGTCCGGCAGCTCGGCGTCGGTCGCGTCCGCGACGACGGTGTCGCCATCTCACTCCAGAATGGGCTCGGAAACTGGGAAGTGATCGCGGCAACCTTCGGAAGCCGGCGGTCGCTCGCCGCCCGCGTCATCTTTGGTGCCGAGATCGCGGCGCCGGGGATGGTCAGCGTGACGGTCGAAGCCGAGCCGGTGCTGGTCGGACATCCCTCCGAAACCCAGCCTCAGGCCGCGGCATGGGCGGGAATCTTCTCGCGCGCCGGAATCGCTTCGAGGCCCACCGATTCGATCCTGGCCGCGCTTTGGGGAAAAGTCTTCTACAACGCGGCGCTCAATCCGATGGGCGCGCTTCTCGGCCTGCGCTACGGCGAGCTGGCGGAGGATCCACTGCGGCGGCGCGTGATGGACCGGGTGATCGAGGAAGCCTTTGCCGTGGCGGTCGCGCAAGGCGTGACCATGCCCTGGCGGGATGCGGGGGAATACAAGAGTCTATTCTACGAAAAGCTGGTGCCGGCGACGGCGCGGCATCGTTCGTCGATGCTGCAGGATCTCGAACGCGGCCGCACGACCGAGATCGATGCGATATGCGGCGAGGTCTGCCGGCGTGCCGACATGGCGGGGATCGACGTCCCGACCCACCGCCTGCTGCTGGCCCTGTTGCGGGGGCGCGCAGCAGCCTGAGCGTCGGCGTCGTCCGGCTCGTGTATGGCCTCGGTCACACAACGTCGAAATCTCCAACGACGACTTCATTCGAACGCGCGTATGGGTATCATTGCGGCGGCTGGCCGCTTGCTGCCCTCACACGCCGGGAGCGAGGAGCAATATGCGGACACTGTTCCGAGAAACCATGGACGACATACGCGAGCATTCGCGCGAGGAGTATCCCGACGAGTGCTGTGGCGTCGTCGTCGTGCTGCCGGACGGCGAACAGAAGGTAATGCGCGTACGGAACGTGCAAAACGAGATGCACGCCAAGGACCCGGTGCGGTACCCGCGGACCGCGCGCACCGCCTATGCCGGCCACCCCGCCGACCTGCGCGCGGCTCTGGACGCCGCCGACGCGCCGGGCGCCGAGCTGCTCGCCTTCTACCACTCCCATCCCGATCACGAGGCGTATTTTTCCGAGGAGGACACGGCGCAGGCCACGCCCTTTGGCGAGCCCTCCTACCCCGACGCAATCCAGATCGTCGTTTCCGTCTACGACCGGCAGGTCCGCCGCATCAAGGCGTTCGTCTGGTCGCCGCAGAGCGGAGCCTACGTGGAAACGGAGCTGGACGAGCAGGAGCGGCCGGCATGGACGTGAGGGTTGGCGCCCTGAACGTGCATTATGAGCTCACGGGTCCGGCCGCAGCGCCGGTCGTCACGTTCGTTCATGGGCTGGCAGCCTCGCTGGACATCTGGTCCGGCGCGGCCGAGCGCCTCGCCGACCGGTTCCGCGTGCTCCGGTACGACCTGCGCTCGCACGGGACCACCAGCGCATGCACCGATGCCTGCTCCCGCCATGATCTGGCGCGCGACCTGATCGGCCTGCTCGACGCGCTCGACATCAGCCGGTCCGCGCTCGTCGGCCACTCGGCCGGCGGTGCCATCGCGCAACAGACGGCAGTCGATTTTCCCGAGCGCGTAACGGCCCTCGGCCTGGTCGGCACCGCCAGCGAGTGCAACGACAAGACGTCGGCCTGGTACGGACGGTGCGTCGAGCTGGCCAGGAGCGAAGGCGGCGCTGCGGTCATGAAGGCGATGGGAATGAAGCCCGAGCGTGGCCCGATTCCCGACGGTGCCGGCATGGCGCCCGTCATCGAAGCGATGCGCACGCTGAACACGGATCCGCTGACCGCACCGCTGCGCGAGCTGCGCATTCCGGCGCTCGTCATCGTCGGCGAAAAGGATTTTCTGGGCGTGGGCGGGTCGGTGATTCTCAGCCGTGCCCTGGCCGGCGCCGAGCTCGAGATCGTGCCAGGCCGCGGACACGGCATCTATCTGGAAGATCCGGACTGGTTCTCCGACCGTCTGGCGCGTTTTCTTCTCCAGCACCTCGACCGTGCGTGACCAGGAGGCCGTCGGTGACGCATGCCTGATGGGATCTGCAGTGTTTGCCGGCAAAGGCGGCCGGTGTGTGTCAACCGGAAGACGGGACGGAAGGTTTGTCGTACCTGCTACCGGCGGTTGCACTACCGCGACCCGTCCACCCATGAAGAATGCGACGATTGCGGCCAGACTCGCGCCGTCGCCGCCCGTCTGAAGAACGGCGGCGCTCTCTGCGGTACCTGCCTTGCCCGAAAGCGGCGCCGGGATGCGTCCTGCCACGAGCTGTGCTCGCAGTGTGGCCGCCTCGGCGTGGTCGGCACGCGCGACGACCGCGGCGTGCCGGTGTGCGCTCGATGCTGTCGCATGCAGCGCTACTACGACGCCAGCAAGCACGAGCGCTGTCAGAGCTGCGGGCGGCGTGGTGCAGTGGCCGAGCGCACGGCAGCGGGCAAGGCCATTTGCGGGCGATGCTACCAGCGCAAGCGCAACCGCGACGCATCGACGTTCGAGCCGTGCTCGCGGTGCAGAAAGCTGGGGCCGGTGGTGGTGCGCACTGCCACCGGCAAGGCGGTCTGCGCGGCCTGCTACTCGCGGGCGCTGGCGCCCTGCTCGGTGTGCTCGCGCCGGCGGCGGCCGGCCAAGCGCACGCCGTCCGGCAAGCCGATCTGCGCGGCGTGCCTGACCGACCGTGCGCGGTCCAGCGCGGCCAGTCGCGCGCGGGCGACCAGGACAACGGGCAACGGCGACCAGCGCCGCCCCAGCCGCTGAGCTCAGCCGCCTGAGCGCCGGCCGCGCAGCGCCGCGCGTGCGTCATCCGGGCGGCAAACGATACGGACGATCGATGAGGAGATGGACGCGCGATGGGGAGGTGCACGCGCGCGTCGGCGCGGTCGGCGCCTAGGGCGTCATCTGCCTGCCGAGCAGCGTGTGGGAAGTCGCCGCCTCCACCGCCACCTGCACGAGGTCGCCGACGGCCGCGCCGGCGTCGGCGGGTTCGAACACCACGCGCCGGAACTGCGGGTTGCGGCCGGACAGCCAGCCTTCCTGGCGGCGTGCCGGCTTCTCCACCAGCACCTCGGTGACGCTGCCGATCAGTGCCTGGTGAACGCGCAACGCCCGCGTCTGCTGCTCGGCGATGAGCCGCTCGAGCCGTCGCCCCTTCTCCTGCTCGGAAACGGTCTCTTCCAGCTTGAAGGCGCGCGTCCCTTCGCGTGCCGAGTACTTGAAGAGGAACGCGTGGTCGAAGCCGATGCTCTCCATCAACGCCGAGGTGCGCTCGAAATCCTCGTCGGTCTCCCCGGGATAGCCCACGATGATGTCGGTCGAGAGGGCGACGCCCGGCATCGCCTCGCGCAGGCGTGCGACCAGATCGACGTACTGCGCCACGGTGTGGCCGCGCTGCATGGCCTCCAGAATGCGATCGGATCCGCTCTGGAGCGGCAGATGCACGTACGGGCAGAGCTTGTTGCAATCACGCATCGCCGCGATCGAGGCCTCGTCGAAGTCGGCCGGATGCGGCGACGTAAAGCGGATGCGCTCGATGCCCTCGACCTCGCACGCCATCCTCAGCAGCTCGCCGAAGCCGACGTTGCCGTGGCGGTACGCGTTCACGGTCTGACCGAGCAGCACCACCTCGCGAAATCCCTGATGCGCGATGCGGCGCAGCTCCTCGATCAGGACGGCGGCAGGCAGGCTGCGCTCGCGTCCGCGCACCAGCGGCACCACGCAGAACGTACAGAAGCGATCGCAGCCGCGCATGATCGTCAGCCACGCGCGCACGCCGCCGCTGCGCATCGGAACGAGGTCCTCGTAGGTCTCGCGACGGTCGAGCTGGACCGCCGCCACCGGCTCATCGGCGTCCAGCAGATCGGGCAGGCGCCTGTAGCCGTCGGGTCCGACCACGAAGTCCAGGCCCGGAATCGCCTCGAGCAGGCGGTCGCGGTGATGCTGAGCCATGCAGCCCGCAAGCCCCACGCGCACGCGCCGCCCGTGCCGCTCGGCAATGAGCTGGCGCACGCGCTGCGCCACGCGCTCCTCGGCGTGCTCCCGGATCGCGCAGGTATTGAGCAGGATGACGTCCGCCTCGTCGGCCGAGCGCACCGCGCGATATCCGCGAGCGGCCAGCGAGCCGAGGATGAGCTCGCTGTCGGCGACGTTCATCTGGCAGCCGTAGGTCTCCACATACAGGGCGCGGCCAGGCGCCGCGGAGTGCGCGGCCGTGGGTGCGGCGATCGAGGCCATCGGCTCGATATAGCGGGAACTTGGTGCGGAACAAGGGTGGTCGGCCGTGGCCGCGCGCGGCGACGGCCGTTGACCGGCGCGGTCGTTGTGGGATGAAGAGGCCATGGGCGAGCACCATCAAGGCGACCGGCGCGTCGTCCGCTGCGCCATCGTCACGGTCTCCGACACGCGCACCGTCGAGACCGACACCTCCGGCGCCGAAGTGCGACGCCGCCTCGAAGATGCCGGCCATGCCGTCGTCGACTACCGGATCGTGCCCGATGAGCCGGCGGTGGTACGCGATGTCGTCGTCGAACTGTGCGGCCGCGGTGACGTCGATGCCGTGATGATCAACGGCGGTACGGGCATCGGCGCGCGCGACAGCACCTACGAGGCGATCGAGGGAGTCCTCGGCAAACGCATCGACGGTTTCGGCGAGTTGTTCCGAATGCTCAGCTTCGACGAGATCGGAGCGGCCGCGATGATCTCGCGAGCGGTCGCCGGCCTGGTCGGCAGCACCTGCGTGTTTTCGATGCCCGGCTCGACTCCCGCATGCCGTCTCGCGATGGAGAAGCTCATCGTTCCGCAGCTCGGCCATGCGGTGGCGCTGGCGCGCGGCCCGTCGGCCGCAGGCGGTTGAGCGCGGTGCCGTGAAGCTGCGAGTGCTCTATTTCGGCATCGTGCGCGAGCGGCTCGGCAGGCGGGTCGAAGATGTCGAATGCGACGCCGGCTCGACCGTGGGTGACCTGCTGGGGCTCCTGGCATCGCGGCACGACATCTTCGCGTTGGGTGCCGGCTCCATCCGCGTCGCGGTCAATCGCGAGTACGTCGATCCCGCCCACGCCCTGGCCGATTCCGACGAGGTCGCCATCATTCCGCCGGTTGCCGGCGGCGCGAGGTAGCAGGTGTTCGCCATCGTCGATCATCCCATCTCCATCGAGCAGCTCTGCGAGCGCGTCGGCGATCCGGCGGCCGGCGCCATCGCCACTTTCCTCGGCACCACGCGCCAGACCAATCGCGGGCGGCGCGTCCTCAAACTCGAATACGAGGCGTATGCGGAGATGGCCGTGAGCGAGTTCGAGAAGATCGCCGCCGCGGCGCGCGCGCGGTGGAACCTGACGAGCATCGCGATCGTGCATCGCGTCGGCGAGGTTCCGCTGGGGCAGGCGAGCGTCGGCATCGCCGTATCGGCCCCTCACCGCCGGGAGGCCATCGAGGCATGCCACTACTGCATCGACAGCCTGAAGATGGTGGCCCCGATCTGGAAAAAAGAGCATTTCGAGGGCGGCGAGGTCTGGATCGGCTCGCTCGCCGATTGCGATCACGAAGATGGGGAGGCCGACGCTGGCTGCTCCCCATCGACGCACCGCCACGACTGATGCGGCACAAGCCGCCTGTCCGGCCGCGCTCCTTCGTCTTGACACCTGCAGCATAGTCGCCCCATCGTCGAAGATCGGGACGTGCGCGCTGCATCGCTGCGGCGCCAAGGAGCATCGAGATGAAACGCGAGGCCGGAGCAGGAAGGTTGCCACGTCTGATCGTGGTGTTGTGCACGACGCTGCTGGCCGCGGCTGGAGCAGGCTGCGACGGCAACGTCGGCGCCGGAACCGAGACGGGCGAAGAGGCCACGACGCTCGGCTCGCCACACAGCGAAGCCCACGACGAGTGGAACGAAGAGCCGCCGGTCGCCGAGAGCGGCGACCGCCAGGATCCGCCCGCGTACGACCAGGTCTCCGCCAGCGACCAGGCTTCCGGCAACGAGCCCTACGAATACGATGACGCCGGCGCGGAGCCGGCGCAGACCGAAACCATCTTCAAGGCCGACCGGCTCGAGCAGATGGTGGCGCCGATCGCGCTGTATCCCGATTCGCTGATGATGCAGATCCTGGTGGCTGCGACTTATCCGACCGAGGTCGTCCTTGCCGATCAGTGGGTCAAGGAAAACCGCGAGCTCACCGGCGAGAAGCTCGACGAGGCGCTGGCCGAGCAGAACTGGGACGAGAGCGTCAAGGCGCTGGTGCGGCTGCCGGACGTGCTCTCGCGCCTGGCCAACAACCTGGACTGGACGCGCGACCTCGGCGACGCGTTCCTCGCGCAGAAGGACGACGTACTCAACGCCATCCAGGTCATGCGCAATCGCGCATGCGACCTGGGCAACCTCAAGACGACGGCGGAGCAGAAGGTCGTGCGCGAACCGTATCAGCCGCCGGCGGACGCGCCGGCGCCACCGAGCGATGCGGGAGCCACGATGCCGCCGGTCGGCGAAGGCGTCGCAGCCCCGGCCGTGCATCAGCGCTACGAGGTCCCGCCGCCGGACCAGGTCGTGCGCATCCTTCCAGCAGACCCGGCCGTGGTGCACGTTCCGATTTACAGCCCGCGCCTGGTCTACGGTCCACCGCCGCCTACGTTGTTCTATCCGGCGCTGTTCGCTCCCGCGCCCGGCTACGTCGCCACCGCCGCGATCAGCTTCGGCGTTGGCCTGAGCATTGGCGCGTTCCTGTGGACGGATGTGGACTGGACGTACCGCCGCGTGCTGGTGAGGCGTTATCCGCGTCACTACCGTCCGCGGGTCGGCATGTTCGTCGATGCCGACGTGCCGCTGGTGCCGTGGCGGCACAGTTACCGCCATCGCCGCGGCGTGTCCTATCGCACGGCCACGATCGCGCGGCGCTACTCGGTCGTCTCTCGCCCTGCCGCCGGCAACATCCGTGACGGCGGCGGTGCAGGTGTCTTCCTCGACCGCGACGTAAGAGACCGGAACGTGCGCGATCGGGACCGGGCGGTGCGCGAGCGCGGCAGCGACGGCCGCGGCGGCGGCAAGGAGCTGCGCGGCGGAAGCGACAAGGGCAGGGACGCGCACGGCGCCAGCCGCACGGGCCTTCGCGGCTCGGGTGACAAGGACGTGCGCGGCCCGGGCGACAAGGGCAAGGACGTGCGCGGCGCGGGCGACAAGGCCAAGGACGTGCGCGGCGGCAGCGCCAGATCGCGCGGCGGCGTTCAGGAACGCGACGACAAAGGCTCCTCCAAGAGCCAGGCGCGTGCAGGCAAGGTCGATGCCGACCGCAAAGGCGGCGCGGACAAATCGTCGAAGGGCGCAGGCTCGGCAAAGAAGCCCGCGGCGACGTCACGGGAAAAAGCGTCCCCGCCGAAGTCCGTCCGCGGCGGCAGCGCAAAGTCGCCGTCGAAGTCGGTTAAGCCGGCGAGCAAGCCCAGCAGCGGCAAGTCGGTGTCGAGCTCGCGCGGCAAGAGCGACAAGAGCGTGGCCACCCGCAGCAAGGGCGGCTCTGGCAGGCCTTCGGTGAGCGGAAAGAGCGGGGACCGTTCGCGCGGTCCATCGATCAGTGGCCGCAGCAAGGGCCCTGGCGGCTCCTCCATGCGCGGGTCCTCGTCCCAGAAGACCTCGCGCTCCTCGAGCGGCGACGGAAAGAGCTCGGGGCGCGGCGGCGGCGGCAAGCGTTGAGCCGGTCTCAGTCGTGCGGGATGGGCGGCTGTGGCGCGTCGCGGGCCCGCAGCCGCTCCAGGAAGTAGCAGAACAGGACGGCCTGCAGAGTCAGCAGGAAGATGCGGGCGACGATCGAGACCGGCAGGATCAGCTTCGGCCCGGCCAGCGGTGCCAGCAGCGGCATGGCCAGTCCCAGCACCGTGTAGGGCACCAGCTGCCAGCGGATGCCTTCGGTCAGGCGCGAGCTGGCGGTGAAAGGCCACAAGGCCGCGCCAAGCGGCGCCGCCCTCTGCAACTCCCAGAGCTGCGGCGGCAGGTCGGCGCGATGGAAGAGAATCACCAGGAAAGGAAAGAAGCTGAAGCGCACGAGCAGCGACACCAGGATGATCTGCTGCGTGAGCACGGCCAGAACCTGTGCCGGCTCGCCCGTGCCGAGCGCGAGCGCGACCGCGTCGTGGGCGAGCATGCCGACCACTTCGGTGCACAGGAATGCGAGCAGCACGCTGGCGAGAAAGGCCGGGATCCGGACCACGAGGTGGCGCAGCACCGGCCCCCAGGACACTTCACGGTGCTGTGCCTCGACGGCGAAAAGAAAGGGCGGGAGCATGAACGTCACCAGCGATGCCACCAGCCCGATCAGTGCCGGCAGCAGCCCTTGCGAGGTGGGCTCGCTCCCCACCGGAGGCAGGGCAACGATCGCGAGCGACAGCAGGAAGGAGATCGCGACCCACAGGACGAGGTCGCGACGCACCAGCGCCCAGCCGCGCCGCATGTCGCGCGGGAACACCTCCATCAGCCATTTGAGGAACACGAGGAGGCCTTAACCGCCGAGGTCGCCACGAGCAAATGCGCAAGAATCAGGCAATTGTTCCTGCAGTCTTGCGCGTGGTAGGTTCGCCGTCTCACGCATGTCCGCCATCCCCTTCACCGCGCGTCCCATCCACCGCCGAATCCCGTACGCCGCGTTGGCGATCGCGCTGATGGTTGCCGGCTGCAGCGCCGGCGCGAGAATGCAGCCCGGCTCCAGCGGGAAGATCGGCAAGACCCGATCCCCTCACCAGCTGGGCGGCGAATTCATCACCAAACCGTCGATCGCCGACAGCGACCGCGCCGCCGGCCACTTTCTGGCTGCGCTGATGGCGCGGTTCGAGGGCGACTACGAGGCTGCAACCCGCGAGACCGTGCGGGCGGTGTCGCTCGATCCCCGCCAGCCGCGCCTGCGCTTCGAGCTTGCGCAGCTGTACATCCGCGATGGCCAGCTGCGCCGCGCGCTCGAGCACGTGCAGGCGCTGGTCGCGCTGGAGCCGGCCGATCCCGAGCATCGCCTGCTCGCGGCGCGCCTGCTGCTCGCGCTGCAGAGCCATGAAGCCTCGATCGCGCAGTACGCGGCGGTGCTCGAGATGGAGCCCAACAACGAAGAGTCGCTGGTGATGCTCGGCGCGCTCTACAGCCGCGTCGGCAAGCCGCAGCAGGCGGTCGAGGTGCTCCAGCGTGCGACCGCGCTCAGCCCCGATTCGTTCATGGCCAATTTCGGTCTCGGCAAGGCGCTGGCGGCTTCGGGCAACTACGCGGATGCGCTGCGCTCGTTCCGCCACGCCGCGCGTCTCAATCCGTCGATCGCCGAGCTGCACCTGCACATGGGCTTCGTCTACGACCGCCTCGGTCTTCGCCGCAAGGCCGTCGAAAGCTTCAACAAGGCGATCGATTTCAACCCGGCGCTCGAGCCGGCGCGCGCCCAGATCGGCGCGCTTTCCGAAGACGATCCGGATCTTTCGGCGAAGCTGGCGCGCTACGAGAAGCTGGTCGACTTCGGCGAGGACCCGCTGGCCACGTGCGCCAAGATCGGTCTGATCTACTTCCAGCGCGGCGATTACCTTCGCGCCATCGACGATTTCAGCATCGTGCTGGGTGCCAAGCCCGGGGACGACGAGATCCGCTACTGGCTGGCGCTGGCCTACGACAAGGTCGGTGAGACCGAGGCGGCCGTTCGTGAGCTGTCGCAGATCTCTCCGGATGCAGCACGATACGTGGACGCGCGTCTGTTTCTCTCCAGCGTGCAGGAGGAGGAGAACGATCTTGCCGGCGCGACCGAGTCCGTGCGCCGCCTGCTCGAGAATGCGCCCGACAACGCCGACGGCCTGCGCCGCCTGATCGCGCTCTACCGCGCGCAGAAGCGTTACGACGAGGCCATCGCGGCGGCCCACCGCCTGGTGGCTTCGGATCCGAACAACGACATGTACCTGTACGGCCTGGCGTGGCTGTACGACGAGGCCGGCGACAAGGACAAATCGATCCAGCTGCTGCGCCGCGTGCTCGAGATCAATCCGCAGAATGCCGATGCGCTCAACCATCTCGGCTTCACCTACGCCGAGCGCGGCGAGAACCTCGACGAGGCCGAGCGTCTGATCAAGCGGGCGTTGCAGATGCATCCCAACAACGGCGCGGTCATCGACAGCCTGGCCTGGGTCTACTACCAGCGCGGCGACTACAAGGCCGCGGCCCGCGAGCTCGAAAAGGCCGCCGAGCTGGGCGGGCGTGACCCGGTGATCGTCGAGCATCTGGCCGATGCGTATCTGAAGCTGGGCCGCCGTGCCGATGCCGTTCGCGTCTATCGCGACGCCGAGGCGCGCAGCGAGGATCCGGAGCAGCGGGCGCGGCTGCAGCGTAAGATTCATGCGATTCAGACCAACAGCGGTGGCGCCGGCTCCGAAACGGCCGGCGGGGGGACCTAGACGAAGCGGCGCACCGGCGGCGCTGATCGTTGCCCTGTTGCTGTCTTCCTGTGCGCCGCTGGCGGCGCCGCAGCAGCGTTCCTTCGCCGACGCGCGAGCGCCCGAGCCGTGGCGCATTGCCGCTCGTATCTCCAAGCGTGACCACGATCTGGCCACGTTTCGCGGACAGGCGCGCCTGGACTACCAGGGCAGCAAGCAGCGCTTCCGTTCTTCCCAGGTGGTCGCGGTGCAGGCGCCGCAGAGCATTCGCATCGACGTCATGAATCCCTTTGGCGTCAGCTACACGGTAGCCACCGATGGTCGGCGGCTGGCAGCGTTCGATCGTCGCGAGAAGGTCTTCTACGAAGGCAGCGCGCACGCCGACAGCTTTCACCGCTTCACCGGCGTGCCGCTCGGCGCGGCCGAGCTTGCGGCGCTCATCCGCGGGCTTCCGCCCACGATCGGATCGGCGGACGGCACGGTCACCAAGGCGAACGACGGTTGGGAGTGGACGCGCCAGCTTCCCGGTGGTGCCACTCTCGACATGGTGGTGGACTTCGAGCACCTCGAGCCGCTGCGCCTGCGAATGCGCGGCGCCCCCGGCAGCCAGGACGTGGAGGCTGCCTTCGGCGACTATCGCGACGTGGCGGGTGTGCGCGTGCCGTTCTGGATCTACGTCACCTTCGCCGACGGCAGCAGCCTTACGCTGACGTACAAGTCGGTGCAGCGCGGCGTCGCGCTCCAGCCCGATGCCTTCGTGCTGGAGCGGCCGCCCAAGGCGCGCGTGGTCGACATCGATACGAGGCGCGGCGGTGGCTGAACGAACGTGGCTGGTGGCCGCGCTGCTGGCGCTGCTGTGCGCCGCGTGCGGCCAGCGCCAGGAGAGCGCTGCCGTGGTGCCCGAGCTCGACCCGTCCCAGGACGTGCCCGCGTATGGCGACGCCATCGTGCATGGCAGCATCGGCGACGGTTCGACGCTGATCCCCATGCTTTCCTCCGACAGCGCCTCCCACGAATACGCCGGCTACATCTTCGACGGCCTGCTGACGTACGACAAGACATTGAGCACCCTGGAGCCGCGCCTGGCCGAGCGGTGGGAGGTCTCGAGCGATGGGCTGCAGATCACGTTCCACCTTCGCAAGGACGTCAAATGGACGGACGGCGCGCCGTTCACGGCGCGCGACGTCGAGTTCGGGTTCCACACCATTCGCGATCCCGCCACGCTGACGTCCTATGCCGAAGACTACATGCAGGTGAAGAGCTTCGAGCTGCTGGACGATCACAGCTTCCGCGTCA
This sequence comes from Candidatus Limnocylindrales bacterium, assembly GCA_035626395.1. NCBI lineage: Bacteria > Bacillati > Chloroflexota > Candidatus Limnocylindria > Candidatus Limnocylindrales > Candidatus Limnocylindrales bacterium. The sequence continues at coordinate 130,639 of DASPNR010000007.1, read as the reverse complement.
CCTACGAAAAGCCGTTCGCGCCCGCGCTGGCATCCTGGGGAAACATGGTGGTCCTGCCCCGCCATCTGCTCGAGGGGAAGAACATCAACGAAACCGATTTCGGCCAGAAGCCGGTCGGCCTCGGCTCGCACATGTTCGAATCGTGGGAGCGCAACACGCGTTTCACGCTGCGCGCCAATCCCGCCTACTATCGCGGCCGCGCTTACATCGAGCGCGTCGCCTTCCGCGTCATCCCCGATCAAGGCACGCAGTTCCTCGAGCTGAAGTCGGGCGGCATCGACATGATGGGGCTGGCCCCGCTGCAGTACTCGCGTCAGACCTCCACGCCGTTCTTCGACAAGTCCTTCCGCAAGTACCGCTACGTCTCCAACAGCTACACGTACCTCGGCTACAATCTGTCCAATCCGATGTTCGCCGACGTGCGCGTGCGCCGTGCCTTCACCTACGCCATTGACAAGCAGGAGATCGTCGACGTGGTGCTGTTCGGGCTGGGGCAGCCCGCCGACACCCCGTACCGTCCCGGCACGGTCTGGCTGAACGAGAACGTCGCCAAGTACGCGCACGATCCGGCGCGGGCGCGCGAGCTGCTGGCGCAGGCCGGATGGAAGGACAGCGACGGCGACGGCATCCTGGACAAGGACGGCAAGCCTTTCTCGTTCAAGATCATCACCAACCAGGGCAACGACCAGCGGCTGAAGACGGCGACGATCGTGCAGAGGCGCCTGCGCGAGATCGGCGTCGACGTGGGCGTGCGCGTGCTCGAATGGTCGTCGTTCATCAACGATTTCGTCGACAAGCGCCGCTTCGACGTGGTCATGCTCGGCTGGAGCCTGTCGCTGGACCCCGACCAGTACGACATCTGGCATTCGAGCAAGACGGGCGTCAAGCAGTTCAACTTCGTGGGTTACGCCAATGCGGAAGTGGACGAGCTGCTCGAGCGCGGGCGCCGCGTCTTCGACGAAGGCGAGCGCAAACGCATCTACGACCGCGTGCAGGACCTGCTGGCGGCCGACCAGCCCTACACGTTCCTGTACGTGCCCGATGCGCTGCCCATCGTCTCCGCCCGTTTCCGCGGGATCGAGGAGGCGCCTGGGGGCATCGAATGGAACTTCATCCGGTGGTACGTGCCGCGGCCCCTGCAACGCTACGCGGTGATGCAGTAGGACGATGCTCGTCTACGTCGCCAGACGCATCGCGGCCTTCGTTCCGCTCCTGATCGGCATCACGCTGGTGTCGTTCCTGGTCATGGAGATGGCGCCGGGCAACCCGGTCGATCTGATGACCGACATGAACCCGAAGGCAAGCCCGGAGGCGCGCGAGAAGCTCGAGAAGTATTACGGCCTCGACAAGCCGTTCTACGTTCAGTACGGGCTCTGGCTGGGCCGCATCGTGCAGGGCGATCTCGGCACGTCGTTTTCGCGCGATCGGCGCCCGGTCCTGGACAAGATCATGGAGGCGATCCCGATCACGCTGCTGATCAGCGCGATCGATTTGGTGCTGATCCTGGTCCTGGCCATTCCCATCGGCGTGTTCTCGGCGGCCAACCAGCACTCCTGGCTGGACCGCGCTACCACCGTCTTCGTCTTCATCGGCTTTGCCATGCCCGGCTTCTGGTTCGCGCTCCTCGGCATGATCCTGTTCGGCGAGACGCTGGGGTGGCTGCCGATCTCGGACCTGAAGTCGCTCGACTACGATTCCTACAGCGTTGGGGGCAAGATCCTCGACCGCATCCGACACCTCATCCTGCCGGTGGCCATCTCGACGCTGACCGGGCTGGCGGGCATGTCGCGCTACATGCGCTCGAGCATGCTCGAGGTGCTGCGCCAGGACTACATCCAGACCGCGCGCGCCAAGGGCCTGGACGAGAACGTCGTCATCTACCGGCACGCGCTGCGCAACGCGCTTCTGCCCGTGGTCACCATCATCGGCCTTTCCATACCCGGCCTCATCGGCGGCTCGGTCATCGCCGAGACGATCTTCGGCATCCCTGGAATGGGCCGCCTCTTCTTCACCGGTGTCATGTCGCGCGACTATCCCGTCGTCATGGGCATCACGCTGATCGGGGCCGTGCTGACGCTGCTCGGCAACCTTCTGGCCGACCTCATGTACCTTGCCGTCGATCCGCGCCTGAGGAGCCGGTGAGCGTGCTGGCGCGGCTGCGGCAGAACGGCCTGGCCTTCAGCGGCGGCATCGTCGTGGCGGCACTGTTCCTGGTCGCGCTGCTGGCGCCGTGGCTGGCGCCCTACGATCCGCACCACATCGACTCGCGCCACGTCCTGGACCCGCCCAGCGCCGCGCATTGGCTCGGCACCGACAGCCTCGGCCGCGACCTGCTCAGCCGCATGCTTTACGGCGCGCGCGTGTCGCTGCTGGTGGGCTTCGTCTCGGTCGGCATATCGACCGCCATCGGCGTCTCGCTGGGCGCAGTGGCCGGCTACTTCCGCGGCATCGTCGATGCCGTCATCATGCGCTTCGTGGATGTGATGCTGTGCTTCCCGACGTTCTTCCTCATCCTGGCGGTGATCGCGTACCTGGATGCGAGCATCTGGAACATCATGCTCGTGATCGGCCTGACCTCCTGGATGGGAGTGTGCCGTCTGGTGCGGGCCGAAGTGATGAGCCTGCGCGAGCGCGATTTCATGACCGCGGCGCAGGCCCTCGGCATGCCGCCCTCGCGCGTGATCCTTCGTCACGCGCTGCCCAACGCGATGGCGCCGGTATTCGTCACGGCCATTCTCGGCGTTGCCGGCGCGATCCTGCTCGAGAGCGCACTGTCTTTCCTCGGCATCGGCGTCCAGCCGCCCGATCCGAGCTGGGGCAACATCCTGACCGAGGGCAAGGACACCATCGGCGTGGCCTGGTGGCTGTCGGTGTGCCCGGGCCTGGCGATCCTGGTGACCGTGCTCGGCTACAACCTGCTCGGCGAAGGGCTGCGCGACGTTCTCGATCCGAGGCTCAAGGCGCGCTGATGAGCACGCTGCGACGCATTCGACGACCGGGCGAGGCCGTGCGATGACGCGCCTGCTCGACGTGCGCGGGCTGATCACCGCCTTCGACACCAGTGAAGGCACGGTGCGCGCCGTCGACGGCGTCGATTTCCACGTCGACGAGGGCGAGTCGGTCGCGCTGGTGGGCGAATCCGGCTGCGGCAAGAGCGTCACGGCTCTGTCGATCATGCGCCTGATCCAGCCTCCGTCCGGACGCATCGAGCGTGGACGGATCGAGCTTGCGGGGACCGATCTGCTGGCGCTGCCCGAGCCCGAGATGCGGCAGGTGCGCGGCGGCCAGATCGCGATGATCTTCCAGGAGCCGATGACGTCGCTCAATCCGGTGCTCACGGTGGGCTACCAGATCGCCGAGGCGGTGCAGATCCACCGCCGCCTGTCCTCTCGTCAGGCATGGGAAGAAGCGGTGCGCATGCTCGACCTGGTCGAGATTCCCGATCCTGCCGAACGCGCCCGTGCCTATCCGCATCAGCTCAGCGGCGGCATGCGCCAGCGCGTGATGATCGCGATGGCGCTCTCGTGCAGTCCGCGCCTGCTCATCGCCGACGAGCCGACCACTGCGCTGGACGTGACGATTCAGGCGCAGATCCTCGAGCTGCTCGACAGCCTGCGCGCGCGCCTGGGCATGGCGCTGCTGCTGATCACGCACGATCTGGGCGTCGTCGCCGAGCGCTGCTCGCGTGTGCTGGTCATGTACGCGGGACGTGTGGTCGAGGATGGACCCGTGGCCGAGGTCTTCGAGCGCGCCGATCATCCCTACACGCTGGGCCTGCTGCGCTCGGTGCCGCGCCTGGGCCGCACGCGCGGCCACCTGGCCACGATCCCCGGCGTCGTCCCGCGCCTGACCGCGCTTCCCTCGGGCTGCCGCTTCCGCGACCGCTGCCAGTTCGCGATCGACGACTGCGCGCGCATCGATCCGCCACTGGAGCCGGTGACGAGCGCGCGGCAGCGCGCGGCGTGCATCGTCTCGGCGCGCGATGGAGGGCTGCCGCAGTGAGCGTGGCGGGCGAGCGAGGAGACGCGGCAGGCCGGTCGCAGCCGCTGGTGCGTGCCGTCGGCCTGACCAAGGAGTTTCGCGTCGGCGGCATGTTCGGTGCGGCGCGTACCGTCAAGGCAGTGGCAGGCATCGACCTCGCCATCGACGCCGGCCGCACGCTCGGGATCGTCGGCGAGTCGGGCTGCGGCAAGTCGACGCTCGGCCGCCTCCTGCTCCGGCTTCTCGAGCCGACCTCGGGCCGCGTCGAGTTCGAGGGCGTCGATCTGTCGTCGCTGTCGCCGTCGCAGCTGCGCGCGATGCGCCGGCGCATGCAGATCGTGTTTCAGGACCCGTACGCTTCGCTCAACCCGCGCATGCGCATCGGCCGCATCGTCGGCGAGGGATTGGAGGTCCACGGTATCGCTCGCGGGCGTGACCTGCGCGATCGCGTCATCGAGCTGCTTGGGCGCGTCGGCCTCGGCGCCGACGCCTATTCGCGCTACCCGCACGAGTTCAGCGGCGGGCAGCGCCAGAGGATCGGCATCGCACGCGCGCTCGCGCTGTCGCCGCGCTTCATCGTCGCCGATGAGCCGGTCTCGGCGCTCGACGTTTCGGTGGGCGCGCAGATCCTCAACCTGCTGATGGATCTCCAGGAAGAGCGCGGCCTGGCATTCGCATTCATCTCGCACGACCTGCGCGTGGTCGAGCACGTCAGCCACGACGTGGCGGTGATGTATCTCGGCCGGATCGTCGAGCTGGCGCCGGCGGAGCGGATCTACGCGGCGCCGCAGCATCCGTACACGCAGGCGCTGCTTTCGGCGGTGCCGACCGTCGAAGGCGCTGCGCGAAAGCAGCGCATCGTGCTGGCCGGTGACGTGCCGAGCCCGGTGAACCCGCCGAGCGGCTGCCCGTTCCATCCGCGCTGCCCCGTGGCCGTGGCTCGCTGCCGCGTGGATGTGCCACCGCTGCTCGATCGTGGCGGCCATGCCACCGCGTGCCATCTTCTGGATCCGCCCGGGACGCTCGATCCGGCGTCTACTTGAGGCCTCGGCCGCCTGTTTTGACACACCTCCTCAGGCCCGGGATAAGCGTCGCTCACGTCAGCGGGGCGGGACCCGGCGCCGCGAGCTCGGCGAACGGATGTCGCTTGGGGGAAGCTCATGCATGCCACGACCGGCCTGGCCGTCACCGCCCTGCTCCTGCTCACACCGGCAGCTGCGCTCGCGCAGCCGCAGAGCGCCGCGCAGCAGCGTTGCATCGTCGAGACCAACGCGGGCGCGGCGGCACTGGCCAGGGCGCAGGGCCGTGCCGCCAGCGCCTGTCTCATCGCGGCTCTTCATGACCGCCTCCCGGCGGGACAGACGGCGCAAAGCTGCCTGACGGCCGACGCGCGCGGGAAGGTCGCCAAGGCACGTGCGAATCTGGTGCTGGCGCAGTCATCGTATTGCGCCTCGCTTCCAGACTTCGGGTTCGACGTCGCCGACGTCGTTGCCGAGGCCGTCATCGACCAGAGCCTCGATACGTACGCGCGCATCTTCGGCGACAGTCTCGATGCCGCCATTCTCAGCGCGACGGCCGATCCCGCGCGCGCTCGCTGCCAGGGCGCCGTGGCCCGCACCATGGCCAAGATGGAGCAGCTCCAGTACCGCGCATTCCAGGCGTGCAAGAGCGCGGGCCTGCGAAGCGTGGCCATCACCTCGGCGGAAGGACTGGAGGCGTGCGTCGGCGCCATCGAGGGGGATGCGTTCCGCGTCGTCGGCAAGCTCGCAGTCAAGCTCGCCGACACGATGGAAGAGGCCTGTCCGCAGCTGAGCCTGGCCTCAGCGTTTCCCGGCCGCTGCGCTTCGGCCGCCGACTTCACGGATTGCGTGCGGCAGACGTTGCTCTGCGGGGTCTGTCTGACGCTCAACCGCAGCGACGACCTGTACGCCTACTGCGACCAGATCGACGACGGTGCGGCCAATGCGAGCTGCGTGGACGCGCGCCGCTGCGGCAATGCCGTCGTGGAGCCGGGCGAAGAGTGCGACGACGGCAACCACGCGTCCGGCGACTGCTGCACTCCGGCCTGTCTTCGTGAGGCGATCGGCAGCCCCTGCGCCAGCGATTCCAACGCCTGCACCGACGACCGCTGCAGCGCTGCCGGGACGTGCGCGCATACCCCGAACAGCGCGGCGTGCGACGACGCGTCCTTCTGCAACGGCACCGACCAGTGCTCGGCCGGGTCCTGCTCGGTGCATTCCGGCGACCCGTGCACCGCCGGCTCCGAATGCAACGATCAGTGCCACGGCGCCGGCCACTGCTTCACGAGCAGCGGCACGCCGTGCACCGACGACGGTAGCGAATGCACCGGCGATGCCTGCGACGGCGCCGGCAGCTGCGTGCATGATGCGCTGGCGGCCGGCACCGCCTGCACGAGCGACGGCAACCCCTGCACCCACGACGTCTGCGATGGAAATGGCGCCTGCGCTCATCCGTCCATGCCCGCAGGCAGCGCCTGCACCGATGACGGCAACCCGTGCACGGCCGACCTCTGCGATGCGGCCGGCAACTGCCTCCATACGAACCTTGCCGCCGGCAGCGCATGCGGCGATCCGCAGTCGACCTCGTGCTCGGCGCCCGACACCTGCGACGGCGCCGGCAGCTGCCGAGTCAACCACGCGGCGGCCGGCAGCGGCTGCGACGACGATTTCAACGTCTGCACCACCGACGTCTGCGACGGCGCCGGTGCTTGCCAGCACCACGACAACAGCGTTCCCTGCAGCGACGGCAGGTTCTGCAACGGCGCCGATACGTGCGCGGGCGGCTCGTGCTCGATTCACGCGGGCAGCCCGTGCGCCGGTGCCGACGGTGACGGCAACTGCGCCGAGAGCTGCAACGAGGCCGCCGACAACTGCCTCGGCGCCGACCCGGACGGCAGCGCCTGCACCGACGGCATCTTCTGCAACGGGGCGGATACGTGCGTGGGTGGTAGTTGCACCGTCCATGTCGGCAACCCGTGTCCGGGCGCCGACGGCGACGGCAACTGCTCCGAGTCGTGCAACGAGGCCGCCGACGCGTGCATCTCCCCGGATCCCAACGGCGCCTCCTGCAATGACGGCGTGTTCTGCAACGGCGCGGACACGTGCTCGGGCGGTGTGTGCAGCGTTCACGCCGGCAACCCGTGCTCCGGCGTCGACGGCGACGGCGACTGCTCGGAGACATGCGACGAGCAGGGCGATACGTGCGGCGCGGATCCCGACGGATCCGCGTGCAGCGACGGCATCTTCTGCAACGGCACCGACACCTGCGATGACGGCTTCTGCCAGAGCCATGCCGGCGACCCCTGCGCCGGCCCTGACGGCGACGGCGACTGCTCGGAGCAATGCGACGAGAGTGCCGACGCGTGCACGGCGCCCGATCCCGACGGCGCCGAGTGCAACGATGGCCAGGGATGCAACGGTCTCGACAACTGCCTGGCTGGCCAATGCACCGGAAGCGGCGTCTGCTGCGGGACCGTCGACTTCGCTTTCACCATCACGAGCAGCACCGGCGGCGCCTTCACGGCAGCGACGTGGCCAGGCGGAACCGTCAGTCAGAGCAGCACCGGCGGCTGCACCGTGACGATCCGGCGCCCCAGCGGCAGGATCGACACGGTCGGCAGCACTGGAGACAATTTCGGCGTCACCGACTTCTCCGGTTTCGCCGGCTGCGTCGGCTTCGGCGGCGAGGACGGCGACGGCTGCCAGCCGCTGACGTGTCCACCCGCCGGGATCGGTCAATGCGCGTCCACGCGTCCATCATGTTCGGCTGCCCTCAACGGCAGCGGCAGCGCACGCTATACGGTGCGCTGCACCGACCCATGATCGGGTGAGGCCGCGCGCGGCGCAGCCGCTCTTTTTTCCGCACGCGCAGATGCGCGCAGCCGCGCCGCGTCCGCCGCGGATGCCGCGTACCGTCTTGCTCGCTGCCACCGGCCGGTAATCATGGACGGGTTCCACGGTCCTTCCGAACCCACTCATGAGCAGCATTCTTCAACCCGGCAGCACGGTCTGGCGTATCGCGCAGGCCCGGCGCGCCTCGGTTCTCGCCGACGGCGAGGCGTATTACGGTGCGGTCGCTTCGGCCATCGCCAAGGCCCGACATTCCATCTTCATCATCGGTTGGGACGCGCACAGCCGCATCGCGCTGCTGCGAAACGGCCATTCCGACAACCTTCCGGTCCGGCTTGGACCGCGTCTCGGCGCCATGCTCCGGCGCCGCCCGCAGCTGCACGTGTACGTGCTGGTGTGGGACTTCCTCATCATTTTCCAGCACGAGCGCGAGACACGATGGCGCTGGCGCACGCGCTGGCCGCGCAGTGATCGTTTCCAGTTCCGTTTCGACAACGTGCACCCCAGCGGCGCCAGCCACCACCAGAAGATCGTGCTGGTCGACGACAACGTGGTGTTCAACGGCGGGATGGATCTCGGGCTGGGCCGCTGGGACACGACCGAGCACCGGATCGGCGACGAACGCCGCAACGACCCCGGCTGGCGCGAGTACGTACCCGCGCACGATGTCATGATGGTCGCCGACGGCGAGGTCGCCCGCGTCATGGGCGAGCTGGTGCGCGAGCGCTGGAGGCGGTGCACTGGCGAGGAGCCGCGCGCGCCCGTCGAGGACACGCACGACTGTTGGCCCGACCGCGTCGGCGTCGACTTCGCCGACGTCGGCGTCGGCATCTCGCGCACCGTGCCCGCCTGTCCGGGCCAGGAGCCAGTGCAGGAGATCGAGGCGCTCCATCTGGCGGCGCTCAGGGCGGCGCGCCGGCGTATCTTCATGGAGAACCAGTACCTGACGTGCACGCGTGCCGTCAGCGTCCTGCTCGAACGTCTGCGCGAGAGCGACGGCCCGGAAGTCGTCATCATCCTGCCGCAGAACAACTTCGGCTGGTTCGAGACGCGCACGATCCAGGTTCTCCACTTCCAGGCGATTCGCCGCCTGCGCGAGGCCGACCGCTACGGGCGCCTGCGCATCTGCTACCCGGTAGTGCCCGACATCGGCAGCAAGCAGATCAATCTGCACTCCAAGGTGCTGATCATCGACGATGAGCTGCTGCGCGTGGGATCGAGCAACCTGACCAACCGGTCGATGGCCCTGGACACCGAATGCGATTTTTCGATCGAGGCTCACGGCGATGCGCGAATCGGCGCCGGCATCGCCGCAATCCGGGCGCGTCTGCTCGGCGAGCACCTGGCGCTGGCGCCGCACGAGGTGCAGCGCGCCCTCGACGGCGGCGGTTCGATGATCGAGCTGTACGATTCCCGCGCCGAGCAGCCGCGCTGCCTGGCGCAGATCTGTCCCGACGTCCAGCCTGGCCCCGACCTCGGCGACGGCTCGCTGATCGATCCGCGCGAGCCGATCACCGCGCAGACCATCATCGAGTGCTATGCGCCGCGCGAGATCCGCAAGCACGCCAGGCCGCGTCTGCTGCGCATTGCGCTGGCGCTGACGGTCATCGCGGCTCTGGGTGCGGTCTGGCAGCTGACCCCGCTGCGCGAGTGGATCGAGCCGGAGGCGATGGCGGCGACGGTGCAGCGCCTTCGGGAGGCGCCGGCCACGCCGCTGCTGGTGCTGGGCATCTACCTGGCAGCCTCGATGCTGATGGTGCCGATCATGGTCGTCATCCTGGCCACAGCCTCGGTGTTCGGGCCCGTTCTCGGCATCGCCTATTCCATCGTGGGCAGCCTGGCGGGCGCGCTGGTGACGTACTGGATCGGCCGCGTCGTCGGCCGTAGCACGGTCGAGCAGATGACGGGGGCGCGCTTTCGCCGCGTCGCCGACACGCTCAAGAACCGCGGACTGATCACGATGATCGTCATCCGCCTCCTGCCGATCGCGCCGTTCACGGTCGTGAACATGGTTCTGGGGTCGGCCGGGGTCGGCGTTCGCGATTACGCGCTCGGGACCGTGCTCGGAATGATGCCGGGGATTCTCGGAATCTCGCTGCTGCAGGCCCAGCTCGCCGCTGCGATCCGCCGCCCGAGCGTGACCAGCCTTGCAGTGCTGGCGCTGACGACGGCGGTGGTCGCGTCGGCGGTGGTGTGGTTACGACGCCGCCTGCGCGTCGCTCCGTCGTGAGGTGTCGATCTCGACCGTGGCAATGAGCGGGCGATGGTCCGAAGCGACGCGCGCAAGTTCGTCGCGGCGCACCCAGCAGTCGAGTACACGCACGTCGTCGCTCACGTAGATGTGGTCGAGACGCCAGGCCAGCGGACCGAACTGGAACGTGGCCCCGCCGCGCTGGCCGCTGCACTTGTAGGCGTCGACGAAGTGGCGGCGAAGCTGGCGGTGCACCACGGTGAGCGGCCGGTCGTTGAAGTCTCCCATCAGCACGACCGGGTGATGCAGCTCCTCGCTCAGCAGGAGCGCGTCGCTGAGCATGCGCCGGCGCTGAAAGCGCCGCTCCATCGTCGCCAGTCCCAGGTGGCAGTTGAAGACGTGCAGGATCGCGCCAGGCTCGATCTCCAGGTCGGCACGCAGGCAGAAGCGCGGCTCGTTCCTGGGGCGATAGCTGAGGTCGTACTCGCGAAGAAAGGCGACGGGGAAACGGCTCAGGATCGCCAGCCCGAAATGCCCCTCGGCCATTGCCGAGGTGGCCCAGTAGCTGCCGCGCAAGCCGAGACGGGAGGACAGGATCTCGACCTGATCGTCGAAGTCGCTGCGCGCCAGGCCGCAGTCGACCTCCTGGAGCGTCACGACATCGGGGCGTTCTTCGCGCAGGATGCGCTCGACGCGCCCGAGATCATAACGCCCGTCGCAGCCGATGCCGCGATGGATGTTGTAGGTGAGAAGCTTGAGTGGCGTTGGCACCGGAGAAGCTCCCGGCGCCGGCCGCGAGGCGCGCCGAGTCAGGTCGTCTTGAGCTCTTTGATGCGCGCGGCCTTGCCGCTGACGTCTCGGAGATAGAATAGCCGGCTGCGGCGGACTTTGCCGCGGCTCTTCACTTCGATCTTGTCGATGCGCGGGGAATGGATGGGAAAGGTTCGCTCCACGCCCACGCCGTAGGAGGTCTTGCGGACGGTGAAGAAGGCGTTCATCGCGCCTCGCGTGCGGCGGATGCAGATGCCCTCGAAAACCTGGATGCGTTCCTTCTCGCCCTCGACGATCTTCGCGTGCACCCGCAGCGTATCCCCCGGTCGAAACGACGGGATGTCGGAACGGATCTGCTCCGAGTTGAGGCTCTTGATGACGTCCACGGGGCGGGCTCCTTGGGAAAGTCGAGCCGCCTCTACTAGCCCGGACTTCTCAGGCGGTCAAGGAGGATTGCGGCGGCGGCGCGAACCGACAGATGGTTGTAGGGCGTGGGGCCGACGATGGGCTCGATGATCGCGTGGCAGCGGCCGAGCACCTGCTCGGTCAGTCCCCATCCGGTCCCGAGCAGAAGAAGGTAGGCGCCGTCCTCGGACTCGAGCTCGCGACGCACCTGCGCAAACGTGGAGACCGGGCCCGTGCGGCGCGCGGAGGTGCCGAGCAGCCGCGGCAGCACGCCGAGGCGGCGCTCGATGTCGATTTCCACGCCCTCCAGCGAGGCCTCCAGTTGCACCAGCGACAGCGCCTCGGCGCGGTTCGGGTTGTAGCTGCGCCCTTCGCCTTCGTCCCAGTGACGGATGATCCGGCGAACCAGCCCGCGCAGCGCGTCTACCGGAGTGACGACGTAGAAGCGCTCGACGCCGTAGGTGCGACAGCTGCGCGCGATGTCGTGCACATCGATGTTGGTGACCGCCGTCGTCACGACCTGCCGGTTCTTGTCGTAGACGGGATGGTGCAGCAGCGCGACGTGCAGCCGGGCGCCCACGCCTTCAGCCCTTGCGCGCCAGGTCGGGGCGCCGCTTGCGAGTGCGCTCCAACGCCTGCTCGCGCCGCCATCGTTCGATGGCCGCATGATTGCCGGAGCTCAGCACGGCAGGCACCGCCATGCCGCGGAACTCGGCCGGCCGCGTGTACTGCGGATACTCGAGAAGATCGGCCTCGCTGAAGCTCTCGCTGGCCGGCGATTGCTCGCTGCCGAGCACGCCGGGGACCAGGCGCGAGACGGCATCGATGATGACGAGCGCACCGAGCTCCCCGCCGGTGAGCACGTAGTCGCCGATGGAGATTTCTTCGTCGAACAGCACGCGCACGCGCTCGTCTACGCCCTCGTAGCGGCCACAAAACAGCAGGATCGAGTGGTGGTCGGCGGCCAGCCTGCGCGCGGCCGCCTGGTTGAACGGCTGACCCTGCGGCGTCAGCAGTATGCGCCGCGCGGGCGCGAATTGCGCGCCGATGTCTTCGACCGCGGCGTAGATCGGCTCGGGTCGCATGACCATGCCGGGCCCGCCTCCGTACGGAGAATCGTCGACGGGATGCGGGCTGCCGCCGGTATAGTCGCGAAGCTGATGCGCGCGCACCGCCACGATGTTGCGCTCGGCGGCGCGGCCGAGCACGCCGACCGCGGCGCCGGCGGCGATGAACTCGGGAAACAGCGTGATGACGTCGAACGCGATCACGACTGCGGCTCGCGGCGCGACGCCTTCTGGTCGGCGGCTGCAGGATACTCGAGGGCGTCGGCTTCGACCGTGATGCGCCTTTCGGCGACATCCACGGCGACCACGGCGCGGGCGATGGCGGGCACGAGGATCTCGCCGCCGGCACCCTGGACGACGTAGACGTCGTTGGCTCCGGTGGTCAGGATCTCGGCGACGGCGCCGAGCGGCACGCCGTCGCGTGTGAAGACGTGGCAACCGAGAATGTCGCTGTCCAGATACACCTGGTTGCCGACGCCGCGCAGATCCGAGCGCGCCACCAGCAGCGCCGCCCCGACGGCGGCTTCGGCGGCGTCACGGTCGCCGAGCGCATCGAGCACGAGCCGCACGCCCGACCGTGCAGGAGCGAAGCTGCGCACGCGCGCCTGCGTGCTCTGCTGGCCGTGCCGAAGCTCGAGGCGCAGGCCGCGACGCAGCTCGTCGGTCATCGTCGGGTCGATGTGAGCGACAACAGCGCCGGACAGCCCATGGGGGCGCGCGATCGTTCCGATGGTGACGAGCTCGCGCTCGCCGGCCGCGGTGTCGGGCGACGTTTCCGCGCGCACGGGCGGGCCCGACGAAGCCGATCGACCGGCCGCAGGCCGGTCGGTGCTACTCCTCGATGATTTCGAGGGCGGCTTTATGGTTGGTTCGCGAGGCGGCAGCGTTGAGAATGGTGCGCAGGGATTTGGCGGTTCGGCCCTGCTTTCCGATGACTCTTCCCAGATCTTCTTTGTGTACGCGCAGCTCGAGAGTCGTCGCGTGCTCGCTAGCGCTCTCGTGGACCTCGACCGCGTCCGGATGCGTTACGAGGTTCCGGGCCAGGAATTCGACCAGCTCTCGCAGGGAGACGGTTCCGTTTACGCCGGAACGCCCGCTTGCTTCATAAGCTTGGCCACGATCGGTGTCGGCTTCGCGCCCTTCTTGAGCCATGAGCCAATCTTCTCCGCGTCGAGCCTCACCTCGGCAGGATTCACAAGCGGATTGTAGGTTCCCACTTGTACCAGGTTGCGGCCGTCCCGCGGTGCACGCTCGTCGGCGACGACCACACGGTAGAACGGTCTCTTTTTGCTGCCATGCCTGGAGAGGCGGATCTTGACGGACATTCGACTTCCTCTACTCCTGAGTACGAATTACGTTTTTCACCACTATCCGCCGGTTTTGTAAAGAATCAGCGGGGCTCGGTGGGGACGGGATCCCAACGAAAAGCCCCCCGCCGCGCCTGCGGCGGGGGGCTTTGCTAGGTAGCCGCTACGGTCGCACAAGCCAACCGCAGCAAAGCGCCGGACCACTCCTACATCATGTCCATGCCGCCGCCCATGCCATGGGCTCCGGCTCCAGCGCCGGCACCCTTATCTTCCTTGGGCTTTTCGGCGACGGCGGCCTCGGTGGTCAGCATCAGGCCGGCGACCGAGGACGCGTTCTGCAGCGCCGTGCGCACGACCTTGGTCGGATCGACGATGCCGGCCTTGATCAGATCCTCGAACTGACCCGTGGCGGCATTGTACCCGTAGGCGCCTTTGCCGTTGCGGATGCGGTCGATGACGATCGAGGGCTCGGCTCCCGCATTGCGAGCGATCCAGCGCGTCGGCTCTTCGATGGATCGGGACAGGATGCGAATGCCGACGTTCTCCTCGTCCGTGGCGCCCTTGAGGTTCTCGAGCGCCGCCTGGCAGCGCACCAGAGCGACGCCGCCGCCCGGCACGATGCCCTCCTCGACGGCTGCACGCGTGGCGTGCAGTGCGTCCTCGACGCGCGCCTTCTTCTCCTTCATCTCCACCTCGGTGGCCGCGCCGACCTTGATCACCGCCACGCCGCCAACCAGCTTGGCCAGGCGCTCCTGCAGCTTCTCGCGGTCGTAGTCGGAGGTCGTCTCCTCGATCTGCTTGCGGATCGTGTTGATGCGGCCTTCGATGTCGGCCTTCTTGCCGGCACCGTCGACGATGGTCGTGTTGTCCTTGTCGACCGAGATCCGCTTGGCACGGCCGAGGTCCTGCAGCGTGACATTCTCGAGCTTGAGGCCGAGCTCCTCGGAGATCACCTTGCCGCCGGTGAGCGTGGCGATGTCCTTGAGCATTTCCTTGCGGCGGTCGCCGAAGCCCGGGGCCTTCACCGCAACCACGCTGAGCGTGCCGCGGATCTTGTTGACGACCAGGGTCGCCAGAGCCTCGCCCTCGATGTCCTCGGCGATCAGCAGCAGCGGCCGGCCGGCCTTCGCGATCGCCTCGAGCACCGGCAGCATCTCCTTCATGTTGGAGATCTTCTTCTCGTTGATGAGAATGAGCGCGTCATCGAGCTGGGCCGTCATGCGCTCGGGGTCGGTGACGAAGTAGGGCGACAGGTAGCCGCGGTCGAACTGCATGCCCTCGACCACGTCGAGCGTGGTTTCCAGGGCCTTGTTCTCCTCGACAGTGATGACGCCTTCCTTGCCGACCTTGTCCATGGCCTCGGCGATGATGTCGCCGATGGTGCGATCGGAGTTGGCCGAGATGGTGCCGACCTGCGCGATCTCTTCGCGGCTCTTGGTCGGCTTGGAGAGCTTCTTCAGCTCCTGCATCACTGCTTCGACCGCCTTGTCGATGCCGCGCTTGAGCGACATCGGGTCGTGGCCGGCGGCGACCATCTTGGCGCCTTCACTGAAGATGGCGCGTGCGAGAACGGTGGCGGTAGTGGTGCCGTCGCCGGCGACGTCGGAAGTCTTCGAAGCGACTTCCTTGACCATCTGCGCCCCCATGTTCTCGAACTTGTCCTCGAGCTCGATCTCCTTGGCGACCGACACGCCGTCCTTGGTGACGGTGGGAGCGCCCCAGGACTTCTCGAGGCAGACGTTGCGGCCGCGTGGTCCGAGGGTGACGGTGACGGCATCAGCGAGGATGTTGACTCCGCGCAGGAGCTTGTCGCGCGATTCTTGGCTGAAATTTACGATCTTGGGCATGGCTGGAATCTTCCTCCGTGGAATTTCGTGTTCGGGGTTATTCGAGGACGCCGAGGACGTCATCCTCGCGCATGATCAGGTGCTCGACCCCATTGAGAGTGACTTCGCTGCCGGAGTACTTGCCGAACAGGATGCGGTCGCCCTTCTTGACGGTCAGCTTGCGGAGCTTGCCGTCGTCATCGATGCGGCCGTCGCCGACCGCAACCACCTTGCCTTCCTGCGGCTTTTCCTTCGCGGTGTCGGGGATGATGATGCCGCCGGCGGTCTTTTCTTCTTCCTGGACCCGACGAACCAGGATCCGGTCGTATAGTGGGCGAATGTTCATCGCTTCTCGAAGCCTCCTGACTGTTTTTCGGCCTTGGCCGATCGAAATTTGAGTTCCCGAAAGACGGGTTGCGAGTGGGTAGACACGGCTCAGCTAAGGCCGGGCCCTGTTCTGTCAAGGTGTAGCTCTTGAAAATTCCGCGGCCGCATGACGGCCGCGGCAGCTCGCGCCGGGCCTCCTATCGCCGCCGGGAGAGCTGCTGGGAATACTGCCGGTAGAGAACGTCCCATTCCCGGCTTCCCTCTGGGACCGAACGCGACAACGAAGCGATCCGTGCCCGGACCGCCTTGTCCAGGGACTCGCCTTCGGCCCCGACGCTCGCCTGCAGGCGGGCCGCGATGCGTCGGACGGCGCCGCCATGGTCGAGCACCTGCACTCCGGGCGCCGCGGCCAGCGCCTTGGCGATGGCAATGGACAGCGCCTCGACGCGCGCCTCGCTCAGCTGCCGCTCCATCCTCAGGCCTCCGCCGTCACAGTACGAAACCCTTCTGCCTGGCGATGCGCTCGCGAACGCCGCGGCGCAGCTTGGCCGGATCGAGGTCGGCCGCCTGGCGCCCCATCGCTTGCAGCGTCTCCTCGACCTCGCGCTCGATCCGGGCTTCCTCGGCGAAATTGGCGGCGATGGCGTTGGCCACGGCCGCCGCCACTTTGGACATCTCGCCGCGCACCACGGGCGGGTCCTCGCGACACAGGTCGGTCGCGATCGCCACCGCCAGCTTCTGGATCTCCTCGCGGCTCGCCACGGTCGCAGAACATGGATTTTGTCGCCGACGCGATCAACCCGGCCCGTTGACCGCCTGGGGAACGGCCGTTACAACGGCTCCTCCCGTGAGCGAAATGCCCGTGCGCGCGCAGCGCAAACCCCGCCCGCTACGACAGGGCGACACGGTGGCGGTGACCGCGCCGGCGGGCTTTGCCGACGCCGATTGCCTCGAACGAGGCATCGCGATTCTGGAGGGTTGGGGGCTTCGCGTGGAGCCGCCCCCGCCGCCCGAGCCGGTCCGGTACCTGTCAGGAACCGATTCCGCCCGCGCCGCCCACCTGAGCCAGCTGTTCGCGCGGACCGACGTCGCGGCCATCTTTTGCGTCCGCGGCGGCTACGGCTCCTCGCGCCTGCACGGCCTGTTCGATGCGGCCGTTGCCGCCGATCATCCCAAGATCTTCGTCGGTTTCAGCGACGTCACGTTGCTGCTCGGCCGCCTCGTGGCCGAGGCCGGCCTGGTGTGTTTCCACGGTCCCATGGTTGGCGCCGACCTTCCGCGGCTGACCGCGCTGCAGCGGGAGCGCTTCCGCTCGGCGCTGTTCGACGAAGATGGCTGGTGGGACGGTGAGCGCCTTCAGACATGGCGGCCGGGCTCGGGGCGCGGCCCGCTGATCGGCGGCTGCCTGTCGGTTCTGGTGACGACGCTGGGAACGCCCTACGAGGTCCGCACCGACGGCGCGGTACTGTTCCTCGAAGACGTGGCCGAGAAGCCCTACCGCATCGACCGCATGCTCACCCACCTCCGCAATGCCGGCAAGCTCGACCACGTCGCCGGCATCGTCCTCGGCTCCTTCCACGACTGCGACGACGGGCAGGGCGAAGATATCCTGCGCGAGATCGCGCTCGAGGCCGTCGCCGGCCTGGATTGCCCGGTGGTGGTGGGGCTGGATGCGGGCCACGGCACCGGCAATACGGTGCTGCCCATGGGCTGCATGGTCGGGATCGACGCGAGCGTGAAGAGTGCCGCAGTTTCGCTGCTCGAGTCGCCGTTCGAGCGTCCGTGAGCGCGCTCTGGTGCGAGGTCGCGGCGATGCTGGATGCCGCCGTTGGCGACGGCGTCTTTCCTGGTGCGTGCGCCAGAGTGAGCGACCGGCGTGGAACGGTGTTCGAGCATGCCACCGGAACTCTGGCGATTCCCGGCGCCGACGCGGCGGTGGGCATCGATACGGTCTGGGACCTTGCGTCGTTGACCAAGCCGTTGATCACGGCGGCAATCACGATCCTGCTGGCACAGCGCGGCCTGCTGCGCTTCACCGACCGCATCGTCGATCTGGTGCCGCAGTTCGCGCGCAGCGACGACCCGCGTCGCGGCAACGTCACCATCCGCCACCTTCTGCGGCACGACTCGGGTCTGCCGGCACATCGGCGCTTCTACGAAGGCCTCGCGCCCGACGTCTCGTCGGCTTCGGGTGCCGCGCGGCGCCGTGAAGAGATCCTTGCTGCAGTCCTGCAGGAGCCGCTCGAGCGCGATCCCGGCAGCGGCAGCGTCTACAGCGACATCGGCTTTCTCGTTCTCGGCTGCGCGCTCGAGCGTGTGACCGAGAAGCGAATCGACGTGCTGGCCAGGGAGATGCTGCTGGAGCCGCTCGGCGTTGGCGAGGCCTGGTACGTCGACGTGGCCGCCGCCGCCGCCGGCCGCTCTCCGCTGCCGCTGCAACGAACCGCTGCCACCGGCCACTGCGCCTGGCGCGGCCGCCTCGTCCACGGCGTCGTGCAGGATCAGAACTCCTATGCGCTCGGCGGCATCACCTCGCATGCCGGCCTCTTCGCGACCGTCTCAGCCGCCGAGAGGCTGGCGCGCGAATGGATCGACGCCAGCTACGACCACGGACGCGTTCTGGATGCGCGGGTCGTGCGCTATGCGTGGCGACGCCAGTTCTCCGACGAGCCCGGCACGTGGGTGCTCGGCTGGGACACGCCATCCGCGGGTGCGAGCTCGGCCGGAACGAGGATCTCCGCTCAGGCCGTGGGGCATCTCGGGTACACCGGGACCTCCGTCTGGATCGACCGGCGTCGCGCAGTGCACGTACTGTTGCTGACGAACCGCGTCGCATCCGATACAACGGGGAGCGGTATTCGCGCGTTGCGTCCGCGATTCCACGACGCGGTCCTCGCGGCGGTCGACGCGGAGCGGGCGGGGAAGAAGAGCCGCGCGTGAGGCGCGGACGAGACGGCGCGGCGACCGGCTGACCGCGCAGCAATGGTCATCCAAGAGTGAGGCGGCGGAGAGGATGGATTCGCAGATGAACGACGAGAAGCAGATTCGCCACGTACACCTGATCGCAATCTGTGGCGTCGGCATGGCGCCGATGGCCGTCATGCTTCGCGATGCGGGCATGCGTGTGACGGGATCGGACAACGCCGCCTATCCGCCCATGGGCGACATGCTGCGCAATGCCGGCATCGAGGTGAAGCTGGGGTTCAGCGCAGCCAACCTCGATCCGCGCCCCGACCTCGTGATCATCGGCAACGCCGTACCGCGCACCAACCCGGAGGCGATGGCCGTCGAGGCGCTGGGCATCGAGAAGACCTCCTTTCCCGCCGCGCTCAAGCGCTTCTTCCTTGCCGGCAAGCGCTCGCTGGTGATTGCCGGCACTCACGGCAAGACGACGACCACCGGGATGCTCGCGCATTGCCTGAACGTGGCCGGGCTGGAGCCGGGGTATCTCGTCGGCGGCCTGGTCCGGGATCTCGGAAAGCTGACATCGGCAGGCAACGGCGAGTTCTTCGTCGTCGAAGGCGATGAGTACGACACCGCCTACTTCGACAAGGGGCCCAAGTTCCTGCACTACGACCCTTCGGCCGTCATCCTGACGAGCGTCGAGTTCGACCACGCCGACATCTACACGGACCTCGAGCACGTCAAGAGCTCGTTCCGGCGCCTGGCCGGCATTCTGCCGAGCGATGCGCCGCTGGTCGGCTGCGTCGACTATCCGCACCTGCTCGAAGCGATCGCCGAGGCGGGCACCTATCGCTTCGTCCCTTACGGGCTGAGCGCCGAAGGCGGCTGGCAGCCGCGCAACATTCAGGTCACGCCGGCCGGAACCGCGTTCGACGCGTGCTGGAAGGGCCGCCCGCAGGCACGTCTGCGCCTGTCGCTGGTCGGCTCGATGAACGCGCTCAACGCCACGGCCGTGTATGCGCTGGCTCGCGAGCTCGGCGTCGACGCTTCTGCGATGGAGAAGGGTCTGGCTTCCTACCGCGGCGCGGCACGCCGACAGGAGATTGTCGGCGAGGCGGGCGGCGTCACCGTCGTCGACGATTTCGCTCATCACCCCACCGCCGTGGCGATGACGATGGAAGCGATCCGCGGCCGCTTTCCTGGAAGAAGGCTGGTGGCCGTCTTCGAGCCGCGCTCCAATACCAGCCGCCGCGCCGTCTTCCAGCAGGACTTCACCGAAGCGCTGGCCAAGGCCGACGCCGTCGCGATCAGCGAAGTCTATCGCAAGGACAACGATCCTCTGGCCGAGCACGAGATGCTCTCGACGGCACGCATCGTCGAGGACCTTCGCACGCGCGGCATCCATGCCTGGACTGCCGCGGGCCCCGACGAGATCCTGGCCCGCCTCGCCACCGAGTTGGCCCCAGGCGACGTTGCCATCTGCATGTCCAACGGAGCGTTCGGCAACCTCCCGAGAAATCTGCTGAAGGCGTTCGAGCCCGAGCAGGCATCCGCCCCCGCAGCCGCCGCTTCCGCATGATGCAGGCCTGAGCGCACGGGACGCAGCAGTCGGTCCGCTATCGGCGTCCGCCGCGCGCCAGCCCCCCTGCGACGTCCGGATACAGCCGCCGGTAATTGCGCATGTTGCGCAGCACGGACTTCACGTACGCACGCGTCTCGCGATACGAGATCTGCTCGATCATCTCGTCCTCGTCCCACGCTGCCACGAGGCTCTGCCAGCGCTGCGCCGCATTCTCGCCGGCATTGTAGGCGGCCAGCATGAGCGGAGGATTGCCGGCGAACTGCTGCGACAGCTCGGCGAGGTAGGCCACGCCGAGGCGGATGTTGACCGCCGGCTCGAACAGGTCCGAGCGTTCCGGCGGGTTGATGCCGCGCTTGCTCGCCACGCGCGTGGCCGTGCTCTCGAGCAGCTGCATCAGGCCGAGCGCATTGGCCGAGGAGACAGCTTGCGGCGCGAACGCAGACTCCTGCCGCATGAGCGCGTAGACCATGACCGGGTCGATGCCGGCGCGAGTGGCCTCGCGCTCGACGATCTCCGCGTGCGCGCGCGGATAGAGATACGGCCGCGCCTGCTCGCGCGAGATGTCGCCCTTCTTGTGCAGCTCGGCGGCCAGCTGCAGCGCCGTGTCGTAGGCGCCGACGCGCTGGAGCGAGGGCAGCAGGGCTGCACGCGTCCTGCCGTCGAACCTGGCAAGGCGGGCCTGCAGATCGCGCGCGGCCAGCGTCTCGAGGCCAGCCTGACGCAGCGTCTGGACCCGCTGCAGCGCCGCGTCGGCGTCCCGCGGCAGCGAGCCGAGCGTCGCCTCCTCGGGCTCGGCCACCGGCGTCAGCGGCATGCGTCGTCCAAGCCGCTTCTCCGCCAGGGAGGCGTAGTAGCCGAGCGGAAACTCGCTGAGCAGCGCTTCGTAGTTGGCAATCGCCTCGTCGCGTCGTCCCAGCCGCTCGAGCGAGCGGGCGCCCCAGTACAACGCTTCGGCTCGGCCATCGTCTTCGGAGCCGGGTGCAGCCGATGCGGCCATCGCGCGATAGAACTTCTCCGCCAGCGCCCAGTCCTTCGCTCGATAGGCGACCCAGCCCTGCCGCCACAGGCTCTCGGCGCGGGTCGCACCGTGCGCACGCGCCGCGGCCTTGCCGTACGCGTCGATGGCCTGCGCGTTGCGGCCGGCCGCATCATCGATGCGAGCCATGGCGTACAGCGCCTGCTGCTCTTCGGGAATGCCGGTGCCGAGCGCCAGCATGCGCTCGAACCCGACGCGCGCGGCCGCATCGTGATTGTCGTTCCACCGGTACGTCGCCGCCTCGTACAGCAGCCGCGCGCGCGCGTTGTCGCTGCGTGCTTCGTCCACGCGGCGGTCCAGATATTCGGCCGCTGCCAGCTTGCCCGTGCTGGCGACGATGGTGCGCGCGTACGCCAGCACCGCTTCGGTGTGATGGGAGGTCGAGGGGTAGGCTGACAGCAGCTCCTCGATCATGCGCGCCTGTTCCTGGGTGCGGCCTTCGCGCCCCAGCTGCCGCACCTCGGCCATCATCGCGGCCTCGGAGGTGGGACGCAGCTGCGCGTGCTTCTTGCGGATCGCGCTGAGGGCCTCGAAGGCGCTGCGCCCGATGCTGCTCATCGGCGCGCGTGCGCGGGCGCATTCCAGGTACGAAACGGCGTCCTGCGGCTGCTCGGCGGCGAGCATGCGGCCGGCGGCCAGGCACGCGCGGGCGGATCCGCGGTCGGGCTTGCCCGTGCGGCCGTGGCGGTCGGCCAAGTCGAGCACGTGCTCGACGTCCTCCTGCGATTCCAGGAGCTCGGCCAGCATCTCGACCGCCTCCGGCACCAGCACCGAGGACGAATGCTTGTCGAGAAAGCGCTCGAGGCGCTCGCGCGCGGCAACCTTGTCGAAGCGCGCGCGAGCGGCGGCTCCGTAGTACAGCAGCACGTCCTCGAGGAACGGCAGCTTCTCCTGCAGCGCCTCGAGCGCCGCCGCGCTCGCGGGAGCGTCGGTGTCCATCAAGGCCAGTGCGCGACCGAGCTCGGATCGCTGCACGTTGGCAATGCTGCTGGCGGCGCGCGGGGAAACGCTCTCCGCCGCCGCCGTGCTCGCCTGCGCGAGGCGGACGACCGGGCGACCCGCCTCCGCGGCGACCGCTCCCTCGCCGCCGGCGCCGCATGCACCGAGCGCGCAGAAGCAGGTCCACAAAGCGATGCGTGTGCGGGCGGGACGGCGGCTCTTGGTCTTCATGCAGGTCGTTGACTTTACCGCAGCGGCTCGAAGAATGCAGCGATGCTTGCGTCGCGACTCGTGCTGGCGTCCTCATCCCCGCGCCGGCGTGAGCTGCTCACCCAGGCAGGTTACGACTTCGTCATCGATCCTGCAGACATCGACGAGACGATGAGCAAGCAGGAGCGCGCGCTCGAAGCGACGACGCGGCTGGCGCTCGAGAAGGCGGCCACCGTGCTGGCTCGCTGCGGCAGCGAGGCGGTCGTGCTGGCGGCCGACACCACCGTCGTCGTCGGCGAACAGATCCTCGGCAAGCCCGCGGGGCCCGAGCAGGCGGCGCAGATGCTGATGTCGCTGTCGGGCCGCAATCATCACGTTCTGACGGCGTGGGCGGTCCTGCATGCCGGTGGTGGTGAGAGCGGCGTTTCGCGATCGACGGTGCGCATGCGCGAGGTCGGCTGGCAGGAGGCGCGGGCGTATGCGGCCTCCGGTGAGCCGCTGGACAAGGCCGGCGCTTATGCCGCGCAGGGCCAGGGCCGCCGCTTCATCGGCGCCATCATCGGTCCGCTCGACAACGTCATCGGCCTGCCCATGGCGCCCGTTTCGCGGGCGCTGGCGCGAGCGCGAATCAGCCCGACCTCGTGAGCTTCGGTTCCCTTACGGCGAATTGGACCGAGGTGCGCGCGCGCGTGCAGGCCGCTGCACGGCGCAGCGGCCGCACCGCCGACGAGGTGCGCGTGATCGCGGTGACCAAGACGCTGCCGGCCGAAGCGGTGGTGGCCGCCGCGCTCGCGGGCGCGACCGACATCGGCGAGAACTACGTCCAGGAGGCCATGGCCAAGCAGCAGGCCGTGGCGGACGCCTTGGGGGCCGGCGGCACGGAACTGCGCTGGCACATGATCGGCCGCCTGCAATCGAACAAGGCCGCGCGTGCCGCGCGTGCATTCGCGTTCATTCACGGGGTCGACTCGCTAAGCGTGGTGCGTGCGGTCTCGCGAGCGGCCGGCGAGGGAGCGCCGGTGGCCGACCTGCTTCTGCAGATCAAGCTCGGCGGTGCGGCGGTGCGCGGCGGGATCGATCCTTCCGATGCGGAGACGTTCCTGCGCCAGGCCGCCGCCTGTCCGGGCGTGCGATTCGTCGGCGTCATGGGAGTGGCCGACCCGGCGCGGCCGGCGCAGCCGCAGTTCGCGCGGTTGCGCGAACTTGCGCAGCGCCTTCGTGCGCTGCAATGGCAGCATGCGCCGATGACCGAGATATCGGCGGGCATGAGCGGCGACTTCGAAGACGCCGTCGCCGAGGGCGCGACGATGGTGCGGATCGGCACGGCGCTGTTCGGCGCTCGATGACGCGGTAAGAGGAGGACTCGATGGCGGACACGATCGGTTTCATCGGCGGCGGCAACATGGCCGAGGCGCTGGTACGCGGGCTGCTGGCAGCCGGGCACGAAGCGCCGGCGATGATGATCTCGGAGCCGGTGGCGCAGCGGCGCTCGTTCATGCGCAAGCGCTACGGCGTGCCGGTGACGGAGGACAATGCGGAGGTGGTGGCGGCCAGCAACGTGGTCGTGCTGGCGGTCAAGCCGCAGATCCTGCCGCAGGTTCTGGAAGCGCTGGCGCCGGCGGCGGAGCGCACGAAGCTGTTCGTTTCGATCGCCGCAGGATTTCCGCTCGGCCGCCTGCAGAAGGCGCTCGGGAAGGAGACGCGCATCGTTCGCGTCATGCCGAACACGCCGTGCCTGGTCGGCAAGGGCGCCTCGGTCTTGTGTGCAGGACCGTCGGCAAAGGCGTCCGACGTGGCCAAGGTGCGTCGATTGTTCGCGGCGGTCGGTGAAGCGCACGTCGTCGAAGACGAGAAGGCGATGCACGCAGTGACGGCGCTGAGCGGCTCGGGCCCCGCCTACGTCTACCGTTTTGCCGAGGCGATGATGATGGCGGGTCAGAAGGCCGGCCTGTCGGCCTCGCTCGCGCGCTCGCTGACGCTGGCCACCATTGCCGGCGCCGCCGAGATGATGGTCCAGACCCGGCAGGACCCGGCTGATCTGCGAAAGGCTGTGTCGAGCCCGGGCGGGACGACGCTGGCAGGGCTTGCGGTTCTGGAAGAGGCGGACCTGCCCGGCACGGTGGCGGCGGCGGTTCGTGCGGCCGCGAAGCGGTCGGTGGAGTTGGCGAGGTCGTGAGTCCGCCGCGGCGACGCTGCGCCGGCGCTCGAAGAAGCGGCGCGCCGCGTTGACAACCGGCAGGCCGCTGCCTAGGTTCCGCCTGCTTTGTCGGCCCGGCCGACCATGCTGCGCCGAGCCGAGGAGTCCGAGCAATGCCCATCTACGAGTACGCTTGTCCCAAGTGCGGCGAGTTCGAGTTCACCCAGTCCATCAAGGACTCTCCACTTGCGCGCTGCCCCAAGTGCCGCTCCAAGGTCACCAAGCTCATCAGCTCAGCCGCCTTTCAGCTGAAGGGCGGTGGCTGGTACTCCGATGGGTATCAGAAGAAGAGCGGCAACGGCTCTGCAACGGCAGAAAGTAGCCCTTCCAGTGATGGCGGCTCGAAAACCGAATCCGCCGCTCCGGCCAAGGCTGCTGCCGCGGCCGACTGATACGCCCCCTCCGTCTCCTGGCGCCGCTCCGCATCGGTGACCGCACGCGCCGGTTTCGACTGGGCCGCGGCAAGCCCGTGTCGTGATGCCAATAATTCCTGACGCGCAAATTCGTGCCGCGCTGCGTTGACATGTTGACGCGGCGTGTTAAGCAGGAGTCGTGGCGGCGTCGGGGAGGAACGACGCAAGGCCATGCATCCGGTTCATCCGGGTGGATCAACGAAAGGAGGAGAGGACATGGCTACGAAGAAACAAGCGACGACCATTCCGATGATGGACGACCTGACCAGGAGGGTCGGCCGCATCCGAAAAGACGTCGAACGCACCGTCGAGCGCGTTCGGCGCGAAGCAACCCGGTACCTGCCTGAGCAGGGCCGCCGCCAGCTCGACGTGCTCGTTGACCGCGTCAGCGAGCTTTCCGGCACCGTCACCAAGACCGTCGACAACGTCTACGCCGATGTCGAAGTACGCGTCAGCGATCTTCGCGGCAGCGTGGAGAAGCAGGTGAAGGCCCTGCGCAAGGACACCACCAGCGTCAGCCAGAAGGCGCTGACCCAGATCGAGAAGGAAGCTCGGCGGCAGATCGAGCGTCTCCTCAAGAACCTCGGCGTCCTGCAGCGAAGCGACCTCGACGGCCTCAAGCGCCGCATCAGCGCCATTGAGCGCAAGCTGGACGAGCTGGCGAAGGAAGTCCAGGAAGCGGCCTGATCACTCGCCGTCGCTGCGGCGCGCGCATGCCGCTGAAGCGACGGCCACCGACTGGGCGCGGCGGCATCCTCTTCATCCTCGGCTGCCGCGTCCGACCGTGCCCGCTGTGAAGCGTCCGGTCAACGCTTCACTCTCCTCCTGGGGCAGAAGGGCGTGACACCTTCCGCAAGGTCTCACGCCCTTTCTTTTTCCGCCCACGTCCGGCGCCCCAGCCGCCACCGCCTGGTGTTTCGATGATCACACGATCGCCGGCCCCGAGCGTCAACTCGCTCTTTGCCTCGATTTCCCGCTGCCTGCTGTCGCCGGCGCGAATCACCGCATCGCGGCCAGGCGCGCCGCCGCCGCCGCCTGCCAGACCCGGCGGTCGCCGGCGGCGGCGCTCGGCGAGCAGCGTCACCCGCATCTCGGTCAGCGCTTCGACCTCGCGCACGATGCCCTCGCCGCCGGTGTGCAGGCCGGGTCCGCCCGATCCGCGTCGCACCGAATAGCGCGTCACCCGCAGCGGATAGTACGCCTCCAGCGCTTCGACCGGCGTGTTCCACGTGTTGGTCATGTGCGTCTGCAGCGCGTGCGCGCCGTTGCGGCTCGGCCCGGCGCCGGCGCCGCCGCCGACGGTCTCGTAGTAGGAGAAGTGGCGCCTGCGCACCGAATCGAAGCCTCCCATCGCGAGGTTGCTCATGGTGCCGCAGCTGGAAGCCGGCACGCGGTCCGGCAGGGCGAGAGCGAACGCCTGCAGCACCACGTCGACGATGCGTTGGGAGGTCTCCACGTTGCCGCCGGCCACGGCTGCAGGAAACCGGCAGTGCACGACGCTGCCCTCGCGCGCGCTGATCGTCACCGGTGCCATCATGCCGCTGTTGGCGGGCACCCGCCGGCCGGCTACGCACGCAATCGCATAGAAGACGGCCGAGGTGGTGACGGCAAGATTCGCGTTGACGGGTCCGCGAACCTGGGGCGAGCTGCCAGTGAAATCGAAGTGAAGCCCGCGCGCGCGCCGCTCGAGCTCGACGCGTATGGCGATGTCGCGGCTGCCGGCCCCGTCGTCGTCGAGATGGTCGACGGCGCGGAAGCGTCCGCGCGGAAGCTCGGCGATCAGCGCCTCGATCAGTCGCTGCGAGTATCGCTGCAGCTCGTGCATGGCGCGCGTGAGGACGTCCGGACCGAAGCGCCGCGCCAGGTCGAGCGTGCGCGCCGCGCCCGCTCGCAGGGCCGCGACCTGCGCGTCCAGATCGCCCAGCCGTTCGTCCGGGACGCGCGTGTTGGCAAGAAACAGCGAGAGCGTGTCGCCGACGTAGCGATCGCCGCGGCACAGGTGCACCGGCGGCATGCGAAAGCCTTCCTGGTGAACGTCGGTGGCCAGCGCCATCGAGCCGGGGCTGCCGCCGCCGATGTCGGCGTGATGCGCGCGGTCGGCGACATAGGCGAAGGGGCGATCGCCGCCCGGAAGATAGACCGGCGCTACCAGCGTGACGTCGGGCAGATGCGTACCGCCGGCGTAGGGGTCGTTGAGGATGACGATGTCCCCCGGCGCCATGGATGCGTGATCCAGCGCCGCCCGCACGGCCAGCGGCGTCGACCCCAGGTGCACCGGGATGTGCGCGGCGTGCGCGACCATCTCGCCTCCGGCGTCGAACAGCGCGCACGAGAAATCTCGCCGCTCCTTGATGTTGGGAGAGAGTCCCGCCGACTGCAGAACGACCCCCATCTCGTCGGTGACGCCGATCAGGCGGTTGGCAAACAGCTCCAGATCGACGGCGGACAACGCGTGCCCCTGCTGCGTTGCGCCGCGGGCGTTTCCGCTGCGCCCTCTCATCGGACCCTCCTCTGCCGCGACAGTCGCAGCGCACCGGCCGCATCGACACGCGCACGCCACAGCGGCGCCACGTATGTGGTGGAGCTGTATTCGGCGATGACGGCGGGCCCGACGATGGTGGCGCCCGCGCCGAGCTGTTCGCGCACGAACAGCGGCACCTGACAGGGGCGGCCGTCCACGAACGCCTGCACGTGCGCCGCCGCACGCGCCGTTGCCGCGCCAGATGCACGCGGCGCGAAAGGTCGGCGCGCGCTGCTGCTGGCGGTGACGCGCAGCCCGACCACCTCCAGCGGGCGCGTGTCGTCGCTCGTGTGAAAGCGCGCCGCATGCTGCGCGTCGAAGCGCCGGCGCAGCTCCCGGTCGAGCGGAACTTCCAGCTCGATGGCCTGACCGCGGTAGCGCGCGCGCACCACCGTGGTCACCCCGATCTCGCCAGCGCCGAATCCCTCATTCGCCAGCGCTCGTCGCGCCGCGGCCTCGGCGGGCGCGGCCTTGCGCTGCAGCCATCCGAGCTGCGGATCGACCGCATGCAGCGAGACGATGCGATCGACGATGACGCGGCCGCCGAGAACGCCGTGCGCCGACAGCAGCCCCGGATCGGGCGGAATGAAGATGTCGGCGAACCCGATCTGCTCGCACAGGCCGCAGGCGTGCAAACCGGCCGCACCGCCGAAGGGAAGGAGCGTGCACGTGCGCGGGTCCTCGCCGCGCTGCACCGTGATCACGCGGATGGCGCGCTCCATGTTGCCCTCGATCACGCGGACGATTCCTTCGGCCGCTTCCTCGACGACGCTGCCGGTCGACCTGCTGCGGCCCCTGCTCCCGTTCATGCGCGCAGCCACCGCCATGACCGCACGGCGGGCACGCTCGAGATCGAGTTGCATGGTGCCGCCCAGGAAATGCTGCGCCGGAAGCCGCCCCAGCACGACGTTGGCATCGGTGACGGTGGCCCTGTCGCCGCGGCCGTAGCAGGCCGGGCCGGGGTCGGCGCCGGCGCTCTCGGGCCCGACCACGAGCGCTCCGCCCTCGTCGACGCGCGCGATGGAGCCGCCGCCTGCGCCCACCGTGTGAATGTCGAGGCACGGCACGCGCAGCGGCAGGCCGCCGATCTCGGTAACTGCACGCCGCGCCGGCTCGCCCTGCACGAACGCCACGTCGGTGGATGTGCCGCCCATGTCGAGCGTGACGATGCGTGCGATGCCGGCGCGCCTTGCGGCCTCGGCGGCGGCAGCGACGCCGCCGGCCGGGCCGGACAGCATCGTTCGCACCGGCTCGCGCGCAGCCGTGGCGGCGCCGACGGCTCCGCCGTTGGACTGCATCACGCGGAACGTCGCTGCCCGGCTGTCGCGCGCCAGCGCGCGGATGTGGCCCTGCACCTTCGGC
Source organism: Candidatus Limnocylindrales bacterium (assembly GCA_035626395.1). Lineage (NCBI taxonomy): Bacteria > Bacillati > Chloroflexota > Candidatus Limnocylindria > Candidatus Limnocylindrales > Candidatus Limnocylindrales bacterium. The sequence continues at coordinate 101,731 of DASPNR010000007.1, read as the reverse complement.
TGCACGTAGGCATTGGCGACCGCCGTGCTCGTACGCTCGTATTCGCCGGCCACCGGCGACAGCGCATGCGACAGCGTCACGGGCACGCGCAGCGCTCGCAGCGCCCGTCCGATCCGGCGCTCGTGCGCGGGCGAGACGTGCGAGTGGAGGAAGCAGACGGCCACCGACTCGGCCCTGCTCGCCCGAATCGCGCTGACGATGCGGCGGCACTCGGCCTGGCTCAGGGCGAGCAGCACGCGCCCGTCGAAGAGGCTGCGCTCGGCCGCGCCGAGCCGCAGGCCCCGTTCGACCAGCGGCTCGGGCTTCTGCGGCTCCAGATCATAGAGGTCGGGCCGTGCCTGGCGGCCGATCTCGAGGACGTCCTCGAAGCCGGCCGTCGTCACGAGGGCCGTTCGGGCACCGCGGCGCTCGAGCATGGCGTTGGTGGCCACGGTGGTTCCGTAGGTGAGCAGATCGGGGCGCCGCTGGCCGAACAGCCGCCGCAAGCCCTCGAGCACGGCCTCGGCGGGATCCTGCGGCGTCGAAAGCAGCTTGAGGCGGCCGCCACGCGTGCCGTCGCGATAGACGATGTCGGTGAAGGTGCCGCCGGTATCGACGCCGATGACGAGCAGCCTGGGACGCGCGCGCTTCATGCCGGCTGCCGCCCGACCCGGCGGCGCCGGGACTGTTGCAGCGCGATGGCCGACACGCAAGCACGATGTGACGCGCGCGCGCGGCCGTGTTTGAATCATCCGCCGCAGCGCGGTCCGCATGCCTGCAATCGCCACCGCACTTCTCGCCATGCTCGCTGCCTGTCTTGTCGGCGCGTCTCCTGCGCCGGCCGCGCAGACGTTCCGTTACACCTGGCGCGAGCCGCTGCACGCCGTCGATCCGGCCACCGGGCATCGTCTGACGGCGCCGCGCCAGCCGTTGGATGAGGACGAGCGCGACACGCTGGGAGTCACCGGCAGCATGGGAATCTCCCGACGCACGGTATGGGTGGATGAGGAGGGCCAGCTGTTCGTGCAGGCGCGCCTTCCGCAGTCGATGGCGGCGCAGCCGCACGAGCTCGACGTCTACGTGCAGGACGGGAAGCGGATGAGTCTGCGTGGCACGCTGCGCTACACGCCCGGCAAAGGTCTGCTCGTCGCAAAGACGTTCGTTTTCCCCGACCTGCCCGAAGGACCCGTGGTCACCGAGGTTCACGCGCGCGGTGCGCACGGTTCGGACTGGCAGGAGATCGTCACGCAGCCGGTCGAGGTGGCGCGCGGGTCGCGGCTGCGCTTCTCGTTCGCGCTGCGCGGCGATGAGCGGCAGGACACGCCGATGGATCTGGTCGTGGAGACGCGCGATGAGCTCGACCCATCCAGGCCGGCCGCGACGATCTTCCGGCGCCGGGTCCGACCCGGCGCCGGCCGCACCGATTGGAAGGAAGCGGTCGAGAGTGTCTCCGACGTGGCTGGTCGTCGGGTGCGCTTCGCGTTCCGCAGCCGGCCCGCCGACAAGACCGATGCCGCAGCTGGCGTGGTCTGGGGCGCCGCCGAACTCGAACGCGAGGAGAAGCGGCGCGCGTTCCCTCTGCTCCTGCTGGTGTCGCTGGATTCGCTTCGCGTCAACAGCGTCGGCCTCTATTCGGGCGGCGATGCCACTCCCGCCATCGACCGCTTCTTCCGCAGCGGCGCCGTCATGATGCAGGCGGTGACGCAGTCGGTGACGACGCTGCCTGCGCACATGACGCTGCTGACGGGGCTGACGCCGCCGGCGCACGGAGTCGTCGACGAACGGCACCGCCTGTCGTCATCGGTGGAAACGCTGGCGCGCGTGCTGCAGGCGCGGGGCTGGCGCACGGCCGCATTCACCGAAGGCGGCGCGCTGGCGGCCGAGGCAGGCTTCGCGCGCGGGTTCGACCTCTACGACGAAGGCAAGACCGAGCGCATTTCCCCGGCCAACGCGGACGCCCTGGCCCGCGCAGCCGCGTATCTGGACGAGCACAGCGCGGAGCCGCTGTTCCTGTTCGTGCACACCTACCGTACGCGCCCCGTGCACACCGGAGCCGACGTACGCAGCGAGTCCGCGCGCCGCCGCGAGCTGGCCTCGATGGTCGAGCAGGTCAGAAGCGCCGACGAGGCGCTCGGCAAGCTGCTCGGCATCCTCGACGGCCGCACCGTCCAGGACGAGTCGCTTTACGTGCTGACCTCGGGCCATGGCGAGGAGTTCTTCGAGCACGGCGCCGGCGGCCATGGGACGCATCTGTACGAGGAAGCGGTGCGCGTGCCTCTGCTCCTGCGCAACGAGCGCATCGGCCGCGCCAGAGCGGCGCACGCAGCGGTCGGCCTCGTCGACCTCGCGCGTACGGTGCTCGAGCTACTCGACATCGATGCGCCGGCGTCGATGCAGGGACGCTCGTTCGCGTCGCTTCTGACGGGCGACGAGGAGGCGGCGATGCCGAGGCGTTTCATCGAGGCGCGGCGCCCGCTGCGGTTGCTCGACGACGGCAGCCTCATCGACTGGGGTGCGCCGGCGTTCGCGGTGCGCGAGATGGACCGCAAGGTCATCTTCCATCCGGCCGCCGGCACGCTCGAGGCCTACGATCTTTCGAGGGACCCGCGCGAGACGCGCAATCTCATGCAGGCCGGCAGGGGACCGCGCTGGGCTCAGGAGCTGGCCGATGCGGTCCGGGATCATGCTTCCTTGCGGCGCGTCGCACCGGCGCCTCCGGCCAACCTCAGCCCCATCAATCGGCGCCGCCTGCAGTCGCTCGGTTATCTGCAGTAAGGTCGGCGGATCGGGGCGCGGAGCGCGCGACGCTTCAGCCCGCCGTGATCGAGACGTCCTCGGCGCGCATCGCCGGGACCAGCACGCTGCCGCTGACGTCTCGGCGCTCGCGCGAGATCGCCGAGATCCTGCCGAGCAGCTCGAAGACGTTTCCGGCGATCAGGACCTCGCGCACCGGCCGGCGCTCTCCGGCTTCGATGAGGAAGCCGTTCTTGACCACACCCGAGAAATCGCCGGTCACCGCGTTGGTGCTGCCCGAGTAGCGCCCGACCCACACTGCCCGCTCATGGCCGTCGACGAGCGCATCCATCGCCGTGGAGCCCGGCTCCACCTCGAGGCGGTGCGGTCCCACGCTCGGCAGCGAAGTGACCGACCCGACCGCATTGCCGGTGCTGCGCGCCTCGCCGCCGGCCGCGCGCGCTTCGTAATGGTTGTAGAGAAGGCCCTGCAGCATCCCGGACGCGATCAGCGCGCGCCTCGCCGTCGGCAGGCCCTCGCGATCGAATGCGCTGGAAGAGGCGCCGCCCGGCACGCGCCCGTCGTCCCAGAGCGACAGAAGAGGAGAGGCGACCGAGCCGCCGATGCGATTGGCCAGCGGACTGCGCCCCTTTCGCACGGCATCGGCGGTCAGCGCCGAGATCAGCGTCGGCAGCAGGAACTCGGCCACTGCCTCGGGCGACAGCACGATGGGGCCGCGGAAGCTCTCGCCGCGCCCGGCGCCGAGGCCTGCCGTGCACTTGGAGACGAAGCGCGCGCACGCTTCGGCGATCTCGTCTTCGAAGCCGCGCACGCGGCGTGCGATCGCGCTGTCGTAATCGAAGCTTGCCACGTCGTCGCCGTCCACGGCCATGCCGAACGCGCTGGCATCCATCAGCGAGCTGGCCTCGCTGACCACGATGCCGCTGGTCGAAGTCAGCGCAGCCAGCGTGACGCTGGCCGAGACCGAGCCCGAGTCGACGCGCACGCGTGGGTCGAGATCGCGAATTCGCGCGAGCATCTCTCCCGCCAGCCGCGCGGTCTCCTCGGCGCCGACGTCGCCGACTTCGGGATCGTACAGGCCCGGCACGGGTGCGACCGGCCGCGACTCGGGCAGTCCCACGGCCGGATCGGCGGGCGTGACTCGCGCCTGCGCGACGGCTTCGGCGGCGCGCTCGGCGAGCAGGTCGGGCTCGACGTCGTTGGCCGTGACGAATCCCTGCGAGCTGCCGACGATCACCCGCAGGCCGAAGCTCGTCTCCTCACGACTGTGGACCGTGTGCGGCACGCCGTTCTCGACGTGCGTCTCGACGACATGCTGCCAGGCCGCGGCGGCCTCGGCCTGATCGGCACCGGCCTTGCGCGCGTGCTCCACGAGCGTGTGGCACATGTCGAGAAGGGTGCGCTCGTTCACGAATGCTCCTTGCTGGCGACTGCCGTTCCTTCGTCCTACTGCTCGCCCGTCCTACTGCTCGCCGCCTAGCAGAGCGCGGCAGCGGACATACGGCCCACCGGCATCGACCTTGGCCGGCTGTCCCTTGCCGCAGTAGCCGGCGCCGAGATCCCAGCGGAAGTCGCGCGAGACCGCATCGACGGTGCCGAGCACGTCGAAGGCGATGCCCGACAGCGTCATGCCTCGCACCAGCTCGCCGAGCTTGCCGTTCCTGATCCGGTAGGCTTCCTGCACGCCAAACATGAACTCACCCGTGGCGTCCGCCTGGCCGTTGCGCGGGCCTTCGAGCAGATAGCCGTCGGCGGTGTCGGCGATGATCTCGTCGAGGCTCTTGTCGCCCGGCTCCAGGTATGTGTTGCGCATGCGGATCAGCGGCTGGTCCGAATACTCCCACGCGCGCGCGTTGCCCGTGGGCGTGACGCCGAACTTCGCGGCGCTCTCGCGGTTGTGCAGGTAGGAGACGAGACGGCCGTTTTCGATGATGGTGGTGCGGCCGGCAACGACGCCTTCATCGTCGACGGGAATGGTGCCGCCGGCGCCGACGTAGTGCTCGGAGACCCCGCTGTCGCGCAGCGTGACCAGCTCGCTGGCCACGCGCTGGCCGATCTTGCCGGCGGCGACGGAGCCGGCCTGCACGAAGTCGGCTTCGACCGTGTGTCCGATCGCCTCGTGCACCAGAAGGCCCACGATGGACGGCGCCAGGATGACGACCGAGCGTCCTCCTTCGGCATGGCGCGCGGACAGCAGATCCTGCGCCAGTCGTGCGGCGCGCGCGGCAAGCGCTTCGCCGGTGGCGCCGCGGAAGAGGCAGTCCCAGCCGCCGGTGGCGCCGACGGCTTCGCTGCCGGTCGAGAGCTGCCCATCCTTTTCGGCCACCGCCTGCACGCGCAGCTCGGGCCGTACCAGGCGAAACGCGGCGGCGGCACCGTCGGTGGTGACGATGGCCTTCTCCTCGAAGATCTCGTTGTACGTGCAGCTGGCCGAACGGATCGCCGAGGATGCGCCGCGCACGCGAGCTTCCAGGCCGGCGGCCATGCCGATCTTCTCTTCCAGCGTGCGCACCGCCACATCCTCGAGGCCTTCCTGGTCGAAGACCCCGCGCGCCAGCTCGCATTGTGGAAGCTGCGTCAGCGAATGGGAGGCGGCTCGAGCGGTCGAGCGCGCGCCGGCCCGTGCGGTGTCGATCGCGCGCCGGATCGATGCCGCATCCAGTGAGCCGGTGGAGGCGAATCCCCATCCGCCCGCTTCGAACACTCGCACGCCCACGCCCTTGCGGTGCCGGATCTGTGAGCGTTCCACCTTTCCCTTGTCGACGCCGATGCTGCGCGAGGTCTTGGCGTGGTAGCGGAGCTCGACGAAGCCGTCCTGCCCCGCCGCGATGTCACGAAGGATGTCGAGAGCCTGTGTCATCGAAGGATTCTAACCTGGACCGTCCCAGCGTCTACCTGCAATCTCCTCGTTCGAGCGGGTCCGCTCGCGGTTGCCAGGCTCGCGGCCGTCGGCTAACCGTCGCGGATGAGCGAGGCGCCGGCGAAGAAGAAAGAGGTGAAGGTCCACGTCCTGCGCTGCCGCTCGCAGGAGTGCCGGGCGCTGCTCGCCTATGAAGAGACGGAGGAAGGCTACCTGCTCGGAAACATGATCGAGCTTGCCGAGCGCGATGGGGATGTGGCGTTTTTCCCGTGTCCCCGCTGCGGCGGCCGCAACCTGGCCGAGGAAGTGCCTTTCGACGGCAAGATGCGCACCCGCGTCACCGGCTTCGCACCGGCCTGAGCGACCATGCTCGACTCCGAGGCCTTCTGCCGCGACCCCTTCCTTCGCACCAGCGCCTACAACATGGCCACCTGGGCCGTCGTCAACATGGCTCTTAGCGTTCCCTCCTATGCGATGGCAGCCGGCACCGCATGGGCGCCGCTGAGCGCCGGCGGCTACACGCTCGCATTCTTCGCAGCCGGTCTCATCGCCGGCGCCGTGCACGAGCGGCGCGTGGCGAAGATGGTCGGTCCGGCCGGCGATGCCGTCTTCCCTGCCGCCAGGCTGTGGGCGCCGCTGCTGCTGATCGGCTTCGGCGGGACCATCTTCCTGATCGCCACGGGGCGGCCTGCGCTGGTGCAGCCGCTGTGGCTGCTGGCGGTCGGATCGGCATATGCGATGTGGGGATGGCGCACGCGCCTGTCGCTGTACCGTTGGCTGGGCCTGCTGCTGCTGGTCTGCGGCGCGTTCGTCGCCTCTTTGCAGAGCTACGAGGTCGGCGCTGCCCCCGCCGTCCTAGGCCTGCACGTGTGGAACCTGACGATGGGCGTCGCCTCGGTGGCGATCGCGATCGTGGTCAACCGCCGCTACCTCTGGCAGAGGGCTTGAGAGCGAGGCCGGACGCCGCATCTTCCGAAGCGGCGCCCGACGCTCAGGTCGCCGGTCTCAGTGCAAGGTCCGGACGCGGCGATTGTCGGCGACGACGACGGCGTCGTTCAGGTCGCTGCGGCGCACCCGGACCGGCAGCTTGGACTCCATCACCCAGGTCCCCTCCACGCGCTTGCCGGTCAGGACCAGGCGCGTGCTGTTCTTGCTGCTGGAGTCGGTGGTCTTGGTGCGAATGCTCATGGCGTTGCCTCCTGGCGTAGTTGCGAACGCCAGTGACAAAGCCAGTCGCGTGCCCCGCGGCCGCGGAGCGTAAATCATCGTTTTTCAAACGCTTTCTCGAGCAGGTCCGGCCGCCGTTCGGACAAGGGTGAACCAGACGGTTCGAGCCTGTACGGCGACGGGTGCGTTTGCCGGAAGCTCAGCGGCCGCGGAAGACGGGATCGCGCTTTTCCAGAAAGGCGGTCACGCCTTCCTGATAGTCGCGGCTGGCAAAGCAGTCGGCGACCAGGCCGGCTACCTCCTGCGCCGACAGCCGGCTCTCCAGACGCCGCCGCACGGCCAGGCGCGCATATCGCAGCGCAAGGGGCGCCATGCGCGCGACCTCGGCGGCCAACGCTCGAGTGTCGGCCTCCAGCGAAGCTGCGGGGAAGCAGCGATGGATCATCCCGAGCGAGAGCGCCTCGGGCGCGGGAATGCGCCGGCCCGTCAGCAGCAGGTCGAGCGCAACGGCCTCCCCGACCACCGCCACCAGGCGCTCCAGCCCGTGGGGCGGGTATGCCAGGCCGAGGCGGCCGGCCGGGATCGCCAGAAACGCGCGATCCGAAGCCACGCGAAGATCGCAGCCGAACGCGATGAGCGATCCGCCGCCGACGCAGGCGCCATCGATCATGGCCAGGCTCGGCACCGAAAGCGTGGCCAGAGCTTCCAGAGTGGCAGTGCTGCCCTCATCGTACTTGCGCGCCAGCTCGGGATTGGAACGGTACTTCTCGAACTCGGTGATGTCGGCGCCGGCGATGAACCCTCCCGCGGAGCCGCGCACGACGATCAGTCGCACGCCGGCTGCCCCTGCCAGCTCGGCGAGCTTCGCCGGCATCGCCTCCCACATCGCCCGCGTCATCGCGCCGCGGCTTTCGGGTCGGTCCACGGTCAGCCAGCCGATGGTGCCGTCGACCTCGGTTCGCAGGTTCTCGCTGGTGCCCATGCCTCCGCTTAGCGGCGAGGGCCTGCCGTCACAACAGCCTCGCGAAACGGCGTGGCGCGGCGTTTTTGCCTGGGTTGTGAGCGTTCCGATGCGCTGCTAGCGTGCCGGCCTTCCGCCGCGGCAAGCGGCGCGTTCTGCAAAGGAGACTATGGCCAAAGACGGAATCGAGGTGAACGGCGAGGTGGTCGAGAGCCTGCCCAACGCGTTCTTCCGAGTGAAGCTCGAGAACGGCCACACCGTGCTCGCCCACATCTCGGGCAAGATGCGCAAGTACTACATCCGCATCCTGCCGGGGGACAAGGTCAAGGTGGAGCTCTCGCCGTACGACCTGACTCGCGGCCGCATCACCTGGCGCGAAAAGAACAACTGAGGCGCGAGGTTCGAGCATCCGCTGCCGCGCCGGCGGGGCTCGTGGTCGCGGCTTCCGGGTAGACTCCGAAGTCCGGTTTTGCGATGGTGACCGGACCCGCAAAACGCACTGGGGAGTGGCCAAATTGGTAAGGCACCTGACTCTGGATCAGGGAATTGAAGGTTCGAGTCCTTCCTCCCCAGCCACCCACTGCCGCCGTTCGCTCGTTTCCACCCATCGCGTCCGCGTCTGACGCGTCGAATGCCCGATCCCACCTCCGCTGCCGTTCGAGATGCCGCCACCGTCCTCGCTCTGCGCGAGCAGGAGCGGGGCGTGGAGGTCTTCATGGTCCGCCGTGACTCCCGGCTGGGTTTCCTCGGCGGCGCGCACGTCTTTCCCGGCGGCGCCGTCGACGAGGGCGATCGCAGCGAAGCGGCGCGCGAGCTGCTGGCGGGCGTGGAGGAGATGGGAGCAGGGCATCGGCTGCATGAGGATCCTGCGACATCGTGCGCGCTGCTGCTGGCGGCGGTGCGCGAGCTGTTCGAGGAGTCGGGCATTCTTCTCGCGCGCGACGAGGCCGGCGAGTGGGTGGATCTGCAGGACGGCAGCGAGCGAGCCAGGCGCCTGCGCGACGCGCGCGAGGCATCGAGCCACGGCCGCGGCGGATTCGTGGACGCGGTGCGCCGCGAGGGTCTGCGCCTGGACGTGTCGGGTCTCCGCTACTTCGCCCACTGGATCACGCCGCAGCGAGAGAAGAAGCGCTTCGACACCCGCTTCTTCCTGGCCCGCGCCCCCGAACGACAGCTGGCGCAGCACTGCGCGGTGGAGTCGTCGGAAGGCGAATGGATCACGCCGTCGCGCGCTCTGCAGCGTTATCGCGACCGCGAGATCGAGCTGGTGCCGCCCACCATCGCCACGCTCGAGAGTCTGGCGGCTTACACCAGCGTCGAGGACGCACTGGGGGCGTTCCTCAGCGCACCGATCCCACGTATCCTTCCGAAGATCACGATGTGCGGCGAGACGATCACGATCCTCTACCCGGGCGATGCCGACTATCCGAGCGGAGAGGCCAGCGAGCCGGCCGGCCGCGCCGTCAACCGTCTGGTCCTGCGCGACGGGCTCTGGCATCGTCCCTGAAGGTGTGGATCGGTCATGCGCATCCGCTGGTCCGCCTTCGAAGCGATCTTCCGCGACTTCTCCGACTCCTCGCAGGGAAAGGTCAGCTTCTTCATCGACGACGAGGACGGCAACGTCCTTGCCGGCACCGTCAGCCCCGATCGTCCCAGTGAAGTCCGCCATCGCCTGACCGCCGACGGCGTTCCAGTAGGCCGTCTCAATGGCTGCGGCGGCCCCACGCCCGAGACGATGCGACTGTGCTGGGCCGCATGCGAGCGTGAGCTCGCCCACCAGGTGGTCATCAACGACATGGCCGACGCGACCGCGCGTCTGTGGCGGCAGACCAATGCGCTGCTGCGCATGAGCGCGAGCACGAGCCTTGCCCTGGAGCCTGGCGCGATGCTCGGGCGCGTGCTCGGCGTGCTCGCCCACTCGACGAATCTGCAGCGCGGCTGCGGGCTGCTGCGCGTTCCGGGCGACGAAGCGTACTCGCTGTTCGGGCTGGACCGGCAGATGCGCGTCAACCCGAGCTCGATTCCTGCGCTCGAGGACATGAACGAGGACGTGGTGCTCATCGACGCCGACGGCGGGGACGTCGTGCTGGCAGAGGAATGCGAGCGGCTGCTCGGACGTCGCGAGTCCCTGGCCGTCACGCGCATCGCCACCGACAAGGACCGCTATGGCTATCTGCTCGTGCCGTTCCGGCGGCAGGCGAGCATCACATCCGAGGATCTGAAGATGCTCGGCGCCGCCGCCCAGATCGTCAGCATCGCTGCCGAGAACGTGCACACTCTGCGTCGCGAGCGCGAGGCCACGCGCCTGCAGGTCGAGAACGAGATGCTGAGCGCGCAGGCGCGCGACATGGAAGAGATGGTGCACGTGGTCTCGCACGACCTGCGATCGCCGATGACGGCGATGTACGGCTTCATGCACATGGCGCTCGAGGAGCTCGAGCACATGCGCAGCGACGGCGGCTGGAACGAGCGCGGGGAGCGCATCGCCAAGCCGCTCGAGGACGGCGTGCGCAGTGTCGAGAAGCTCAATCGCATGGTGCAGCGCCTGCTCGATTTCTCGCGCGTTGCCCGCCTCGATTATCACTTCGAGCCGCTCGAGATGACCAAGCTCGTGCAGGGCGTGCTCGACTCGTTGAGTTACCAGATCCGGGAGCGCGGGATCCAGGCACGCGTGGAGGAGCTGCCCGACGTCATGGGCGATCGCGTGCAGGTCGAAGCGGTGTTCCGCAACCTCATCGACAACGCCATCAAGTACATGGGTGAAGGTGCACGCCGCTCCATCGTCATCGGCAGCCGTTCCGTCGATGGCGAGCTGCAGTACTTCGTGCGTGATACCGGCATGGGCATGTCGGCCGATCAGGCTGCCAAGGCATTCCTGCCGTTCCGCCGGTTCCGCGTCGATGCCGCTCCCGGCGAAGGCATCGGACTGTCGTACGTCCGCAAGATCGTCGAGCGCCACGGCGGGCACATCTCGTGCGAATCGGCCGAAGGCGTGGGTACGACGTTCTACTTCTCCCTCGGCCGGCCGGCGCAGCGCTCGCTGACATCCGCGGTCTCGTAGCCTCCGCGGCACGGGACGCCTCGATCCGGCGCCGGCCCGGTGACGACGGCGGCCGACCGCGTCCGTTCAGCCCGCACCGATGCGGCCGTGCGGTTCGCGATCAGCGCCAGCGGGGCTCGCCCTGCGCATCGCAGCCGCAGTGTTGGCAGCCATGCTCCGGCGGCAGGCGCGGTCAGAGTCCCTGCTTGGTGCACTTGTCGGCCAGATCCGCACGGGACGCTTTCATGCGTGCGATGGCGGCGTCGGAGGTCAGCATCGGGTCCTGGTCCAGAGCCTGACGGCAGATCCGCTGGGCTTCCTGCATGCGCGAGACCGCCTGCGCGATCCGATCACGCGCCCGGCAGTAGTCGCCGCCTTGGCTGCCCAGCTCGCGGCCCTCGTCCACCAGCTCGCGTGCCTCGCGTACCAGCGTGCTGCACTGGGCCGCCTGCAGCCCCTGGCGCCGCTGAATGCTGGCAACCTCACGGCGGAAGCTGAATGCGCCGAAGGCGATCGCGCCGACGACGGCGACGATCGCAGCGACGAGGAACTTGCGGCGATCGCTCACGACCGCAGCATCGCAGCGGAATCGCAAAAAGAGAAGGCCATCGCGCCGGCATGGACGAGGGCGGCGTCGCCGGGCAAGGCCGGCACTGCCAACGACAGAGCCGGTCGCATAGGCGCCCGCACCGCCTGGACAGCGGCGCGGGATCGGGTTCAAATGCGCTTCTACGGAGGACCCGTGCCCGAATTCGTTGCCGTCGAAGCGCCGCAGACACTGGAAGGCTGGTACACGCTCCACGACGTCTACGCGCTCAACTGGCCGCGCTGGCGTGCCCGGTCACAATCCGAGCGCAAGGCCATTGCCGAGGAGGCGAGCGCGTGGCTGGGCCGGGCGGCGGCCGCCAACGTGCAGGAAGCGGCCGGCCGCGGCGACAGCAAGCTCTACAGCGTGGTCTCCCAGAAAGGCGACCTGCTTTTCTGCCACTACCGCCAGAGCCCGGCCGCGCTCAACGAGGTCGAGCTGACGCTGCGGACGCTGCGCCTCTACGAGTTCCTTTCGCCGGCCTACTCCTACCTTTCCGTGATCGAGGTCAGTCTGTACGAAGTGCAGGCGATGGCGGCGCGCCGGCTGGCCGAGCGCGGGCTGAAGCCGGGCACGACCGAATACGACCAGGCGCTGACCGGCGAGATGGAGACGCAGAAGGCTCGGATGAACGAGCGTCTGTTCCGCACGATTCCGCCGCAGCGCTACATCTGCTTCTACCCCATGAGCAAGCGGCGCGGCGAGAGCGTCAACTGGTACGCGCTGCCACTGGCCGAGCGCCGTGCGATGATGCGCGGCCACGGCTCGATCGGCCACAAGTGGTCCGAGCAGGTCACGCAGGTGATCGGCGGATCGGTAGGGCTGGACGACTGGGAGTGGGGCGTCAGCCTGCACGCCGACGACCCGCTCGCATTCAAGAAGCTCGTCTACGAGATGCGCTTCGATCCAACCACGTCGTGGTTCGGCGAGTTCGGGCCTTTCTACGTCGGCGTACGCGTGGACCCGCCGGCGGTCGAGGACCTGCTCGAAGGCCGTCTGCCCGACGATGCCAGGCAGCGCCGGCCGGGGCTGCACTGATCCACCGCGGGCACGGTGGCGGCCGATGCCGTCGCCGCCAGACCTGCCGATCCTTCAGCGCGTCTGCTTCCAATTCATCATCCGCTCTCTCGTGGAGGCGGCGTGCGTGCCGAGCACCTGCGTTCGGTTCTCGAGCTCGATGGCCGCCCGCAGCGAGGTTGCATCGATGTTGCGGTCGAGCACCTGCTTCGTCATCGCCACCGCGTAGCGGGTATTGGCGCGGATCTCTTCGGCCAGGCGCTGGCATTCCGGCAGCAGCTCCTGTTCACCCACGAGCCGGTTCGCCAGGCCGATCCGCAGGGCCTCTTCGGCATCGATCAGCCGTCCGGTCAGGCTCATCTCGAAGGCGTGGCCGGCGCCGACCACGCGCGGGAGCAGGAAGGACACGCCAACGTCGCAGCCCGAAAGCCCGAGCTTGACGAACGCAACGCTGAAGCGCGCCGCCGGTGCGGCGTAGCGAACGTCGCACGCCAGCGCCAGCGCCAGTCCGCCGCCGGCCGCAGCGCCATTGACGGCTGCGATCCAAGGTTGCGGCAATTCGCGAATGCGCGGCATGAGGCTGGCGATGCGCTCCTGCACGGCAAGGCCGCCTTCGACCGAATCGAGGCCCTCGGTGATGGTCCAGTTGCCGTACTCCTGCAGATCCAGACCAGCGCAGAAGCCGCGGCCCTCGCCAGTCAGAATGACCACACGGGCACGGCGTTCGCGCGCGAGCACGTCGACGCACGCGTGAAGGTCGTCGACCAGAGCGGGCGACAACGCGTTCAGGCGCGCCGGCCGCGTCAGAGTCAGCTCGGCGATCTCGGCATCCAGCGTCAAGCGGAGGTTGTCGGTGGCGAAGAGATTGTCGGGCATGGCAGGCTCCTTTCGCCTACATGCCCAAGGCTTCGGCCAGAGCCAAAGCGCGTTCTACTGACGGCGGCCCGCGCCGGCTTCGGCTCCGCCGGCCGGGCGCAGCGTGAAGTAGAAGGTCGCGCCTTCGTTCTCGGCGGACTCGGCCCAGATCCTGCCGCCGTGGCGATGCAGGATCCTTTGGACGGTGGCCAGGCCGACACCGTTGCCCTCGTAGTCGTGTGCATTGGGCAGGCGCTGGAAGACGCCGAACAGGCGCGTAGCCTCCTCCATGCGAAAGCCCACGCCGTTGTCACGCACGAAGACGACGACCTGCCCGGAATCGGAGCCGGCGGTGCCGATCTCGATGCGCGGCTCGCTTCGATCCCGCGAGTACTTCAGCGCATTGTCGATGAGGTTGGCGATGACCTGCTTGAGCAGCCCGCGGTCGCCGATCACCTCCGGCAGCGGCTGAACGTGCCACGTCACTCCCCGCTTGCGCGCCGGCAGCTCATAATCGCCGATGACTTCGCGCACGAGTTCGCCGAGATCCACGCGGCCTTCGCGCATCTCGGCGCGACCCGTGCGCGAAAACTGCAGGAAGTCGTCGATGAGCTTTCCCATCTCCACGCTGCTCTCGGTGATGACCTGCACGTACTTCTGCATCGCTTCGGGGAGCTTGCCTTTTGCGTCCTCCCTGAGCAGCTCCGCGAAGCCTCGGATGCGGCGCAGCGGAGCGCGCAGGTCGTGCGACACCGTGTACGAGAACGACTCGAGCTCGCGGTTGGCTTCCTCGAGCTCGCGTGAGCGGCGCGCCAACGTGTGATTGAGCTTGGCGGTACGCTCTTCGGTCCGCTTGCGCTCGGTGATGTCGAACGTCATCGCACGGCTCGCCAGGAAGCGGCCGTGACGGTCGACGACGGCGGTGGCGTTGAGCAGGATCGGGAACGTGGTGCCGTCCTTGCGCACCAGCTCGAACTCGACGTCTCTGGCCACGCCGGTCTTCTTCAGGCGTGGGAACGTCCTGGCGAAGGTCCGGCGGCTGTCGGGAGTCAGGATCTCGGGGAAGCGCTTGCGGCCGACGATCTCCTCTCGCGTATAGCCGATCCACGACAGCTCGGTCGCGTTCATCGCCACGATCAGGCCGTTCTCGTCCAGTGAGTGGTAACCGCACGGTGCGTGGTCGTAGAGGTCGGGCAGCTCGCGCTCATACTGCTTGTGCGCGATGCCGAGAGCGATGGCCGACGCCGCGAACTCCAGCGCCGCGAGCTCCGACTCCTCCAGCCGGCGTCTGGCAAAGACGGTGATGATGCCCTTGACGTCGCCCTCGAGCTCGAGCGGGTATCCGGCGAAGGCGGTGAAGCCGTGCCTGGCCAACCATTCCTGCTCCTCGATGCGCTCGTCGCCGATGGCTTCATTGGTGAACAGCGGCTCACCGCGTCTTGCGATGGTGGCGATGCCTGCCTTGCGCAGCGGCAACAGACGATCCGTCGTGATGTCGTCGGTGCCGACGTGGGCGCGCAGCTCGAGCTCCTGGCTGCCCGGCTCGAGCGTCCAGATCTGCGCAACGTCGACGTCCAGCTCGCGCGCCACGGACGATGCAATGTGCACGAGGATGTCTCGCAGCTCCTCGCGTCGCGCGAAGCCGAGAAGCACCTCGGCCTGCAGCGTCGCGTAACGCGCCTGGCGCTGCAGCGCACGCTCGTACGCTTTGAGGTCGGCGAGGTTGGCCTGAAGCTCGGAAGTGCGCATGGCAACGCGTCGCTCCAGTGTTTGCGTCAGCGCGCGCAGCTCGTTCTGCACCTCGATGCGACGGCGCGTGTCGATCGCCGCCAGGCGAATGGCGGCGAGGAGCAGGAGGAGGAAAGCGGTGACGCTGCCGGTGTGACCGATCATCGCGGCCGAATCGTTGGGCGCCGAGGAGCGGAGCATGACTGCCTCGCCCACGATCATGAGCACCGCCATCAGCGGGACAGCCTGCCAGATGGGATGGTGGGGGCGCAGCCACGAAGCCTGCACCGCCACCAGCGCCCAGAATACGGGAACGGCCAGCAGCAGCGGCCGGTGCATTCCGTACAGCGTCGGCTCCGCGTACGGCGCCAGGTTCCAGAACGTCGCCACCAGTGCCACCGCCAGGGTGCCCAGGATGATGCCGAGACCACGCATCGACTCGCGGGGGCTGCGCACGCGGGCGAGGACGATCATCAGCGCCAGAGGCAGGAAGTAGGCAGAGGGCGTCCACATCTTCGGCCGCAGGACCGCAGCCGACTGGGCGATCCACTCGAGGGAGCCCCACCATTCGAGACCACTGGCCAGGTGCAGAAGGTGCAGCAACGAACACGTGCCGAAGCTCATGGCCAGCGCGGGCAGCAGCTCGTCGCCGGAATGGCGGCCGATCTCGTACAGCAGTAGGGCCGCCAGCAGCGGCAACGCGAAGTTGGACGCATCGAGGAGGACGTGCAGCGCCGGAAAGTCGTTCAGGTGCGAGCCCAGTATCAGCAGGCTCAGGATGACGAAGCCGGCGGTGAGGAGCAGGAACGTTCGGAAGAGGCGCAGCTCCCCGAGCTTCGTGGGGACGCTGCCGGAGTGGACTTCTCCATCGGCCGCCTCGCCTTCGGTGCTGGCCGCTTTCGGCGGCGCAGCGAGGTCCTGATGGTATGGCGCAAGCATCGTTTCGGCCGGCGGCCACGGCCTCCAATCCGCGACGTCGCCTGCTTGTCCCTCGGCCTTACGGGATGCTTGCCACCCCGCCCGCAAGGCGTTCGCCCATGATGACTGTAGCGGCCCTTGCCGAGGCCGGATAGACGCCGCGCTTCGTACGGGCGTGGCGAGAACGGGAAAATGCGTCGTTGCACGCCCCCACGAGGTGTCCAGAGAGTGGACTTCGGCCGGCGAAGCGGTTAGCAGACGGCGCTACGGTCGCATAGCTCAGCTGGTTAGAGCGCCTGCCTCACATGCAGGAGGTCCCTGGTTCGAATCCAGGTGCGACCACCAGCGCTCTCCGTCACCTTTTCTGCGCCAGGCCCGGGAGGATCTCGAGCGGATCGTCCGCGAGATCCGCGCCGAGGGCGGCGAAGCTTCGCTGTGCTAGGCCGCGCTCCTGGAGGGCACGACGGACTCGGAGCTCGAGGAGATTTTCAACCATGCCGGCGAAGAGGATTACCGCGAGCTGGCGGCGCATCGATCGCATCGCCAGCGCATCGCTGATCCGGCGCTTCATCGCTTCCGGCGCGGTCTTTCATTTCGTGCAGTCCGAGCGGTACGCGCCGGCCGCCGATGGAGCGCGCCTCGCGCAGGGCAGCGCGATCTTCGATGCGCTGCACTCCTACCTCGAAGCGGAGCAGCGCTGATGGCGGGCCTGTCGCACAAAGAAGCGGCGCAGGGTGAGCCGGCGGGCGCTCGCGGGGACGGCACCGGTGCCAGGGGCGGCGCCGCGCGCAGCGAGCAACTCGTGCCTTATACGCTGCGCGAGCTGGTCGCCTACTTCCTCTACCTCGGCTACGCCGGCTTCGGCGGACCCATTGCGCTGGTCGGCTACATGCAGCGAGACCTCGTCGAATCGCGCCGCTGGTTCTCGATCGCGGATTACAAGGAGGGTCTGGCGCTGGCGCAGCTCGCACCGGGTCCTTTGGCGGCGCAGCTGGCGATCTATCTCGGCTGGATCGACTACGGTGTGCGCGGCGCATCGCTGGTGGCGCTGGCCTTCGTTCTGCCCTCGTTCCTGATGGTGCTGGTGGTCTCGGCCGTCTACGTCGCCTACGGCGGCCTGACCTGGATGCAGGGCGCGTTCTATGGGATCGGCGCCGCCGTCATCGCCATCATCGGACGCAGCGCGTGGAAGCTCACCAGAAGCACGCTCGGCAGCGACCGGCTGCTGTGGATCCTCTTCACCGTCAGCGCCGTCTCCACCATCGTCACCGAGTCCGAGATCGTCTGGTTCTTCCTCGCTGCCGGTGTCATCGCGCTCGCACGCACGCTGACGATGCGCGACGCTGCCACAGCCGCCTCGATCTGGCCGTGGCCCGTGCTGTTCTCGGGCATCCATGGCGAGGCCACGGGAGGAACGCTGTGGACGATCGCCTGGTATTTCTCGGAAGCGGGAGCGTTCGTCTTCGGGAGCGGCCTGGCCATCATCCCTTTCCTGCACGGAGGCGTGGTCAGCGAGTTCGGATGGCTCAACGAGCGCCAGTTCCTGGACGCCGTGGCGGTGGCAATGATCACGCCTGGCCCCGTGGTGATCACGGTCGCGTTCATCGGGTATCTGGTCGCCGGTCTGGCCGGCGCCACCATCGCCGCGGTGGCGGTGTTTCTGCCGTGCTACCTCTTCACGGTCATTCCGGCGCGCTACTTTAAGCGAGCGGTCCACGACGTGCGGGTGCGCGCGTTCGTCGACGGCGTCACGGCCGCCGCGGCAGGGGCCATCGCCGGCGCCGCCGTGGTGCTGGGACGGCGCGCAATCGTGGACGTGCCGACGCTGCTGATCGCGGCCGGCACCCTGCTCGCGCTCACGCGCATCAAGGGCGTGTCCGAGCCGCTGTTGATCGTCGGCGCCGGGGTCCTCGGCGTCGTCGTCACGATGGTCATGCAGTAGCTGCACGGGCGGGGGCGATGCGCGACAAGCCGCCAGCACCGGCATCCCGTTCCGCCGATCGCCCGCAGCCGCTCGCGATCGAACAAGGAGCAACGACGATGACGAGAAGGGAGACGCTTCGCCTCATGGCCATGACCGCGACCGCCGCGGTGACCGGACCCCCGACCAAAGGAGAATCCGCCATGCCGGAAAAAGCCGCATCTGCCGCGCCTTCGCCCGCCGAGCACGTCATCAAGCCGCTGCCCTTCGATCCCGCACGCATCGAAGGCCTGTCGGAGCGCCTTCTCGTTTCGCATCACCAGAACAACTACGGGGGCGCCGTCAAGCGGCTGAACCTGATCGAGCAGCGCATCCGCGAGCTTCCCGCCGACGCCGCTCCGTTTCAGATGGGTTCACTCAAGCGCGAGCAGCTCATTGCACGCAACTCGATGGTGCTGCACGAGCTGTACTTCGCCAACCTCGGCGGATCGGGCGGTGCCACCGGCGCTCTGGCGGAGTCGCTGCAGAAGAGCTTCGGATCCCTGCAGGCCTGGGAGAAGGACTTCCGTCTGACGGGGATGTCTCTCGGCGGCGGCTCGGGCTGGGTGTTTCTCTGCAGTGATCCTGCCACCGGCACGCTGTTCAACGCCTGGAGCTGGGACCACGGGCACTTCCCGGCCGGCGCACGGCCACTGCTCGTCATGGACATGTACGAGCACAGCTACCACATCGACTATGGCGCCGACGCCAAGAGCTACGTCGACGCGTTCTTCCGCAATATCCGATGGGAAGAGGTCGCCAGACGAATGAGTGCGCCGGCGTAGCCGCTGATCATCGCGATCAATCCGCCGGCTGAGGCGGCGGCGGCGTGTTCGCGCTTCATTGTCAGGAAGACGTTCGATGCAGGCAGCGGGCTAGTCGCCCATGAACGCCAGGTTGATCCCGCCGATGGCGATGGGAATGCCGGCGATGCGCCCGCCCTGCACTGCGCGCTGCCCGGGCTTACACTCCACGCCCGCCTTCTGCAGATAGGCGATGGTGGCGTCGAGGTCGGAGCTGCCGAAGGCGAGTCCCCACGGACCGCCGCTGACGGCGCCGGCGCCTGGCTTGGCGGGCCCGACGACTTCCAGAAGAGACGGCCCGATCTTGAGGAACGCGTAGTAGCGATCGTTCATCGCCGCGGTTCGGGAGCGCAAGCCGAAGTGACGTTCGTACGTCTGCGACACGGCCTTGGACGCGCTGACGTTGAGCACCAGATGATCGAGCCGGATGGCGCAGTTGGCGTGCTTGGGTACCGGCGGCGGTGTCTGCTTCTCGAGCCAGGTCGCGGCAGCCGGCGTCAGCTCCATCGGAATCTGCACGAGCGGCTCGCCCCACGCCTCGCAGCCTTCATGAAAGTCGCTCTCGGCGAGCTGCGCCACCGCCAGCGCCGAACGGTGCGGGTCGGCGCACGCCCACGTCCAGCCGAACAGTCCCGAGCCCACCACCAGACGCGCGCGGACCAGCTCGACCAGCGCCGTGGGCTCCGCGCCCGAATCGGCGGCGGCAAGGAAACGCACGCCGCCGCCGCCGAGGTCGATGTGCGCGGCCTGACATCCAAGCCACTCGTAAGGCGCCGACACCTCGAAGCCCAGCTTGCGCCATGCTTTCGATGTCGGCCCGAGCGATGGCACGGCCGCCAGAGCATAGCCGAAGGAGTCGACGACGTGCTCGGCAGGAAGCTTTCTCGGTTTGTCCGATGCCGGAAGCGGCGGCGCCGGCTCGCTGCGAAGCGCAATGTCGGCTGCAGGCGCGGCGGGTGCCGTCGGCTCCAGCTCCTTGCGCTTTTTCGACTTGAAGAACGGCAGCTTCATCGACGGAACGGAACTCGATCATCGCTGTGAGCGCGCAAGTCCAGGCGCGCTCGACATGGTTGACTGGCGGGATGTAACTCTTTACCCAGCGCAAAGACAAGGCAGGCTGCGCGCGCATTCGGCCGCTATCGCTGCGCGATTCCGCCTCGTCGCCGCAACGTGGACGAGCACTCCCTGTCCAGCGCTCTCGCTTCCTTTCTGACCCGGCGTTCAGCAGCGCCCGTCGAGGTCGGCTCGATCCGCCAGCTTGCCGGCGGCGCCTCGTGCCGCGTCTATTCGTTCGAGGCGCGCCAGCACGGTCGCGCGCCCCGCACGCTCGTGCTGCGTCTGGACGCCGACGGCGGCGCCGTCCGTAGCGACCGGCGCGAGGAGTTCGTGCTGCTGGCGGCGGCAGCGCGCTCGGGAGTCACGGTGCCTGCGGTTCATTGGTGCGGTGACGCGACCGAAGGCCTCGGCGGCGCCTTTTTCGTCATGGACCTCGTAACGGGCGAGGCCATCGCACGGCGCCTGCTGCGCGACGAGCGCTATGCGCAGACGCGAGCGGTGCTGCCGCGCCAGCTCGCACGCGAGGCCGCCCGCATTCATGACGTCGATCTGACCGCGCCTTCACTGGCGTTCCTTCGCGCGCGCGAGCCGTCGGGCCAGGATCCGCGCCGCTACGCGATGGCCGAGATCGACAAGTACCGTCAGATCCTCGCGGCCTTCTCTTGCGATCATCCCTACCCGCTGCTGCAGCTGACCGCGCGCTGGCTCGAGCAGAATGCGCCGGGCGTGCTGCGGCCTGCCCTCGTGCACGGTGATTACCGTGTCGGCAACGTGATGTTCGACGAGCGCGGGCTGACGGCGGTGCTGGATTGGGAGCTCGCGCACGTCGGCGATGCCGTCGAGGACCTCGGCTGGCTGTGCGTGCGCACGTGGCGCTTCGGCAACGACGACCTGGCCGCTGGCGGTCTGTGCTCGCGCGAGGAGCTGCTGGCGCACTATCGCGAGGAAGGCGGCGCGGACGTCGAGCCATCGCACCTTCTGTTCTGGGAACTGTTCGGCAACTGGAAGTGGGCCATCATCTGCCGCATGCAGGCGGAGCGTCACAAGGGCGGCAAGCACCCCGACGTCGAGCTCGCCGCGATCGGCCGCCGCCTGGCGGAAACGGAAGACGAGATCCTCAACCTCCTCGGAGTGGGGTCAGGTCTTGCATCTGAGCATCTCGCCGAAGCGACGACCGGCGACACGCAGGCTCGCACTGCCGGCGCGGCGTCCGCGGAGATCGGCGACACGCAGGTTCGCACCGCGGGAGCAGCGTCAGCCAAGCCCGGCGGCACACCGGCAGCGACCGCCGCCGCGCCATTGGCCATCGCCGCCACACCATCCGGCATCCTCGACGAGCCCTCCGCCATCGAGCTGCTCGAAGCGCTCGGCGCCTTCCTCAAGCACGAGCTCGCCGGCAGGCTC
The DNA here is from genome assembly GCA_035626395.1 of Candidatus Limnocylindrales bacterium. Classification (NCBI taxonomy): domain Bacteria; kingdom Bacillati; phylum Chloroflexota; class Candidatus Limnocylindria; order Candidatus Limnocylindrales; species Candidatus Limnocylindrales bacterium. The sequence continues at coordinate 80,643 of DASPNR010000007.1, read as the reverse complement.
GAGGGCAGCGCGCACTTCAAGGCGCTGGTTGGCGCCAACGTCGCCGGCATCGTCGCGCGCGAGATCGCGCTGCGCCCGCATCATGCGGCGGCGCAGGCGCAGCGGCTGGCCAGTCTGCTGCAGCACGACGTCGAGCCGCATCAGCCTCGCGACCACGACCCGATGGCGCGTGAACTGTCTTTCGCGCTGTGCCGTCGCATCGAGGCCGGCCACGCCGACGCCGGCCCATGGCGCGAGCAGGTCCTCGCTCATCTTCGCGCCACCGTCGACGAGAAGCTGGCCATCGACAATCCCGCGCGCCTGGGCGGTAGCCGGCAACGGCCGTAGAGCCGTCGGGTGGAACGAAAACGCCCGGCGCCAGAAGGCCGCCGGGCGTTTCATTCGAGGAAGCGATGGCTGCGGTGAGCTACTCCGTCCCGTGCTCCCAGCTTGTCAGGTACTTCTTCTGCGCAGGCGTGAGCTTGTCGCACTGAATGCCCATGCTGGCCAGCTTGAGCGACGCGACCTGCTCCTCGATCTCGCGCGGAACCTTGTGCACCTTCACCTCGAGCCTGCCCTTGGCGCCCTGCTTGTACGCCCACTCGGCCGCCAGCGCCTGCGTGGCAAAGCTCATGTCCATCACCGAGGCAGGATGTCCCTCGGCGGCCGCCAGGTTCACCAGGCGCCCTTCGGCCAGCAGGAAGATGCTCTTGCCGCCGTCGATGATGTACTCGTCGACGTTGTTGCGCACGTTGCGGTTGATCTTCTTGGCCATGCGGGTCAGCGCCTTGACGTCGATCTCGATGTCGAAGTGGCCGGCGTTGCAGACCACCGCCCCGTTCTTCATCAGCGGGAACGTCTTCTCGTTCACCGTGTGCATGTCGCCGGTGACGCTGACGAAGATATCGCCTTCCTTCGCAGCCTTGGCCATCGGCATGACGCGGAAGCCGTCCATTGCGGCCTCGAGCGCGCGCATCGGATCGACTTCGCACACGACGACCTGGGCGCCCGATCCCGCCGCCCGCGCAGCCACACCGCGGCCGCACCAGCCGTAGCCCACCACGACCACGACCTTGCCGGCCATCAGCACGTCCGTGGCGCGGATGATGGCATCGATCGTGGACTGTCCGGTGCCGTAACGGTTGTCGAAGAGGTGCTTGGTGTCGGCGTCGTTGACCGCGACCACCGGAATTGTCAGGCGGCCGTCGGCCTCCAGCGCCTTGAGGCGAATGACGCCGGTGGTGGTTTCCTCCATCGACGCGATGACGCGGCCGGCGTACTGCGACATCGAGGTGTGCAGCAGCGAGACGAGGTCGGCGCCATCGTCCATGGTCAGGTTAGGCTCGTGCTCGATGCCTCGCGTGAGGTGGCTGTAGTAGGTCTTGGAGTCCTCGCCGCGAATGGCAAACGTCGGGATCCTGTCGTCCAGGCTGAGCGTGGCCGCCACGTCGTCCTGGGTCGAAAGCGGATTGGAAGCGCACAGCAGCACGTCGGCGCCGCCGGCCTTGAGCGTGCGCATCAGATTGGCGGTCTCGGCCGTCACGTGCAGGCACGCCGTCATCTTCGCGCCCTTGAGCGGCTTCTCCTTGCGGAAGCGCTCGGCGATCATATTGAGCACGGGCATGTCGCGCCCGGCCCAGTCCACCCGTTTCTTGCCCTCGGGTGCGAGCTTGGGGTCCTTGATGTCGTAAGGAGCGTTCTTTCCGTTCTTCGAGCCGTTTCGTGCCGCGTTTTTGGCCATGATTGCTTCCGATCGGCCCGAAGGCCGTTGATGATTTCGAGGTGAAAGGGAACGGGGCGGCAGCCGCGCGCCTTGGCGCGCATGCCGCGCCGCCCGTCGTGAGTTTCTCAGCCCAGCTTGGCTGCCAGATCCAGATTCTCCCAGGGGAAGAAGCCATCGACGGCGGGCCGGCCGAAGTGACCGTAGGCGGCCGTCTTGCGATAAATCGGTCGCTTGAGCTTGAAACGCTCGATGATCGAAGCGGGCCGCAGGTCCACTTCGTTGCGCAGCTTCTGCGCGATCGATGCGGGATCCTGACGGCTGGTGCCGAACGTATCGACGTGCACCGAGACCGGCTGCGCGACGCCGATGGCGTACGCCAGCTGCACCTCGCAGGCGCTGGCGGCGCCGGCGGCCACGACGTTCTTGGCCAGATAGCGCGCCATGTACGCGGCCGACCGGTCGACCTTGGAAGGGTCCTTGCCCGAGAACGCGCCGCCCCCGTGACGGCCCCAGCCGCCGTAGGTGTCGACGATGATCTTTCGTCCCGTCAGCCCCGAGTCGCCCGAAGGGCCGCCGACCACGAAGCGGCCGGTCGGATTGACGTGATAGACGGTGTCGGAATCGAGCAGCTCGGGCGGGATGATCGGCTTGATGACGTGCTCGCGCACGTCGGCAGTGATCTGCTCGAGAGTCGCCGACTCCTTGTGCTGAGTCGAGATGACCACGGTGGCGACGCGGGCGGGCCTGCCGTCACGATACTGAATGCTGACCTGCGACTTCGCGTCGGGGCGCAGGTAGGCGAGCTTGCCGCTGTGGCGCAGCTCGGCCAGGCGCGCGACCAGGCGATGCGAGAGCGAGATCGGCAGCGGCATGAGCTCGGTCGTCTGATCGCAGGCGTAACCGAACATGAGGCCCTGATCGCCAGCCCCCTGCTCCTCGTGCAGGCCCTGGCCGACGGTGACGCCCTGCGAGATGTCGGGAGACTGCGCAACCAGGCGCATCATCACTTCGGCGGTGTCGGCCTTGAAGCCGTCGGTGTCGATGTAGCCGATGTCGGCGATGACGCTGCGTGCGATCTTCTCGTAATCGACTTCGTGCTTGCTGGTGATCTCGCCTGCCATCACCACGAGGTCGGTGGCGACGAGCGTTTCGCAAGCGACGCGGCTGTGAGGGTCGCCGGCAAGATGCGCATCGAGGACGGCGTCGGAGATCTGATCGCAAACTTTGTCGGGATGGCCTTCGGAGACGGACTCCGAAGTGAAAATGAACTCGTCCACGGACATGGCCGGCTTAGCTACAGGGCACGGGAAGGGGGGTCAAACGTTCGCTACTCCGCGAAGTTGCGCATGATCAGGTCGCCCAGAGCGGCCACGGCGGCGTCGGCATCGGGCCCTTCGGCAGCCACCGTCACCTTGGTGCCTTTGTTGGCCGAGAGCGTCAGCAGATCGAGCACGCTGCGGGCATCGGCGCTGCCGCTGTCGGTGCGGATGGTGATGGTGGACTGGAACGGAGTGACGGTGCGCACGACCATCGCCGCGGCACGAACGTGCAGGCCGAGCTGATTGCTCACCACGAATTCCGCCGAAGCAGTTCCCATCGCCGGCCTACCGATCCTCCCTATCTGCGTCGCGGTGACGCACGCTGACGTCCACGCCGCGCTGGCGAAGGCGGCGGCCGATCTCCTCGGCGATGCACACCGAGCGATGACGCCCACCCGTGCAACCCAGGCCTATCGTCATGTAGGGACGACCTTCCACGCCGTAATGAGGTAGCACGAATTCGAGCAAGTTCATTACCCGTTCCAGATACTCGCCGGCCACGGCCGGCTCCAGAACGTAGCAGGCCACCTTCTCGTCGCGCCCCGTCAGCGGCCGCAGCTCGTCGACGAAATGCGGATTGGGCAGGAAGCGCACGTCCAGGATCATGTCGGCGTCGGGCAACGTGCCGTACTTGAAGCCGAAGCTCTTGAGCGTCACCGCCGGCCCGCGATAGGTGGCGGTCCCGGCGGCGAACTCCTGCAGCCGGCGTTTGAGCTCGTGCACGGTCAGACCGCTGGTGTCGATGACGAGGTCGGCCGTGCGCTCCAGCGGCGCGAGCATCTCGCGCTCGGCGCGAATGGCTTCGGGCACGTCGCGGCCGCCAGCCAGCGGATGCACGCGCCGGGTCTCCGAATAGCGCCTCACCAGCACCTCGTCCGAAGCGTCGAGGTAGACGACGGTTACCCGATGGCCGGCCTTCTCGAGCGCCTGGCGCACGCTTGGCCAGCTCTTGACGTAGGCGGCATCGCGCACGTCCAGGCCCAGGCCGACCTTGGGCTTGCCGGCTCGCGCATCGCTGCACAGCGCGACGAACTGGAAGACCAGCGCCGTGGGCAGGTTGTCGATGCAGTAGGTGCCGAGGTCCTCGAGCGCATGGATGGCGGTGGAGCGGCCCGAGCCGGACATGCCGGTGACGACGATGACCTCGACCGCACGACGGCCGGCCTCGCGCTCGTGCGGCCGCGACGCCTCGTGCGCCCGTTCGTCGCCCGAGCCGGCGCTCACGCCCTTGCCTCCCGCACGCTCTCTTCCTCCTCGAGCGCCGCCAGCACCTGCTCGGGCGAGCGCACCTCGAGCAGCTGGCGGCGCAGGCCGCCGTTGCTGAGCAGGCCCGCGATGTGCGAAAGCCACTGCACGTGCAGCGAAGGATCGGCCGCCGGCGACACCAGCACGAAGAACAGCGTGGTCGGCCGCCCATCCACCGATTCGAACTCGACGCCCTCGCGCGAGCGGCCGAAGCAGCAGATCACCTGGTTGCCGGTGGTGATCTTGGCGTGAGGGATCGCGATGCCGTCGGCGATGGCCGTGCTGCTGGCCTCCTCGCGCCGCACCAGCGCGTCGAGAAGATCCTCGTAGGAGATGTCGGCGCGATCGGCGGCGATCGGCGCCGCCAGCTTGGAGAGGATTTCGCGCTTGGTGGCCCCGGCAACGTCGAGCACGATGCAGGACGGCGAAAGAATGCTCGCCAGCCGCACCGTGCTTCTCAGCTGTTGGGCACGATCAGGCCGTAGTTCCCGTCGCGCCGGCGGTAGACGACGCTGATGCTGTTGGTGGCCGAATTGCGGAACACCAGGAACTCGGAGTGCGAAAGATCGAGCTGCAACACCGCGTCTTCCACCGACAGCGGCTTGGCCGGCATGCTGTCGGTCTCGATCACGCGCGGCCCGCCCTCGTCGTCGTGCGGTCCTAGCACATCTACGGGGATGTTGGTGGCGGCCTCCGGCGCGCTGGCGCGGCCCTTGCGGTCGTTGATGCGGTCCTTGTGCTTGCGAAGCTGCGCCTCGACCTTGTCGACGGCGAAGTCGATGGCTGAGTACATGTCATCGGATTCCGAATGGGCCGAGATGTCGAAGTTGGAAGCGTGGATGTTGATCTCGGCCTGAAAACGCTTGCGGTGGCCCGACGCCTCCAGGATCACGTGCGCCTCGACGGCGTTCTTCAGGTACTTGTTCGCAACCCGCTCGACCTTCTCGGTTGCGTAGGTGCGCAGCGCATCGCTGGCGTCCATGTGTCGGAAGGTGACCAAGATCTGCACGTTATCACCTCGCTGGCTGCAATCGGTTCCCGTCGAGACTCAATCGAGCGCGATGAGACGCTTTCGTCTGGACGAAGGCAGAATTCCCAGGCTCTCGCGGTATTTCGCCACGGTACGGCGAGCGATGTCAACGTTTTCCTTGGCCAGTTGCTCGCAGATGTACTGATCGCTGAAGGGTGAGCGCGGATCCTCCTGCGACAGGATGGTGAGGATCTTCTGCTTGACGCTTTCGGAGGAGACGTCGCCTCCGTCGGTGGCGCGCAGGCTGCTCGTGAAGAACCATTTGAGCTCGAACAGTCCCTGCGGCGTGTGCACGTACTTGCCCGAGGTCGCGCGGCTGACGGTGGACTCGTGCATGCCGATGTCGGCGGCCACGTCCTTGAGCACCATCGGCCGCAGCTCGCTGACGCCGTGGATGAGGAAGTCCTTCTGGAAGCGCACGATGCTCTCGACGACCTTGCGCAGCGTGCGCTGGCGCTGCTCGATCGACTTGATCAACCACATCGCCGAGCGGACCTTGTCCTGCAGGTAGCCCTTGGCTTCGCCGAGGCCGGTCTCGGACTTGCCGGTGAGCATCTCCTTGTAGTGCGAGTTGACCTGCAGCGCGGGCACGCCCTCGTCGTTGAGCGCGACCTGGAAGTCGTCGCCGATCTTGACGATGTAGGCGTCGGGCGTGATGTAGCGCGTCTCGGAGGCGCCGAAATTGCGGCCCGGCCGCGGGTTGAGCGACCGGATGATGCGATGGGCCTCGACGATCTCGTGCTGGGTGGTTCCCAGGTCGCGCGCGATCCGGTCGTACTTCTGCGCCTCCAGCTCCTTCATGTACCGGTCCACGACCAGGACGCAGTAGTCGTCGGGCTCGTAGCCGATCAGCTTGAGCTGGACCAGGAGACATTCGCGCAGGTCGCGGCTGCCGCAGCCGGGCGGCTCCAGCTCCTGGACGATCTCGCGCGCCTCCTCGACCTGCTCGACCGTGGCCTCGGCCAGAAAGGCCAGCTCCTCGATCGTGCAGGCCAGGTAGCCGTCCTCGTCGAGGTTGCCGACGATGATGGTGGCGATGCGGCGCTCCTCATCGTTCATCATGATCAGGCCGAGCTGATCCAGGAGCGCTTCGGTAAGGGAGTCGTGCGGGGCGGTGGCGTTCTCGAAGAGGCGGTCGCGGTTGTCGTCGCGGTCGGAGCCGGCGCCGACCGAGCCGTGGATGTCGCCGGCGCTGTAGCGGTCCAGGTACTCGTCGATGTCGACCTGGCCTACTTCGGCCGCGGCCTCGGGCTCATGGTCGGCAGTGGGGAGCTCGGCGGCCTCGCTCTCGGTGGTCTCCAGGTCGCCGGTTCGCAGCTCCAGCTCGCGCACGCCCTCGGCGGCCTCCTCCAGAACCGGGTTCTGGCACAGCTCGTCGGCGATCATGATCTCGAGCTCGGGACGGGAAAGCTGCAGGATCTTGATCGCCTGCCGAAGCTGGGGCGTCATCCTGAGCTGCAGGGTCTGCTTGAGCTGTAAGCGCTGCTCGAGAGCCATGTCGTCTACGTCTGGGATCCTGTCCCGGGATTGCCCGACCTTGGATTGCGACGGCCACCACGGCCGTACGTGTCGAGCTTCATCCCGCTACGCGGTTCCTAGCACGGTTCCTGCTAGAGGCGGAACCGTTCTCCGAGATAAATCTCGCGAGCGCGGCGGCTCGACGCGATGTACTCGGGCGTACCTTCCTCCAACACCTTGCCCTCGTTGAGAATATAGGCGCGATCGCAGATCCGCAGCGTCTCGCTGACGTTGTGGTCGGTGATCAGCACACCGATCCCGCGCTTCTTGAGCTGCGCAATGATCGTCTGGATGTCGAGGACGGCGATTGGATCGACGCCGGCGAACGGCTCGTCCAGAAGCATGAACTTCGGCGAGATCACCAGAGCGCGAGCGATCTCGACGCGGCGTCGCTCGCCCCCGGACAGGGCGGCGCCCATCGTCTTGCGGACGTGCGTGACGCCGAGCTCCTCCAGTAGCGCCTCGAGGCGCTCGCGGCGCTGCGCTTCGTCCAGATCCAGGGTCTCCAGGATTGCCAGGAGATTGTCCTCGACGCTCAGGCGCCGGAACACCGAGGGCTCCTGCGGCAGGTAGCCGATGCCGGCACGCGCACGCTCGTACATCGGCATGCTGGAGAGCTCGTGGTCGCCGAGCACGATCGAGCCGCCCTCGGGCCGCTCGAAGCCGACCATCATGTGGAACGTCGTCGTCTTGCCCGCGCCATTGGGCCCCAGGAGCCCCACGACCTCGCCCTGGCGTACCTGCAGCGAGAGATGATCGACCACCACCCGGCCGCCGTAGCGCTTGAGCAGGCCGTCGGCGCGCAGGACCTGGCCCTGGCCGGCGTGCTCGGGATGGACGGCTTCGGCGGTGGTCACGGGTTCTTCCCGGCGGGCGCGGAATCCTCGCCCTTGCCGCCCTTCTTGCCGCCGCCGTCGGGCATGATCACGACTCGTACGCGGCCGGGAGGCGCGGCGCCCTCGGCCGTCTTGCCGGCCGGCGTGGTGGCGGGGCCGCCCTGCACCGTGGCGCGACCTTCCTTCAGGTAGACGACCACGCGCTCGCCCGACAGCACGTTGTTGCCGCTGCCGAGCCGCGCGTTCTGCGACAGGACGATGGTGCCGGCAGCCGGATCGTACTCGGCCAGCTCGCCGCGCGCGGTCTCGTCCTCGCGCAGCACCTCGACGTTGCCGCGCGCGGTGATCTTCTTCAGGCTGCGCTCGCCCTCCGGCTCGAAGGCGACGCTGATGTCGCGCGCCTTGATGACGACGCCCGCATGCTTGACCTCGACGTTGCCGGAGTAGAGCAGCAGCCCCTTGTTGTAATCGAACTCGAGCCGGTCGGCGGTCACGTCGATGGGCGAGGGCACGTCGGCGAGCTTGAGGTTGCGCGCCACGCCCGCCATCGACGACAGCGCCTCGTCCGTGTTCTTGACCGCGTTCTCCGCGCGCGCGCCCGCCGTGACGGTTGCGAGAGCGGCAGCGGATAGAAGCACCATGAAACCGCGCAGCCGCCGCCCGCGCAACGAGCGCGAGCCGCGGCGGGCGCTCGCGCCGAAGTCGCGCACCCTTCTCACCCCTGGCCTCCGTCGCGGGGGCGCAGGGTCATGCTGACGTCTCCGTTCATGACGACGTGGCGTTCTACCATGTCTATCGTGAGGTCTGTACCCGACAGGCTCATCTCCGCCGCTTCGAGATCGGCGCGCCCGCGCACCAGGATGCGATTGGTCGCGCGCTCGTAGGAAAGGTTCTCGGCCTCCAGCCGCAGCCGTCCCAGCTCGAAGCGCACCTTGCCCATGACCTCGACCGCCTGGACGTCGGTGCCGTCCAGGTACAGACGGCCCTTGTCGGCCGCCACCTCGCCGGCGCGCTCGCCGCCTTCGTAGAAGACGACCTTGGGCTCGATGATCTCGATGGCCTTGTCGTTCTTGTAGTAGCTGGCTTCGCTCGCCGAGACCTCCAGGACCTTGCGCCCCTCGCGCGTGATGACGCGATGGAAGTTGCGGATGCGCTGCAGCAGCTGCGGCAGCGCCTCGGCGGTGAAACGGCTCGCATCGAGCACGGACTCCAGGCGCCCGGGCCGTCCCATCGATAGTCCGACGGCGACGAGCCCCGCCACGAGCAGCCCCGCCAGGACGAAGCGCCACAGTCGACGGTTCATGCGATCACTCAGGCCACGCCGGCCTTGAGCAGGTCGTGCAGGTGCACCAGCCCGACCGGACGCCGCGCGCCGTCGAGGATGAAGAGCGAGGTGATCGAGTGCCGCTCCATCGTCGCCAGCGCTTCCTCGGCCAGCGCGGCGGCCTTCACCGTCTTGGGATTGCGCGTCATGACGTCGCAGGCGGTCTTGTCGGCGAGGTTGCCGTGGCGCAGCAAGGCGCGGCGGACGTCGCCGTCGGTGATCACGCCGAGCAGCGCGCCGTGTCCGTCGACCACGCCGGCCGTTCCCAGCTTGCCTTCGGTGATCAGCCGCAGCGTCTCCAGGAGCGGCATGCTCTCGGACACCAGCGCGATCGCGTCGGCGGCGTGCATGACCTCTTCGACGCGCAGGAGCTTGCGGCCGAGCGCGCCGCCCGGATGGAGCATCGCGAAATCGCTTTCGGTGAAGCCCTTGGCTTCCAGCACCGCCACCGCCAGCGCATCCCCCATCGCCAGCGTGGCGGTGGTGCTCGCCGTCGGCGCCAGATTCATCGGGCAGGCTTCGATGCGCACGCTGACGTCGAGGACGACGTCGGCCGCCTGCGCCAGCGGCGACCTGGTGCCGCCGGTGATCGCGATCAGCGGCAGCGCAAGGCGCTTGATCGCCGGCAGCAGTGCGAGCACCTCCTGCGTCGTGCCGCTGTTGGAGATCGCGATGCAGACGTCGCCGCGAGCGAACATGCCGAGGTCTCCGTGCACGCCTTCGCCGGCGTGCAGGAAGAACGCGGAGGTCCCGGTCGACGACATCGTTGCGGCGATCTTGCGGCAGATCTGGCCGGACTTGCCCATGCCCGTGACCACGACGCGGCCGTTGCAGGCGAGAATCAGATCGACGGCGCGGGCGAAGTCCTCGGTCAGCCGCTCGCCCATCTCCTGCAGGGCCTGGCATTCGATCGACAGAACGCGGCGCGCCGTGGCCAGCGCGGTTTGTGGATCGCTGCGCCTATTCATGGAGCGCCGTCATGCCGCGCCTCGTGGATGCGCAGAAGGGAGCGGAGAAGGTCGGGGAGATCGGCCAGCGGCAGCGAGTTGGGGCCGTCGCTGAGGGCCTGGTCGGGGTTCTCGTGGCACTCCATGAACAGGCCGTCGACGCCCACCGCGACGGCAGCGCGCGCCAGCGGCGCGATGAAGCGCCGCTCGCCGGCCGACTTGTCGCCGCCGGCGCCGGGAAGCTGCACCGAGTGCGTGGCATCGAAGATCACCGGTGCGCCGAGGGCGCGCATGATCACGAGCGAGCGGAAGTCGTTGACCAGGTTGCCGTAGCCGAACGTCGCGCCGCGCTCGGTCAGCATGATGCGCGACGCGTCCGCACCACGCTCGGCCTCGCGCGCCTTGCCGAGCGCGTGCTTCATGTCCCATGGCGCCAGGAACTGCCCTTTCTTGATGTTGACGGCCTTGCCCGTGGCCGCCGCCGCCTGCACCAGGTCGGTCTGCCGGCACAGCAGCGCCGGGATCTGCAGCACGTCGACGGCCTCGGCGGTGGGCGCGCACTGCGACGTCTCGTGCACGTCGGTCAGCACGGGCAAGCCGCTGCTCGCGCGCGCCTCGGCCAGGATCTTCAGTCCCTCCTCCATGCCGATGCCGCGAAAAGAGGCGTGCGAGGTGCGGTTGGCCTTGTCGAAGGAGGCCTTGAAGATGATGGGCACTCCCACCTGCGCGCTGATTTCGGCGAGCGCCGACGAATGCCGCATGACCGAGTCGCGCGATTCGATGACGCAGGGGCCGGCGATCAGGAAGAGCCTGCCCGCGCCCACTTCGACCGAGCGCGCGCCATCGCCGATGCGGAAAGGCCGGACTTCACTCATCGGTGCTGCCGACGACGCGAAGGCCCTTGAGCGGCGGCGTCTCGCGGCGGTGCTGCTTGTGGTGCAGGGCTGCGCGGATGAAGCCCTTGAAGATCGGGTGCGGATCGAGCGGCTTGCTCTTGAACTCGGGATGGAACTGGCAGGCCAGGAACCATGGATGTGCCGGGATCTCGATCATCTCGACCAGGTTGCCGTCGGGTGAGGTGCCAGACAGCGTCATGCCCTTCTTCTCGATCACCTCGCGATAGGCGTTGTTGAACTCGTAGCGGTGGCGGTGGCGCTCGCTGATCTTGCGCTTGCCGTAGGTGCGGTGCGCCAGCGTGCCTTCCTTGATCGCGCACGGATAGGCGCCAAGTCGCATCGTGCCGCCCTTGTCGGCCAGCGCCTGCTGCGCGACCATCAGGTCGATCACGGGATGCGGTGTCTTCGGGTCCGCTTCGGTCGTGTGCGCGCCCTCGAGGCCGCAGACGTGCCGGGCGAACTCGATCACCGCCATCTGCATGCCGTAGCAGATGCCGAGAAACGGCACACCGTTCTCGCGCGCATACCGCACCGCCGCGATCTTTCCTTCGGTGCCGCGCGGGCCGAAGCCCATCGGGACCATGATGGCGTCGGCCATGGCGACTTCGGCGAGAATGCCCTTGGTCTCCACTTCTTCCGAATCGATGTGGATGATGTCGACGGCGCAGTCGTTGGCCAGCCCGCCGTGCGTCAGCGACTCGTTCAGTGACTTGTACGAATCGGCGAGGTTGGCGTACTTGCCGACCATCGCGATGCGCACGCGGTCCTTCGGGTTCTCGAGCGTGTGCACCACGCGCTCCCACGCCACCAGCTTGGGTGCGCCGGTCCAGATGTGCAGCTTCTCGGTGATGCGGTTGTGCAGGCCCTGCTCCTGCAGCGCCAGCGGCAGCTTGTAGATGCTGTCGACGTCGCGCGCCTCCATGACCGACTTCTTGTCGACGTTGCAGAACAACGCGACCTTCTCCTTGACGCTGTCCGAGAGCGGGCGGTCGCAGCGCAGCAGCAGGATGTCGGGCTGGATGCCGAGGCCCGTCAGCTCCTTGACGCTGTGCTGCGTGGGCTTGGTCTTGATCTCGCCGGCGGCGCCGATGTACGGCACCAGCGTCAGGTGCACGAACAGCACGTTGTCGTGTCCGGCCTCGGCACGCATCTGCCGGATTGCCTCGAGGAAGGGCAGGCTCTCGATGTCGCCGACGGTGCCGCCGACCTCGCCGAGCAGGATGTCGCACCCTTCGGCAGCGGTGCGGATGCGGCTCTTGATCTCATCGGTGATGTGCGGGATCACCTGCACGGTGGCGCCGAGATAATCGCCGCGGCGTTCCTTCTTGATGACCTCGTAGTAGACGCTGCCGGTGGTGACGTTATTGCGCCGTCCCATGCCGTTGGTGATGAAGCGCTCGTAGTGGCCGAGGTCGAGGTCGGCCTCGTAGCCGTCGTCGGTGACGTAGACCTCGCCGTGCTGGAACGGGCTCATCGTGCCCGGGTCGACGTTGATGTACGGGTCCATCTTGAGCATCGAGACCTTCAGGCCCGAGCTCTCCAGCAGCGCGCCCATCGATGCCGAGGCCAACCCCTTGCCGAGCGCCGAGACCACGCCGCCGGTGACGAAGATGTATTTGGTGGGTCTGCCTTCCGTCGTGCTCATGATGGTCATCCTCTCATCGCGTTCGGGGCGGTCGGGCGCGCCCCTGCAGGCGCCGCGCAACGACGATGCTGCTCGGCCTCATACACCTTTCGGCTCCGTGGCCGCGAGCATGCGCCGCGCCGTCGCCAGATCCTCGGGTGTGTCCACTTCGATCGGCACGCCGGCGGCGCGTCGTACCACGCCGATGACGATTCCGTTCTCCAGCGCCCGCAGTTGCTCCAGGTTCTCGGCCTGCTCGGCCGGCGTCGGCGCCAGCTCGGCGAACCCGAGCAGGGTGCCGCGGCGGTACGCGTAGATGCCGACGTGGCGGTAGGCGCCGCGAAAACTGCCTGGATCGTCGCGGTGGTGCGGGATTGGCGCGCGCGAGAAGTAGAGCGCGCGCCCGCGCGCGTCACAGACGACCTTGACCACCGAGGGATTGCGGAATTCCTCCTCGCTCTCGATGGGCACCGCCACCGTTGCCAGGCCGAGCTCGGGATCGGCGCGCAGGCAGTCGATGAGCTCGTCGACCAGGGCCGGATCGAGCATGGGCAGATCTCCCTGGACGTTGACGATGATCCCGCAGTCGAGGGTGGCGGCGACCTCCGCCACGCGATCGCTGCCGCTGCGATGGTGCGCGGCGGTCATGACGACCTCGGCGGCCTCGGGCATGGCCTGGGCGATGCGGGCGTCGTCGGTGGCAATGAGGACGCGCTGCGGCAGAGCGGCCATGCGAGCGCGCGCCCAGACGTGCTCGATCAGCGGGCGGCCGGCCAGATCGGCCAATGGCTTGCCCGGCAGTCTCGTCGACCCGTACCGGGCTGGGATGACGACGACCGCGACGTCGTTGGTCGATGAAAGCATGGACGGGTGCTCGGCGTGGGCCGAGGGAACGCACACGCCTATAGCGACCGCCTCGCCGGCATGTCAAAGCGGCCATTGGGCAGGAAAAATCAGGCGCTTTGCGTCGCCTCCCATATGGGCGGTCGCCTTGACACCGTCTTCCATGCAGGGCTAGATTGCGCCTGATCGTTCGAATGAGGGGGCGGGAACGGGACCTAGCCTGCCGCCATTGTCCTAGGCAGCCTCTCGTGGCGCTTGGCGGATTCATGAAGGAGTACAGGTTGATGGAGAAGAACGCTCTCTGGAAACGCACGCTGGCTTCCGTTCTCTCGGCAAGTCTGGTGGCTGCGCAGGTTCCGACGGCGGGCGCGAGCGCGTCCGTGTATGGAACCGTCAAGGTGGCCGGCCCGGCCTGGGTGGCGGCCGATTCGCAGGAATGGTCCAAGGTTTCTTCCACCCGTCCGCTTCTCGCGGGTGATCGCATCAAAACGGGTGATCAGGGTTACGTGCTCGCCGACCTCGGCTCGCAGGGCACCATCGGCATGTACTCGGGCGCCGAGGTGCGCACGACGGGCACCGCCGATGCCGCCGTGGTCGGCGTCGAGAAGGGCAAGGTCGCCTTCCACGTCAATGAGGCCTCGCCGCTGCAGGTGGCGGCCGGCAACGCGCAGGTGAAGGCCACCGGCGCCGCCGACGGCTATGTCGACACGATCCAGGGCCGCCCCACGCTGACTGTCGAAAGCGGCACCTTCCAGGTCGCGATGGCCAGCGGCAAGCAGATTCAGGTCAAGGCCGGTGAGCGCGTGTGGCTCGACGAGCCGGTCAAGGTCGCCGGCGCCTACGGCGAGCCCGAGCGCCCCGAGGAGCTTCCGGCTCCTCCTCCCCCTCCGGCGGCCGAGCCCGTCGTCGAGGAAGAGAAGAAGGGCATGGTCGCTGTCTGGATCATCGGCGGCGTGGCCCTGGCGGCCGTGGCCGCGGTGGTGCTGGCGACTACGCTGGATGACGACGACGACGACGACGACAACTGCGCGAGCCCGCCCTGCGATAACGACTGAGTAAGCGCAAGCTGATTCAGACACAGCGCGCCGCCACTGTACGAACGGTGGCGGCGCGCTTTTTTTTGTGGCACTCCCGTGGGCTTAGTTCCGGAGGTCGTTTGATATCGATGCCTCGATCCACGCCTCGCTGGCCACTCGCATCCACGCTCGCCATCGCGCTGCTTGCAGCCATCTGCGGCGGGTGCGCACCTCAAAACCCACGAACGGCACTGGCTCGGTCGAACGAGGCAGTCAAGCAGACCGAGATCGACAATTTCAACGATTCGCTTCAGCTCCTCGCGGCGCAGGCTGCTCACGTTTCGGGCGAGTACAAGATCGGTCCGGAGGATCTGATCGAGGTCACCTTCTACGATATCGAGGACACCGCAGGCGATCCTCGCGTCGTGACGGCCCGCGTATCCAATTCGGGCTTCATTACGTTGCCCTACATCGGGAAAGCGCAGGCCGCGGGCTACGATCCGATCGAGCTCGAGGAGGCGCTCCGGGTCCAGTACAAGCGATTCATCCACGAGCCGCAGATCACGGTCCACATCCAGGAGTACCGCAGCTTTCGCGTCTCCGTCGTCGGCAACGTCAAGACGCCGGGAGTGCTCGAACTGCGCGGCAGAAAAACTCTGCTCGAGGCACTGGCAATGGCGGGCGGCTTAGACCCGGACGCCGGTCGCTCGGTGCGGCTGACCCGCGTCGGCAACCAGGATGCGCAATCGGTGCTGATCGATCTGGATCAACTCGCACAGACCGGCGATGCGCGCCTGAACCCGTCACTCGTTCCCGGTGACGTGATCAACGTGCCGAAGGCCGGCATCTTCTACGTCGAGGGCATGGTCAACAAACCCGGCGCCTACCCGCTCCTGACGGAGACGACGGTCACACAGGCGCTCGTGGTGGCCGGTGGCGTCGACTTCGACCTGTCACGGGCGTCGGGAACCACGGTTTATCGCAAACGACCCGATGGCGAGCGCGAGGCCATTGCGATCGATATCGCAGCGATCCAAGCCGGCCGGGCCCCCGACATGGTCGTTACCGCAGACGATGTGATCGTGGTTCCTATGTCGGGCGCGAAGCTGGTAGTCGACAAGTTCATGGGACTTTTCCGGGTAGGCGTGAGCGCCGCTACCTTCTGATTTCGCGGACGGCTCGCGCGCCGGACATGGAGAGCTGACGACGATGGACAGGAACGACGGAAGGAGCCTGACGCCGCGGAACGATCCGCCCGTCAACCCAGGCGCTGATCCTCCGGGCCCCTGGCGGGGCTACCAAGCCGGCCCCCCAGATGCCTTCCGCTATGGCGAAAGCTACATGGTCGTCGAGGAGGAGGTCTCGTACCGCCATTACCTCGACTTCCTGCTGCGTCGCAAATGGACAATCGCCGCCGCAACCACCGTATGCCTGGTCACGGCGTTGATCTACTCGCTCGCAGCCACGCCGACATACCGCTCCCGGACCGTGCTGCAGATTCAGCCCAACGGGCCGAACATCGTCGACTTCGCCTCCAGCATCCAGCAGAGCATCAACCAGGTTCAAGCCTACAAGGATTTTTTTCAGACCCAGTATTCGGTGCTCTCCAGCCGCGCACTTGCCAGCAGGACGGTCGACGCGCTGCGCCTTGCGGAAGAGCCGCTCTTCAATCCTCAGCTGAAGGAAAAAGGCGCCCTGGGCTCCTTCAAGGAGTGGCTCGTCGCGCTGCTGCCGGACGATAGCGCCGACGAACAGGTGGACGAGAAGACTGCGGCAGAGCGCGAACACAAGATGCTCGTCGACCTTCTGCTCAGCAACGTCATCGTTTCACCGAAGGAGGAATCCTACCTCGTCGAGGTCGCGTACATCGCGGAGGACCCGAAGCTGGCGCAGCGGATCGTATCGACGATGGCCAAGCAGTACGTCGAGCTGACGATGGACCAGAGCATCGGCTCGGCTGCCACGGCGAAGGACTTCATCGAGCAGCAACTCACCGTCACCAAGAGCCGCCTGGAGGAATCCGAGGTGGCACTGCAGGCGTTTGCCAAGGGCAAGGACATCTACGCGATCGAAGAGGAGGATAAGGTCCTGCGTGATCGCCTGGACGATCTGAGCAAGCGCGTGACCGAGGCCGAAGCGGAGCGAATCCGGCTGGAGGCGGAGCACCTGCAGGTCCAGGGGCCGATGCGCGCGAGCATGCCGGGAATCATCGACAACCCCCTGCTCAAGACACTCAAGGATCAGTTGTCCGAGGCCGAGGCCGAGCTCGCGCTGCTCCGCCAGACTTTCTCCAACGAGTTTCCAGACGTCCGCAGCATGGCCGCGAAGGTGGCCTCACTGCAGAAGCAGCTCAAGGAGACCGAGCAGGGACTGGTCAACAGCGTGGCCAGCGCCTACCAGACGGCGGTACAGCGCGAGAAGGATCTGCGCAAGACCCTGGATGAGCACCAGGCGGCAGTCGCGGACTTCGAGGCCAAGTCGGTCATGTTCAACATCATGAAGCGCGACATCGACACCAACCGGCAGCTCTACGAGAACCTGCTGTCGCGCTACAAGGAAATCGAGGTCGCCGGAGCGATGCGCGCCTCCAACATCACGGTGCTCGACCAGGCGGAAGTGCCGCTCAAGCACCACCGTCCGTTGCTCGCGCTCAATCTCGCGCTCGCGCTCGTGGTCGGCTTGTTCGGTGGAGTCGGAGTGGCGGTGTCGCAGGAGTACCTCGACGATACGGTCAAGAGTCCCGAGGACGTGGAACGGGCCGCGAGGCTCGCCACGCTGGCCGCCGTTCCCGTTTTTGCCGCCCCGGAAGACACGGCCGCTATGACGACCTATTCGCCGGATCGGCAGGTTGCGGTACTGCCGACATCGGCCGGTGCCGAGGCTGTGCGTACGTTGAGAGCGTCGTTGATGCTCGCAGCTTCGGGCGGCCTGCCGACGCGCCTCCTCGTCACGAGCTCGGCTCCAGGCGAAGGCAAAACGTGCCTTACCACCAATCTCGCGCTGGCTTTCGCCCAGATGGGCAAGCGCGTCATGTTGATGGACTGCGACTTGCGCAAGCCGCGCGTCCATAACGCGCTCGGCCTCGACAACGCCGCCGGGACGAGCAGCTACCTTACGGGAAACGCGCAGCTCGCAGACATCATCCGCGAGAGCGGTCACCCAGGCTTGCACGTGATCACGGGCGGGCCTCCCGCGCCCAATCCGGTCGATCTTCTCGGCTCGCCCCTGCTCGCCGAGCTACTGGACGAGCTCGAGGCTCGTTACGACCTCATCCTGTTGGATGCGCCGCCGACCCTCGGCTTCGCTGACGTACCGACGCTCGCGAATCGCGCAGGCGGCGCATGTCTGCTGGTGGCACAAGCCGGCTCGACTCCGCGTCACGTGCTCAAGCATGCATCGGAATATCTCTTGCGCATGCAGTCCAAGGTGCTGGGCGTGGTCCTGAACAAGGTCTCGACGCGCGGCTCGAGCTACTCGTACTACGGTGGCTACTACGGCTACGGGTACGGCAGCCACTACGGCGTGCCTTACAGCAGCGCGGATCAGGCCAAGGTAGGACGCTTGGGCAGCGGTACGTCCGCCTGAAACCCCGGTCGTGTCCGTGACCACCCCTGCCGCTGGCCAGTGGTCGCTACGCTCCGCCGTCGTGCTGGCGGCAGTTCTGTGCATGCTCTACGGCAGCCGCGGCCTGACAGCGGCCTATCTGTCCGCGCGCCCCGGAGTCGAGCGCATTGAGGGAATGTCGCGCGCGGCGGCGATCGTGCCGGAGCATTGGTGGTACCGATTGAAGCTGGCGGATGTTGCGTCGGGACTCGGTCGCCACGCGGAGGCCATCACCGAGTACCGCGCCGCCATCGCCAGGTACCCTGCGTGCAGCCGGTGCTGGATCGGCCTTGCAGAGGCACAGGCGGCGCTCCGCCAGGATCCGTCGGAGGCTATCGAGCAGGCAATCCGGTTCGGCCGCTCCGAGACGACGATCCGGATGCGTGCCGGAACGCTGTACGCGCGACTTGACCGCCACGCCGACGCCGGCCGGGAATTCAGCGCCGTTCAACGCGGGATGAGCGACGACCTGCACGATTTCTACGCGATGCTGCATCGCATCTATGACGTGAGCTTCATGCTGGATCACGTCGTCGAGTCTTCGGCCCTGAGTACGTACTTCGCCTTTGTCAGAATGAATCGACCCGTCGAGGAGGCGAAGGTCGTATGGGAGCGTTACCGTCACCACGCTCCGGACCAGGGTGCGGACCAGCGCAAGGCGTACGCGCAACGCCTCCTCGCCGAAGGCTTCGTCGCGGATGCGTGGGCGGTATTCTTCGAGACTGCCGCTGTTCCATCGGGCACGGTGATCGCCGGCGGCTTCGAGACCGACGATGACGTGCGACCGTTCGGCTGGTACCTCAATTCTGCCGACGGCATCACGGCAACGATCGAGGAGTGCGACGGGTGTCCCGAAGGAAAGCGTGCATTGCGGCTGGCATTCGACGGCAAGTCCAATCCGCAGTTCGGAGGCATGTGGCAGGACGTACCCGTGACGCCGGGAGCCAGCTACGTCCTGCACGCGAAAGTGAAAGCCGCTCACATCACGTCGGCCAGCGGACCGAGGCTCGCGGTGCGGGGCATACCGCAGCGGAATCGCGACGGCGCCTGCGCATTGTGGGCGGCCACTCCCGACTGGAAGCTGTCGTCCCCGTGGACGGATGTGCGAATCCCTTTCCGCGTTCCGGACGATTGCGACGGCGTGCGCATCCTCGTCGCCAGACAGTCGACGAGCGCGCCCAACAAATTCCTCGGGGGCGAGCTGTGGGTGGACGATGTGCGGCTCGAACCCGCCCGTGGGAACCAGGACCCGAATTCCTAGGCAGCGCGGCGGATGTAGAAGGAGCCCGGCTCGCGATCGCGAGTCAGGAAGGGGCACGCTCCGGCGAGTTCCTCGTAGTGGTGGTGGTGCAAGTGGTTCAGGGCCAGCATCACCTCCCAATTCGCGTTGTGCGTGAGGAACGCCTCCAGAAGGTACTGCTCGTTCCATAGCCGCACCTGCTGGATCACCCACGGCTCGAGGTAGTCGCGGGGTGTGAACACGTCGTGAACGTGGACGACCACGCCAGGACAAAGCGTCGGGAGAAGCTCGAGGAACTCGAACAGCACGTCCCCCTGCGGGCGGATGATGTGCGAGGAATCGATGAAAAGAATGTCGCCCGACGTCAGCGAAGCGAAGAATTCCGCTCCGACGTCTTCCACCCGCCGGCGCACCACCTCTACGCCCAGCTTCTCGAGCCACGGCATCTCGTACGGCTCTATGCACACGTGACGGCAGCGGTAGGACGCATCGTCGAGGCTGTTGCGCTCGATTGCCCGCGCCGCGAGCCGCGTCGAATATCCCGATCCGATCTCGATGATCGTCCGCGGACGGAGATGACGGATGACCGCATACCATATCTCGGCGTCGCCCGATTCGAAGGCAATATTGCCAAAGTGGAAAGACAGATCCGTGGTCGGAGTCACGCTGAGGTCGGCGATCTCCTCCCTCGTGCTGCGCAGCTCGCGCAGCAACGAAAGCTGCTCGTCAACGCGCAGATCGACGCCCGGCAGCGGCCGGTCTCTGTCGAAGGACGCGCGAAGGTCGCGTGGATGGAACAACGGCTCGTAATAGTGCCGGCGTACCGGCAGCAGACCGATGCTCACGAGAACTCGCCGGCACAGCGGCAGGCGGTGCAGCCCCGCGGTCCGCACGAGTCGCAGCAAGACTGCGGCGGGCGCTACGAGCGGCGCCAGCACGACGTCCAGCGCGGGGAGCAGACTTTGCAATGACGTTTTGATCGTCACCGGCCTCAGCGCTTCCACAAGCGTCCGAAGAACGAGCGGGATCGTGCCGGATCCCTTTCCAGGTTCGGCAGATCGCGGAATTGTCCGGAGAGGATCGCGGCAGGAGTGGCGGTGAACATATGCGATGCGAAATCTCCGAGCAGTGCGCGAGTCCTGGCCGCGGCCGCCGACATGCGCGGCGGCCGCTTGCGGCAGGAATGGGAGTCGCTTGCCACCACGCCGACGATGCCTTTCATGAGCAGCTGCTCGGCGCAGCGCTGAGCGCTCTTGCCCCAGAGGCCGAGCAGAGATTCTGCGTCGAGCTGTAAGATGGCACCCAACTCAACCCACGACGCCACGACCTCCGGATTCTCCTGCACGAGGTGATTGCGCTCGGGGTGAGCCAGCACCGGCAGCAGGCTCCGTGACCGCACAGCGAACAGGATTCGCTCCATGGCATGAGGGATGACCGCGACGGGCATCTCCAGCAGCGCGGCAGTGCCGCACAGGGTGGGTATGTCGGAGCCGTCGCCCGAAACGAAGCGCGAGGAAATGTCGATTTCCGCCGCCGCATCGACATCCAGGCAAATGCCATTGTCACCAAGCCGCTGTCGGAGCTCGGCTACCAGCGGCCGCGTCACTTGCAGCGTGTTCTCGTACACGCCGTCGATCAGGTGCGGCGTCGTGATGGCACGGGTGATGCCATCGTCGACCATCGCGCGGCAAAGATCGATGGACTCCCCCCAGGTCCGCGGACCGTCGTCGATCCCAGGCAGCAGATGACAATGGAGGTCGATCATCGTTTCACGCACGAACAACGGGTCGCGCTTCCTCGCCGTCCGTCAGACGGAGGAAGACAGCGACGAGCAGCAGCAGGGTCAACGCGACGGCCGGAATGCGCAAGCCGAAGTCCAGGGTGGAGTGCAGCGCGACCGAGGTGATCCCCGTCGCGGCCGCTACGATCATCATGCGACGTTCGGGCGAAACGGTCATACGGAGAGCGCGCACCAGGCGGCGGACGAAGAAGGTCATCCACGCGGCCACGACCAGCACCGCCACGATGCCGCCCTCGATCGCCGTCTCCAGATAATCGCTGTGCGCATGGCCATAGCTGAAGCCCGAAGGCCCGTCGCGATAGGAGGCGATCAACTCACCGTAGCCGCCGAAGCCGCTCCCGAACAACGGATGCGTCAGCGCCATCGGCCAGCTATCCCGCCAGATTGGCAGACGGCCCACTTCCAGGTCCGAGCTCGCGTGGGAGAAGCGCTCGATCGCGACGTCCAAGCCGACGCCGGCGACGAAGACCGACGTGATTGCCACCAGAATCGCCACCGCGCCTCGGCCAGCTAACGCACTTGGCGAGACGCCCGCCGGCCGGAGAACCCGCTCGCACCCGATCATCATGACGGCGGCAGCGACAAGGCTGGCGAGCCCCATGCGGGAGCGCGAGAGCAGCAACGCCAGCAGCATGACGGCGACCGCGACCATGACGATGCCTGCCCTGGCCTTCTCTTCGGCAGCGGCGATAGTCCCCGAGTATCGCGCTGGCAGCGAAGCGATCGCGGTGGTGACCGCGAGAGGAATCGTCATCTCGAGAACGTAGGCGAAGTGATTGCGGTTGACGAGCGTCCCGGTTGCCGAGTCGTGGTAGGCGAGGCGCTTGAACACGAGCAGGTATTCGTTTCCCGCCAGCAGGTTGAGCGCACCGTAGGCGCTTTCCAACAGGCCGAGCGTGACCAAAGCGGTCACGATCGTTCGCACGTCGCCCAGCGTCGGTAGAGCCAGGCGGGCCGCAACCAGGAACAGCGCATAGGCAACGTACAGTGCCGACGCGTCCGCCAGTGTCGCGACCGGTGCGAAATCGTCCGAGACGACGCCCGTCAACGCGGCGATCGTCTGCACGACCGCCTGTATCGGCAGAGCGAACGCGAGTACGAGGAAAGGAGGAGAGATCGTAGCCGTCGCGTAGCGTCCGGCGACGGTGACGGCAGCGACGGCTAATGCACCGCAGCCAACCGTGACGAAGTTGCGGCCTACATCCGAATTGGCGCCCAGAGCCAGAAACGTGGCTGCGAGGAAGGCGGCAAGGAGAAGTGGCAGCGCGGAGCGGCGCCACGGTATGGCGGACACTGCAGGATTCATCGAACCGGCGTAGCCATAGAACGATCGACACGCATCGGACCCATCGTAGGCGGGATCGCGCGAGAAGACGAGGCGGCCGTGTTGCCGTTTCCGCGGATCTCAGGCAGTTCGACGTCATGAGGCGCGTCAAGCCGATCCGGATCACGATTCGGAGCCGGCCGCTGGTGCGCTTCGGAACCAACCTGCTGCTGGCTGCGCTGGTGCTTGCGACGGCCTTCGCGGTCGACCCGTCCGATACCGAGTGGGGACTACAGCGGTTTGCGCCGGCCAAGTACGCTCCAGCGTTCCTGGCGACGCTCGCACTACCGTTCTACTGGCTCGGTGCGCGGGGATTCCCGCTGGCGACGCTTCCCTTCCTGTCCGTGCTCTCGTTCGCCGTTTTCGTCATCGCCGGCAGTGTCTACACGATCTTCCAGTACGGCGCGGAGCTGTCCGATTCATTCCTGGGCCGGGGGCTGTGCGCCTTGCCGTTCCTGCCATCCTACATGGCCATGTATTTGCCGACGGAGAAACGGTACCTGGAACGAAGGCTCGCCGTCGTCCTGGTGCTGGCCGCTGTGGTCATGGTCGTCATCCTCGGTCTGTGGCGACTCGGCGTGCGGATGGTGGACCTGAAGCACATCTACCACGAACAATGTGTGTACTTCGCTGCCGTCGTCGGTGCAGCGCTGGCCGATCCTTGGGCCATGCGCAGAATTGCGCTCGTCGTTTTCTTCAGCCTCGCCGCGGCCGCGACGATCAAGCTGACCGGCTTTGCGTTCGCGCTCATCGGTATCGGCGCCATGTTCATCGTCGAGCTACGCTCGCGCCGGCGGATGCGGCAACCCGCTGCGGCCGCCAGACGGTTGTGGGTAGCCACGGTCGCCTGCGCGACGTTCGCCTCGGTGGCGACCGCGGCGATCGTCTATCAGGCGCTTCTACCCAGCGGCAGCCCCGGCGTCCGACTGGTGACGTACAGCGAGCGATGGGAACTGTTCCAGTCGAGTCCGCTGTGGGGTCAGCTTTTTGTAGGCTCTCCAATCATGCGGGTGGGCCTCAGTGTGCTCCCCAGCCATTCCGACACGTTCGACGTGATGGCGTTCGGAGGCACGTTGGGTCTGATCCTGTTTCTCCTGCCCTGCATCGTCGCCTTGAAGCATGCGATCCTGAGTCTGCCCGACTACGTTGCGCGCACGGCGCGCATGGAATTGGCCGCCACCGTCTTCGTCGCGTCGTTCCTCTTCGAGCTGACGTTCAACCCGGTCCTCAACCAGGCGAAGCTCGCGCTGCCGTTCTGGTTCTCGGTCGCGTGCCTCGTGGTCGATTGGCGGATCCGGGCGCCCGAGCGACAGGTCGCAATGCGTGACAAGCGCGTCGTGCACGGGGACCGCCGCCGCTGGCCTCCGGTGCTGGAGCCGGGAGGTGGTGTGCCGGCGCTCAAATGAATGGCGCGATTGAATGGCTCAGCGTGTAGCGCAGATCCGCCGGGCGAGTGCCGATCTGGCGCGCGGGCACTCCTGCCATGACTGCATACGGGGCAACGTCCGCGGTTACGACTGCTCCCGCTGCGATGACCGCTCCTTTGCCGATCGTGACGCCGGGCAGCACGATCACGCGCGGGCCGAGCCACGCATAGTCCTCGATCACCACGGACGCACCGCTGACGGTGAAGAAAGGATCCCGGTAATCGTGCTGGAGCGTCCACACCATGACTTCGGAGCTGAAGTTGACGTGGGCGCCGATCCGAAGGCCTCGCCGTCCGTCCAATGTTGCACGGTGCCCCACCACCGTGTCATCGCCGATTTGGATCTTCCACGGCGAACGCAGCTCGAATCCGCTGTAAAGCGTGCTGCCGCTCCCCAATCGCATGCCGAGAGTCCGGAGCAGCGCGTTCCGGATCAGATGCGACGGCAGGTACGAGATTACCTTCACCGTGAGGTGAAGCAGGGCCAGCGCAAGCGGAACGAACGCGCTGGTTCTACCGACCGGGCGCTGGCTGTTCGCGGCTCCTTGACGAATTTCATCCATGGCCGACCGTCGTGCCGAACTTCGAGCCTGTGCGAAGGGCAGGCCGATTGCAATGGAGGCGGCCAGCGGTAATGGGCGTTGAGTGTGACACCCCTGTACCTTTTTTCGCTCCCGCGCAGCGGATCGACGCTGCTCCAGCGGCTGCTCGCCGGACATCCGAGCATCGCGACGGCGAGCGAGCCGTGGATCCTGCTGCCGCTGGCGGGCATGGTGGCCGGGAGCGGCATCCGCAGCTATGCGGAGTATTCCCAGCGCGGGGCGTGCATCGCCATTGAGGACCTCGCCGCTCGAATGCCGAACGGTGCGCGCGACTTCGAGGACGCGGTGCGAGGCTTCACGTTGGACGTCTATCGGCGGGCAGCCGGCGGCGAAACGGCCTACTTCCTCGACAAGACGCCACGCTACTTCCTCATCATCGACTTCGTCCTCCGGGTCTTTCCGGATGCGAAAGCCATCGTTCTCCTGCGCAACCCGCTCGACGTTCTTTCGTCCGTCATCACGACCTGGGGAGGCGACCGGTTGTGGCTCCACAACGCGCTCCTGGACCTCTATCGCGGCCCTTGCGCAATCCATGAAGCGCTGACGCAACGTCCCGACCGATTCCTGACGGTACGCTACGAGCATCTCGTATCGGACCCGGAAGGAATATGTCGCCGGGTGTGCGAGCACCTCGGACTGGAGTACGACGTGCGCATGCTTGATGGCGACGCGGTAGCTGCCGACTCGGGCCGGTTGGGCGACAAGTCCGCCAATCTCAGCGGCTCCTCTGTCGTGCAATCATCCGTGAATCGCTGGCACGAGGTGCTGAACACGCCCGTCCGGCGGCATTTCGCCCGGCGGTACCTGCGGCGACTGGGTCGCGAGACGTGCGCGACTTTCGGCCTGGACCAGGCCGCGACGCTGGCGGAGCTGGATCGGCTGAAGCTCCGATGGGACGGCGTCGGTGCGGACGCGAGCGCATTGGTACTGTCGTTCCTGGGCCCGCTCCTCGCGTCGACGACGGTGCGTGACCTGTGGCGTCGGCGCGGGACGCTGCCGATACCCAAGATCGATTGACGGCGGAGCTAACGACCGCGGCGGGTGAGCAGGATGTCCTGTTGCCCGCCATGAGGGATGGTCCACGGGAGGGGCGGCTCAACGCGCTGGAAGCGCAGGTAGCTGGCGACGTCGTAGTCGTTGCGAAGCAGGTACGGCTCGTAGCCGATGCTACGGAATCGTCCGACCACTCGAGCGACGTGTTCCTGGCCGCCGGAAATCTCGACGATGAGATCGACGTCGTCGGCGTAGCAGGCACGATTGTCGAGGAAATCGTTTATGATCGCACCTTCGGCTCCCTCGACATCGATCTTGATCAGGCGCAGACGCGCGAGTTCTTCTGCCGTCAGGAGCTCGTGAAGCGGCGCGCATCGGACGTCGGCCTCTTGCTCTTGCCCGTGCCCTGCAACGGTCGTCGTTTTCCCGCTGTTGCCCTGCTCGCCTCGAAAGAGGGTTACCCTGCCCCGGCGATCCGACGCCGCTGCTTGCACGACGCGCACATTGCCTGCCGCGTTGAGCCGCAGGTTGTGCTCCAGTTGCTGCGCGATGGACGGTGAAGCTTCGATGGCCACCACCTGTCCCGTATCGCCGACGGCCCGCGATGCGAGCAGGCTGTGGTAGCCGATGTTGGCACCTACGTCGCAGAAGACGTCGCCGGGTCCGAGCCTGGCGGCGATCGCGGCGGAAACGTGCGGTTCCCACACACCGAAGTGGTAGATGAACATCCCGATGAAATCGCTGATGTCCACGTCCATGCGGGCGGAGAACCAGGTGACGGCCGTGCGGTGCCGGCCGAGGGTCCGGATGCTGCGGTTGTAAATGCGCCAGACCGGCAGAGGCAGGGTCTGCAGAGCTTGGATGCACGATCGCCGAAGTGGCGGGAGCGCCCGCGGCGGTATTTGCACGAGCGCGGCGTGAGCGGTTTTGCTGGTCACGACTCCATCTCCATCCGAACGTCGCGCCACGCGCGGTCGAAACGGCTTCGGTCCACTGCGGAAGGACGCAGTGCCAACAGACGCGCCTTGTTGCGAACGCGCCACCACAGATTCGACGCGAGCGTCGCGGGAGGCAGGCGCAGCAGTTCCGGAGCGCCTCGCGGGACCGCCTTCAGGAATGCCGTCGATCGTCGGACGTCGCGCGTTCGGCGCTTGAGCGCGGGCTGAAGCGACGGCTCGCCGGACATGCTGGCCTGGATCGCCTCGTGTGCGCTCGTCATGAGATCGGACCTGTCACCGTAATGCAGGAAGGGCGCTCCCGTCTGACAGTAGTAGTAGTCTGCATCCGAACACCATCCCAACCGCAGGCCAGCCATGGTGCAACGCAGCGACCATTCCAGGTCCTCGCACCACCGGAGGGACTCGTCGTACCAAAGGGCGTGCCGGTCGATCGCCGCGCGCTCGACCAGCGGCTGTAGCGTTGCCAGGTTGCCGCAGTCCCGGCCCTGGACGCCGCAATGCAACAGCAGTCGTTGCGCGAATTCCGATTGCTCCAGCGGCATTCCGCGACCGTCCAGAAGGCGACGCACCGGCCGCGGCGGATCGCCGCAGACCCAGAGCTGCTGATCGGCCACCCATTGTGCCCCCGTCGCCTGCGCGATGCCGGTCAGATGCTGGATCCGTTCAGGATGAATCCAGTCGTCGGCATCCACGATCGCGATCCACCGGCAGTCCGCCGAGCGGATCGCCAGATTGCGCGCCGCGGCCACGCCTGTTCGCACCGCATTCCGCAGGATCCGCAACGGTATTGCACCCGCGTATCGCTCGAAGCTGCCGGCGGTATCGTCGGTCGAGGCGTCGTCGACGACGACGACTTCGAGGTCGCTGAACGTCTGGAGACGGATCGACGCCATCAGGCGCCGGACCCATCGCTCGGCATTGCGGGCCGGTACGATGACCGCGACGGAGGCCACGATCAGCGCACGCGCGACGGTCCACCGGCGGCGGTGTCGTAGCGAAGCCGCCTGGTGAGCCAAGGGGCCGCCAGTTTGGTGGCGTGGTGAAGCCGGTGAAGCGCGTAAAGGGCCGCCGCCATCGCCAGCGGCTGTCCGAGCACCCGACGACGGATGCGGAAGTCCTCGAGCATGGCCTGCTCGCGATTCGTGAAATGCTGGCCGCCCAGCGAGAAGCGGCACAGGGGCCGCGGCAGGTACAGGCAACGTGCCTGCCCGGCCGCGTCGGCGCGGAGAAAGCTGCAAACGAAGGCGAAGTCCGCCGACCGCGGGTACTGCAGATCGTAGCGCAGCTCGGGTCGGCGGGCGCGCCGGAAGTACATCGCCTGGTGCGACGTGAACATCCCGTACGGCAGGAAGACATGCCGCCGGGACCTGCGATAGAGCTCATTGCCGCCGGCCGGGACGTCGATCGAATCGCCGTAGACAAGGTCCGGCTCGACTTCAGCCGCGCAGACCGCAGCACCGACGGCGCCCAGCGTATCGGGCGATGCCAGCGTGTCGCCGCTGTTGAGGAAGACCACGTATCGGCCGGTTGCGCGGTCCAGACCCTTGTTCATCGCATCGTACGTCCCGCGATCGGGCTCTGAGACGACAACGTCTCCGTTCCCGGCGTTGTCTGCCAGCCATCGCGGCGTTTCATCGCTGGACGCACCGTCGATGACAATCCACTCGTAGTCTCGGGACGTCTGCTCGCGGATACTGGCTGCGGTCGCATGCAAGCCGGCGAGGTCGTTCCTGGTGACGGTGACGATAGAGAAGAGCCGGCCTGACTTCATGTTCTCGAAGCACTCTCGCAACGACGCCGTGTGTGCTTTAAAAGGAACCGCCGACTCGTGGCGAGCGCCGACGAATCCTCTTTTCACTGGCGGATTGCAAGGCAGGATGATGTCGATCGAGGAAGAGCATGCACCGACACCTCCTCCGGCGAATCCGTCGGCCCGCGCGGACAGCCAGACGCTACGTCTGGCCGGCGGAGCGGGGACGTCGTTCCTCGGTAAGGTCCTCGGCCGTCTGATCCAGGTGGCTGCCCAGATCGTATTCGCGAGATATCTGGGAATGCATGACTTCGGCCGACTGGCGCTCGGGCTCGTGACCGTTCGCGTCCTGGGCACGATCGCACCTCTCGGTCTCCACCGCGGCATCGTCGTCTTCGGATCCAAATACTGGAGGATCGATGATTCGCGCTTTCGCGCCGTCGTCTTCGAGGCGATCGCGCTGACGCTCGTATCTTCGCTCGCTCTGGCGACGCTACTGGCCGCGTTCGCCGACACCATCAGCACCCGCGTGCTGCATGGATCGCTCAGCGGAGAGCAGCTGCGCTCGTTCGCGAAGATCGTTCCGGTCTTTGCGATGCTGCGCATACTCGTCGACTCGACGCGTATCTCTCAACGGATGCAGTTTGGCGCCATCGCGGAGGACGTCACACAGCCGCTGTTGTCGCTGGTGGCGTTCCTGGTCGCAGTAGGCGCGGGCACCAATGCACTGGATGCTGCCGTGTACGCAGTATTTTTCTCGTTCACCGGTGCTTGCGTGCTGACGGTTCCCTTCCTCCTCGTCCTGTTTCCGCAGATGAGAACCGGCTCGCGTCCGCGTTGGAACATCGGCGAGCTCGTTCGATTCGCTGCGCCGTCGTCGCTGGCTGTCACTTTCGGAATCGTAGGGACGATGCTCGATCGCTTGATCGTCGGCTACTTTCGGCCACCGCATGAGATGGGCCTGTATCAGGCGGCTAGTCAGGTCTCGATCGCTTTCACCATCGTCGTCGGCTCGTTCACGTCGATCTTCGCTCCGATGGCGGCGCGCTTCGTCGCCACTGGCGACCATGCGGCGCTGCAGCAGCTCATGTGGCGGAGTACTCGGTGGGGCCTCTATCTGAGTCTTCCGGTCTACGTATTCTTCCTCGTGATGCCGGGAGCGCTGCTCGGCACGACCTTCGGCGATGCTTATGCGCAAGGGGCGTGGGTGTTGCGCTTCCTGGCGACTTCGCAGCTCCTTCTGGTGGTCTCGGGAAACCTCGTGCTGCTCCTCATCACGAGCGGCAAGCAGACCTGGTGGCTGGCCTTCACGACGTGCGGTCTCACCCTGAATGCCGTGGTCGGTACCATATTGGTGCAACGTCTCGGTCTCGTCGGGGCGGCGATCGCGAACACGTTGACGATCGCGACCGTCAGCACTCTTGCTGCGATCGCCGTCAACCGGTTGCTGCACGTCTGGCCCGTGGATCGCCGTACGTTGCGACCCGTGCTTGGCGGCGTGGCATCGCTGATCGCGGGCCATGCCTGCGTATTGGCGATGCCGCCCGCAGCAACGCTGGTGGCGATGGCGATCACCGCCCTCACCGTCGGTATCACGTTCGTCGGTGTGTGCCTCGCACTGGGTCTCGATGAGGACGAACGCGTAGTCTTGCGTGCGCTACGAGCACGGCTGGCGTCACGGCGGGCTTGATGCGCCGCGGCGGAGGCGTGCCGACCGACGAGTTCGCAGTGCTGCGAGGACGAGGAACGCGAGGTCGCGAGCATAGCGGGAGCCGAGCCTGCGCGGCTCCTGCAACATGCGGAACGCCCACTCCAGACCAAGACGCTGGAGCGCGGCTGGCGCGCGGCGCACGCTGCCGGCCAGGAAGTCGAGGCTTGCGCCCACACCGATGCCGACCTTGCAATGCAGGTCGTTGAGATGGCGCATCAGAAACAGATCCTGTTTCGGGCAGCCGAGAGCGACCAGGAGGAGGTCGGGCCTGACGTCGGCGATAGCGCGCACGATGGCGGCGCAGCTTTCCGGGTCGTCGAGATCGACGGTGGGGGCTGCGGCGCCAGCGATGCGAAGGCCGCGAAAGCGCGCGCTCAGCAGCGCAGCCACTCGCGTCGCCGCACCGGGCTTGCCGCCGAGCAGATAGATGGATCTTCCCCGGCGGCAAGCTTCCTCCGCGAGCGGCAGGATCAGATCGGCACCTGCAACGCGGCTGCGCAGTCGATCGCCCTGCATGCGCGCGAGCCACAGCAGGGGCGTGCCGTCCGCAGTCACGAGGTCGGCAGTGCGCAGTGCACGTGCGAGTTCGCGGTCGCGCGCGGCCAGCCGGAGAAAATCGAGGTTGGCGGTGGCCACGCGGCGGGCAACGTCATCGTCGAGCCACCTTCCAATCAGGTCCACGGTCTCGCGCAGATTCAGGTCAGCCACGGGCGTATTCTCCACCCACACGCTGGACGGGTGCGGATGCCTGGACGGGCTGGTCTCCACGACGCCTTCGTACACCTCGAGAAGTCGCCGGTAGCCGGCGTCGGAGTCGTACGACGCCTCGAAGGCCTGGCGGCCCCGCAGGGACAGCGAACGGTTGAGCGGTGCGTCTTCCCACAAGCGCAGCGATGCGGCCGCAAGCGCCGGCGCATCGCCCGGTGCCACCGTCACGCAACCTCGCGTCTGGACGGCCAACTCCGCCAGCGATCCGTGACGCGACGCCAGTACCGGTACGCCGGCGGCCATCGCCTCCAGCAGAACAATGGGGAAGCCTTCGTACCAGAGCGAAGGCATCACAAGGAAGCGCGCGGCCGCCAGGTGGCGAGCGACTTCTGAGGGCGGCACCCAGCCCTCGACGGACACGTGCGGCCGGCTGGCGGCCCAGGCGCGTAGTCGTGCTTCCCAGGGCCCACTACCGACGATACGCAACGGGATGGAGATCCTCTCCCATGCATCCATGAGCGTGGTGATGCCCTTCTCTTCCGTCAGTCGCCCGACGAACAGCGCGTAGTCGCCGTCTCCGGCGCGAACGGGCGGCGCATTGGTCAGGAAGTTGGGCTTGACCACGATGCGGTCGGCCTGCAATCCGCCTTCGATGAACTTGGCGCGGGCGAACTCGGTCAGCGCGACATACCGGTCGACCGTCTGGCGCCACGTCCCAATGGCGTGATGCAGCGACAGCATTCCGGCCACGGCGGCGGTTCCCGGCAGCGAACCGCGGTAACAGCGATGGCGCAATGCCGAGAAGGAAGACCCGTGGAGGCAATCCTCGCAGACCGCGCCGTCACGGAACAATTCCGCCTTGGCGCATAGCAGTCGGTAGTTGTGCAGCGTCTGGACAACCGGGACGCCGGCGCGTCTGCAGGTGTAATAGGCCGACGGTGAGATCAACGGAAAGGTGTTGTGGAAGTGCACCACGTCCGGTCGAAACCCGCGCATCTCGCACTCGAGCGCCGCTGCCGTCTCCGAGGCCCACGCGGTAGCCATCGCGGTCCGTAGCACGCCCGACAGGGACTCGGTGGCGTCGGCGCTGGCGCGCTCGAACGTTCTCACCTCGTGGCCGTTGCGCGAGAGCACGGTGGCCTCGGCGTGGAAGGCATAATCCTCACCGCCCGGCTGGCGGTAGAAGTTGTGAACCAGCAGTACCCTCACGCGCTTCGCTCCCCGCAGCGCAGATCGATCTCCGCATAGAGCAGCGCGAGCGCGGCACCGAGCGGACCCGAAGCGGCCGACAACGTATTGCCGAGCAGCGAATAGAACAGCAGGGCGATGGTGGCGACAGCCAGGAGGCATAGATCCGCCGGCGCGCGCGTGCGGCGCCATTGCCGTCTCAGATCAAGCAGCGGTGCAGCCACGACCACGGCAAGAGCCAACGCTCCGACCAGGCCCCACTCGTACATTGCGCGAATGAACTCGTTATGAGCGGTGCGGTTCGGGTCGAGCCGCGCGGCGTCGTAGTCGCGATAGCGGACATCGCCATCCGCAATCACGACAGCGGAGCTGGAGGTGCCGTGGCCGATCGCCAGCTCGGCCCATTCCGCGTTCGACGTCCGTTCCAGTAGAGCGCGGTAAATCTGCAGCCGGTCACGGAACGTCCCGGCATCACCGGTCTCCGCGAAGCTCTTGCCGAACAACAGCAGGTCGATCGGATGGTGCTCACGCATGAACGTGCGCACTCCTGAAGGTGCAACGGTCCAAAGCAGTACGAGGGACAAGGCGGCGACTGCCAGAGTGAGGAATGGCGCCGGAGGCAGCCACCTGCCGTTTCGAGGAGCTGCCGCAACGATCCATATGCCGATGATGGCCACGAAGGCCTGACGGCTGCCATTCGCGACGGCTGCAACCGCCGTCGAGCCCGCGGCAAGGCTCGCACTGTAGGCTGCGAGCCAGCCGCGCTCTGCGCCGATCAGCGTGAGCGAAAACGCGATGGGAAGCGCGAGGCCGAACGCTTGTGGTGCCACGTAACTGGTCAGGCGTCTGGTGACGGCTCCATAGGGGTTTCCAGCAACGAACGTGTGGAATGACGCGATCGCCACGCCGACCACTGCCAGCCAGATGGCGCCCAGGCATGGGGCTGGGCGCCGCATCGATCCGAGCGATCGATACATCGTGAACAGGCAGCCGTAGCTCCACAGGTAGCCGACCTGCTCCAAGGCCGCGACGGGGTAGGGGCTTCGCACGGCGCCGAGGGCAGCAAGTGCACCCAATACTCCGAAGGCCGTAACGGGCGCGCGTAGCGCCGCCCGTGGCCTCCCCGCCCGCACGGTCGCGGCGGCGAGCAGCGTCGGCAGGACCACCACGAGCAGGAGGTTGCGGACGCCGATCGTTGCAGGCGACGGATCGCCCGGCGAGGCGGCGTCCAGGTGAAGGCACGCCAGGTGCAACGCGGCGCCGGCGGCGATCCATCGATGCGGTCGAGGAAGCGCCGACGCAGGCGTCGGTGGTTGGTCATCCGCCGATCCCTCGCTAGAGTACGCGGAGTGGTGCTCCGTCACGTCTTCCATTTCCTCGTCGTCATTGCCGACGCTGCGGCAGGTCCCGTCTGCCGTAGCTGCGTGGCTGCCTGAACGGACGGACGGGAAGATGGCCACGGCATCCACCGAGACGCAATCCCGCGATCTTTCGATCGAGATCGCCAAGCTGTCCTCCCGTCGCGGACTGCTCGAGGAATCGCGGCAGATCCTGGTGGGACTGAGCCTGGTGGCTGCCGACTGGCTGACGCTGTGCGCGTGTCTGCTCCTGGTGTGGTCGGTCCGAACGGTTGCGCTGCCGCTGCTCTTTCCGTCGCTACCGCATCTGTACGAGCTGAGTTTCTACTTCCGAGGCTTGTACTTCTTTGCGCCGTGGCTGGTCGCACTGGCGGCGGCGCGCCTGTACTCGCGTCACAGCAACTTCTGGGATGAGGTGCGTGCCGTCGTCCGTGCCAGCACATGGGGCACCGTCATGGTCGTGGTCCTTGGCTTCACCGAGAACGTGGAGCGCGAGGTGGCCAGAACCCTCATCGGCAGTCTCTGGATCGTCTCCCTGCCGGCCCTGACGCTGTCACGATACTGCCTGAAAAAGGGGCTGGCGCGTGCCGGCCTCTGGTGTCGCAAGGTGCTCGTAGTGGGCACCGGCGACGCGGCCGTCGACGTGGCGAACGGGCTCAAGAATGACATCACGCTGGGCTACGAGCCCGTCGCCTTCGTTGCCGACGACATCCGCCGGGCGGTGGCGCCGGCCGACCGATCGCTGCCGGTTCTCGGGCCGTACGACGCGCTGCCGGGCCTCCTCGACACACTGAGCGTCCGGGACGTCGTCATCGCGATTCCCGATGCCAGCGGGGACTTGCTGTCCCGGATCGTGTCGCTGTGCGAGGGGCGCGTGGACTCGCTTCGAGTGATGCCGGCGTCCATCGGAA
Source organism: Candidatus Limnocylindrales bacterium (assembly GCA_035626395.1). NCBI lineage: Bacteria > Bacillati > Chloroflexota > Candidatus Limnocylindria > Candidatus Limnocylindrales > Candidatus Limnocylindrales bacterium. The sequence goes on along the minus strand of DASPNR010000007.1, from coordinate 46,769 downwards.
TGGCGGTCATCGACATCGAGACCGAGACCATCGGCGCCAATCTCCTGATCTCGATGCGATCGAACTTGGCGCGGCCGAGCAACCTGATCATCAAGCGCATAACGGATATCCTTGGAGCCACCGTATTGCTGGTGCCCGCTGCTCCGATCCTACTGTTGATCGCACTGCTGATCCGGTTGGACAGCAGGGGACCCGCGTTCTACGTGCAGGAGCGGGTGGGACGACATGGGCGCCTGTTCCGCTGTTTCAAGTTTCGAACGATGTTCACCGATGCCGACCAGCGGTTGGACGACCACCTCCGGGATGACGCCGTAGCCCGCGAGGAATGGCGGCATTTCAAGAAGCTCAAGACGCGTGATCCACGTGTCACGCGGGTCGGCCGCTATCTGCGGCGGCTGAGTCTGGACGAGCTTCCGCAACTCGGTAACGTACTGCTCGGCGACATGAGCCTGGTAGGTCCGAGACCGTACATCCAGCACGAACTGCATGGCCTCGAGGACAAATTTCGCACGATTCTTCTTGCTTGGCCCGGCATCACCGGCTTGTGGCAGGTCAGCGGGCGTAATGAGCTGACGCTGATTCAGCGGATGCGGCTGGACGAGTACTACGTTCGCAACTGGTCGCTGTGGCTGGACCTGCAGATCCTTTTGCGCACCTTCGGCGCGTTGGCAAAATCGGACGGCGCGTACTGACGATGGCCACGGCGACCAAGGCCGCCGCCGTGCCGTACGCGACACGTGTGATCGTCGGGACACGCGTGGATGCGGTCACCAGCGAGAACGTGGCCGAGCTCGCCTTTTCCTGGGCCGACGAGCGCATCGGCCGATACGTCTGCGTGTGTACCGTCCACATGGTGATGGAAGGGTACGATGATCCCGCCTTTCAGGACGTCGTCAACGGCGCCGACCTGGTGACTGCCGATGGCGTTCCGCTCGTGTGGTGTCTGCGTCTGCTCGGCCTGCGGGACGCCACGCGCGTACACGGACCGTGGCTGCTGCCCTTTCTGTGCGAGCAGGCGGCTCGCCGGGGTGTGCCCGTCGGCTTCTACGGCGGCGAAGACGATGTCATGCGCGATCTGCTTGCAGAGTTGCGCCGTCGCGCGCCGGGGCTTCAAATCGCGTATAGCTATTGCCCGCCGTTTCGCCCACTGACGGCGGAAGAGGACGCTGCGGTCGTCGCGGACATCCGTAGCTCCGGCGCGCGTATCCTTTTCGTCGGGCTCGGCTGCCCCCGGCAGGAACGCTGGATGGCCCAGCATCGATCCAGACTCGATATTGTCATGCTCGGCGTCGGGGCCGCGTTCGATTTCGTCTCCGGCCACAAGCGAGAGGCGCCGATGTGGATGCAGCAGCTCGGTCTCGGCTGGTTGTTCCGTCTGCTGTGCGAGCCGCGCCGGCTGTGGCGGCGCTACGTTCAGCACAATCCGCGCTTCGTAGCGCTGTTCGTGCGTCAGCTCATGCAGCAGCGGCGGCTGCACGGTTGAACGACCAAGAGCAGCGCGGCAACAGTCGCACTGCCGATCAATCCATCACCACACCATCGCGGAAATTCGAACGCCCCATGGCTTGGCTCCATCTCGAGTCTCGGCATCGAGAATCTGGACGGTGACGTCGCCCGGCACGACCGGCGTCGCCGCGTCGAAAGCACACCATGCCAGCGAAGCGGGCCCGTCGATGCTTTGGCCGTCTGACGTGAAACTCAGGTCCAGCGTGCCTGCGCCTGACTCAGTGAAGGTGAACGCCGCCTGCGGCCGCAGCCCCTCGCATTGCAGCGCATGATCGTGCTCGGCCAGCTCCCCGTGTGTGCTGGTGTAGTCGATACGGAATGCCGCAGTCGCCAAGGATTCCGCCGACTCCAGGCGAATCATGACACCGCGCGGAGGCGCACATCCCAGACGAACAGGTAAGGCGACTGCGGCAGACAGCACGGCAAACGTATCTCTGGCCGTGATTCGTGCATCGCCACTGACATCGCACACCCATGGCGGGCACCGAACGTCGCTGCCGACGGCCGACGCAAGGATCAGGAGGGCATCGCCTGCGGTGATGACATCATCGTCGATCGCGTCGGCGCAGTCGCGTACGGGGTGCCCCGCCGCGCCCAGGGATTTAATGCGGAACTCGTGGCCTGTGCTGCCTGGATTCGTGGTCGATAGCAGTTCGAACCGCACCCGGTGCGCGGCAGCATTGCTGACCCAGGGGAAGAGCTCGACGCGCAGGAAACGGCCCCAGGTCATTGGAGTCCAGCCATCGAGCACCATTGGAGCGTCGCCATCGATGGTCGCGACGGCCATTCCCATGGGACCCTTTCGCGCATGCTGGACGACGGCTACGACGTTGCCTTCGATCTCGAACTCGACGCGGCTGCCGGGCTCGTCGGTTACCCATGCATCCGCATCTGCGTCGTACCACCAGCCGTCGTTAGCTTCTGGCGTCAACGCTGCAGCATCGAACAGTACCGTTCTTTCGTACGTGTCGGTGAACAGCGGCGGCGGTACGGGGTTCACTTCAGGAAAGATGTCTGTAGCCGGCAGGCCGGCTGCGACCTCGCTCAGAACGGCGATGATGAAGGATGCCGCGTAGGCGTGGCCCGTATCGTTCGGATGCGCAACGTCAGAAGCGATCTCTTCCCATTGTATGTGCCCATTTTCGAGCTCGGGTCGAAAGGCATCAGCATAGCTCACCATCGGAAGACGGTAATGCGCGCCCACCTCGGCATGCCATGCTTGTGCATTGCTGGTATCTTTACGCATCATGAACAGCATCATCGCCGCCACACCTTCGTCGTGACGCAGGATCTGTCGCACCAGGCCTTCCATCGGATACCGAGACCAGACGTGGTCGCCGTCGTTGATGGCGAATTCGATGATCACGAGGTCTGGATCGTGGGAGAGCAGGTCCCGCTTCGCGCGGAGAACGGCATAATGCGTTCCGGTGGCGCCCACGCCCGCGTTGACGAATTTGACCGACGATTCGGGGAAAGCTTGCTGCCACCAGTCGGCAACGATGCGGCCATAGACGCGTTCTGGAGAGGTGGCACCGCCGCCAGCTGTAATGGAGCCGCCGATGGTTGCCACTGTCACCGGCTCGCCGCGACGAGCTTTCAGCATGGCTGCACGCAATCTTGCTGGATCGCCGACGTTGACCCGCGAGCGTTCGACGAGGGCGTCGTCGTCGGCGCCACGCGCGTCCAGCGGTGCGAAACCGACCGTAGCAATGAGTAGGCCGCCGGTCAGCCAGCCGACCCTTCGCCCGCAAAGCACGCCTCTCTCCTATTGGATGGCGGCGGCTTGGACAAGACACATCCGGAGCGGGAACCGGTGGAGCTTCGCGTGCTCGTAGGTTACAGGCACGGACCTCGGCTTCTCCTGGTCCGGGGACGCCGCGAGGACTGGCAATGTGAAAAGTGCCCTACGCCACCGCCTGGAACTGGCCGCCGCTCGCGTATGCCGCCGTCTCCTCCTTCGAACGACGCTTCAGGAAGTGCTGCACCGCGAGCAGTTCTTCTACGATGCAGCGCACTACCTGGCGTTCAACGGAATAGATGGCGACTACGTGGAGTTTGGGTGTCACGGTAGCCGCACATTCGCGATGGCCTACCACCACCTGCGCAAGCACGGCTTACCGGCGAGGCTCTGGGCGTACGATTCGTTTCAGGGACTGCCCGCACCGGGCGGGAACAAGGACGACCACCCAGGGTGGAAAGCAGGCAGGATGCGTACGGAGCTCGAGGAGTTTCATCGGCTGTGCGCGGCCCGCGGCGTACCGCGCCACGCCTATGAAGTGGTCCCCGGCTTCTACGAAGAGACCATAGGTCAGGCTGCACCGGGCGGATCACCCGAGCGGATCGCGCTGGCCTACATCGACTGCGATCTGCATTCGAGCACCGCGATCGTTCTGCGGTTCCTGGAGCCCCGACTCCGGCCGGGCATGATCGTCGCCTTCGACGACTACTTCTGCCATTCCCTCGCCGGCGCTTCGGGCGAGCGCATGGCGCTGCTCGAGTTCCTCGCCGGAAATCCCCGCTGGAACTTCCTCGCCTACATTCAGTTCGGTTGGCACGGTCAATCGTTCATCGTGGAAGACCGGGCGTCGCTGACGGCAGTGTCTCGAGATCGCGCGACATTCGAGGCGGGATAGCCGATGTGCTACACGCAAAGCCGCACGTACCGCCCGACCCACGGCGGACGGGTGGCGTGCGCGGAGGGAGCTGCACGTGATCGAAACCTTCGTCGGCTGGGTCACTTCCGCCGTCCCCGTCGAGGTTGTCGCGATGTACCGCGCGGCGCTTCGGGTCTACGGCGAGCCCTCTTTCTTCGGGTTGGTCGCCGTGGTCCTGCTCCTCGAACGCGTCAGGCCGGCCATTAAGGAGCAGCGGGTCTTCTCGGCCGGTTTCGCGCAGGACTTTGTCTGGTTCAACCTGGACGGGCTCTTCAAGCTCGCGGTATTGCCTGCTTACATGGGACTGCTGAAGACGATCTACGATCGTGTCACAGGCGGCTTCGCGTTCACGGCAAGTGATGCCTGGCCGGTGGCGGTGACGGCGTTGGTGGCATTCCTGCTCTCGGATTTCCTTGCCTGGATTCATCACTTCGTGCGCCACCACGTCCCAGCCCTGTGGCACTTTCACGTCATCCATCATTCGCAGCGGCAGATGAATCTTTTCACCGACAACCGTCAGCACTGGGTGGAGTATCTGGTGGCGACCTCCATCACGTTCGTTCCTCTCTTCCTGTTCCCTCTCGACCATCCGCTGACGGTCACTATTGCGACGCTCCAGCTCTGGTACACGCGACTCATTCACGCAAATGTGCGAACCAATTTCGGGCCGCTCAAGTACGTTCTGGTCACGCCGCAATCCCACCGCATCCATCATTCGATCGAGCTGCAGCACCGCGACCGTAACTTCGGTGTCGTTCTGAGCATATGGGATCGGATGTTCGGAACGCTGCATCCGAACTACGACGAGTATCCTGCCACCGGCGTCGACGGCGTGGACTTCCGGCCTGCTTCGCTGCGCTCGCCATCGTCGTGGGTCGTCAGCTTCTGGGAACAGGCGATATATCCCGTGCGGCAGCTCGTCGGACTGCGAAGAGGAACCTAGCGGCACGGTAGAAGACGTTCGTCCATTCCCTCGCTGTGTCCGTGCGTCCCGCTGCAGTGCCCCGTGCGCAATTGACCACAAAACTTGACACCGCCCCTCCCTCCTCCTATCCCGCCCCCGTCCCTTCATGCCTGCGAGACGCTCATTCATCGCCGGTGTAACCGGCCAGAACGGCTCCTGTCTTGCGGGGCTCGTTTTCGAAAAGGGCCTTGAAATGAGCGGCTCCGTGCGCCGCACCAGCTCGATGGGACGCAACCGCATCGACCATCGGGACGAGGCGACCATCCCGCATCACACGCGCTGCCGCCTGCACTACCGCAACCTCAGCGACGCCTCGCGCAGGCCTCCCGCCAGCGGGGATCTGCCCGTTGGCGACTGCACCATGGGGCGTCAGGTGCTAGGGGGGGCTCCCGACGTGACGTTTGCGGGCTTGGCGCGGTTCATGGCCGAACTCGACCTGGAACGGGTGAAGCAAGACGCGGCCCCGCCGCACGAGCAGGAGCAATGACCAAGGTTCTAGTCACCGGCGGCGGCGGTTTCATCGGCCATCATCTGATCAAGCGTCTCAAGCGCGAGGGCTTCTGGGTTCGCGGCGTCGACATCAAGGCCCCGGAGTTCGAGGCCACGGCTGCCGACGAGTTCGAGCTTCTCGACCTGCGGCGATGGGAAAACTGCCTGCGCGCCACGCGCGGCGTCGAGCACGTCTACGCGCTGGCGGCCGACATGGGCGGCATGGGTTTCATCTCGGCCAATCACGCCCAGATCCTCCACAACAACTCGCTCATCAACATCCACACGCTGGACGCGGCGCGCGAGAACGGCGTCCGGCGCTACCTCTACACCTCGAGCGCCTGCGTCTACCCGCAGGGCCTGCAGACGGATGCCGCCGTGGTGCCGCTCAAGGAGAGCGATGCCTATCCTGCCGACCCTCAGGACGCGTACGGCTGGGAGAAGCTGGTGACCGAGCGGCTGTGCACGCACTATCGCGAGGACTACGGCATCGCCACGCGCATCGTCCGCTTCCACAACATCTACGGGCCGCTCGGCACCTGGGAAGGCGGTCGCGAGAAGGCTCCGGCAGCGATCTGCCGGAAGGTGGCCGAAGCCCACGACGGCGGCACGATCGAGGTCTGGGGCGACGGCGAACAGACGCGCTCGTTCTGCTACATCGACGACTGCATCGAAGGCATCCGCCGCCTGATGGACTCCGACTTCGCCGAGCCGCTCAACCTCGGCAGCGACGAGATGGTCAGCATCAACGAGCTGGTCGCGATCGTGTCGGGAGTCGCCGGAAAGAAGATCGACATCCGACACGTCGAAGGGCCCATGGGCGTGCGCGGCCGCAACTCGGACAACAGCCTGTGCCGTCAGGTTCTCGGCTGGGAGCCGCAGACGCGCCTGGCGCAGGGACTCGCTACGACCTACGCCTGGATCAACGAGCAGGTCGCGCGCAAGAGCAGCATGTAGGGCGTCGATGGACGCCGATCCGCGCACGCTGTGGCAGCGCGCAAGGTTCGAGGTGCGCGTGGCGCTCGACCGCGTTCCCGGCATCTTCGCTGCACAGATGGCGCTGCGCGGGCATCGCGAGCTCGTGGCCGGCCCCGGCACCGACATCGTCATCGAAGGCTTTCCGCGCTCCGCCAACACCTACGCCGTTGCCGCCTTCGCCTACGCGCAGCCGTCGCCGCCGCGCATCGCCCGCCATCTGCACGCGCCGGCGCAGCTCGCGCTGGCGCATCGGTACGGTCTGCCGGCCCTGCTGCTGATCCGGCCCGTGCCCGATCCGGTGCTCTCGGTCGTCATTCGCGAGCAGTATCTGACCGTCGAGCGGGCGCTTCGCTGGTACGTGGAATTCCATGAGGCGCTGCTGCCGCTGCGATCCGCGTTCGTCGTTGCCACGTTCGACGACGTTCTGCATCGCTTCGGCAGCGTCATCGACGGCGTCAACGCGCGCTTCGGCACCACGTTCGCAAGGTACGAGGCGACCGCGCAGGCCGAGGCCATCGTGCAGAAGCGGGTCGAGCAGATGGAGCGCGAGGATTCCGGCAGCAGCGAGATCCGGGAACGGGCCGTCGCCAGGCCCTCGCGGTTTCGCAGCCGGCTGAAGGAGGAGCTGACCGCGGCGTATCAGGCGCCCGACCTCGCCTCGCTTCGCGAGGCTGCCGCACGGGTGTACACACAGCTCGCACGCTGATGGGGGGCCTCTCGCTTGCCGGTCGCGGCGCTGCTAACTGATGGACATGGTCATCCGCTCGGCCACCTCGCGACGCCGCCTCCGGATCGCCTTCGATCGGGGCATTCGCCCATCCAGCCATCTTCCGACCATCGCGCGCACACCGACGCCCGGTGATGCCGCGACGCCTCTCGCCTGAACATGGGCGAGAGCAGCTACAAGATCCTCTACATCGCAGGAATCGGCCGCAACGGCGGCACCATCATCGATCGCATTCTCGGACACGTCCCCGGCTTCGTCTCCACCGGCGAGCTGCGCTTCATCTGGCTCAAGGGCGTTCTGCGAAACGAGCTGTGCAACTGCGGCGAGCCCTTCCGCAACTGCTGGTTCTGGAAGCTGGTGGCCGAGCGTGCCTTCGGCGGCATGACGCCCGAGAACGCCCATCGCCTTCTCGAGCTTTCCGAGCAGCTCGATCGCAGCCGCTATGCGCCGCAGTGGCTGTGGCGCAGCCACGTCGAGCCGTTTTCGGCGCGCGCGGTCGCCTACGCCATCGCGCTGCGCTCCCTGCACGACGCCATCGCCTCGGTCTCCGGCGCGCGCGTGATCGTGAACTCCTCGAAGTTTGCCGGCTACGGCTTCGCGCTGATCGCGGCGCAGGCCGCGCCCGTCTACGTGCTGCACCTGATCCGCGACAGCCGCGCCACCGCCTACTCCTGGAGCAAGAAGATCCTCAAGCCCGAAGCGCCTGGCGAGGATCAGTACATGCGCCAGTACAAGTCGGCCAGCGCCGCCATGCAGTGGAACTACCGCAACGCCACCGCCGAGCTGCTCAAGCTTCGTGCTGCGGCATACCGGCGCGTGCGGTACGAGGATTTCGCCTCGCAGCCGGCCGCCGTCATCACCGACATCGTCGAATGGCTGGGCGAACCGTCACCCGCCGAGCCGTTCGTCGATGCCCACACTGTCGAGCTCGGCGAGACGCACACGCAGTCCGGCAACCCGTCGCGCTTTCGCAGCGGCCGCATCCCCATCGTTCCGGACAACGAGTGGCTGGAACGCATGCCGCTGCCCAACCGCGCGCTCGTCACCGGCCTGACGGCGCCGTGGCTGGCGCGCTACGGTTACCTTTCCGTCGCTGACCGCTGATTCGGTCATTCCATGCACGGCGTTGTTCCCGGCAAGTGACCATGTTACGTGACTACTATGGCGAGCGTTCCAAAATCCGAGCTCAAGGCGAAGGCGCTTCAGTACTTTCGGCAAGTAGAGAAAACGGGCCAGGAGCTGATCGTTACCGATCGTGGCAAGCCGGTGCTGAAGATCGTGCCCTATCGCGACGAGCCGAAGGTGGCGACGCAATCACTGAAGGGAAGCGTCATTGCCTATTCCGATCCCACCGATCCGATCGGTGTGGATGATTGGGAGTCCCTGCAGTGACTGTGCTCGACACTCACGCATGGGTCTGGTGGGTGTCGGAATCGGACGCCATTCCAAAACGCCTCACGAAACGCCTTCACGATGAAGGCGCGCAGGGCAGACTTTTCGTCTCGTCGATCAGCACGTGGGAGGTCGCACTTCTCGTCAAGAGCGGTCGCCTGCGGCTGACGATGGACGTGGCTGAGTGGATTGCGAAGACCGAGGCGTTGCCCGCTGTTCAGTTCGTTCCTGTGGACAATAACATTGCGCTGAAGTCCGTAACGTTGCCGGGCACGTTTCACAACGACCCGGCAGACCGCATGATCGTCGCCACGGCCATGGTTCTGGGCGCGACGTTGGTGACGAAGGACGAGAAGATCCGCCGCTACAAGCACATCTCGTCGGTCTGGTAATCTACCCCCCCCCATCGACTTGCTCGATTCGCCTACCGCGCGATCGCCGACAACCGCGGCATCAGCGCATCGGCTATGTCGTGCGCCATCGCCTCGTTGCCTTGGCGGTTGGGATGCGGGTCGACGCGAAAGCGCGTGTACGTGCGCCTGGGCTCGATGAGCGGGATGCCGGCGCGGCCACAGATCTCGCGCAGACGATCCAGCGGCGCGCTCCAGCGCACGTCCAGGCGCAGGCTGTCGCGCATGACGAAGTCGCCGTGCTTGTCGGTGCGCAGGCGGCGCGTGGCCAGATTGTGCTCGCGCTTGCCCGCCTCGCCCTCCTCGGAGAACACGTACAGCTCGGCGCCTGCAGCTTGCGTGCGCTTCTTCATCTCCACCAGCAGCGCTTCCAGCAGGCGCCACGCCTCCTGCAGCGCCTCGCTGCCCTTGTCGCTGCCATAGAGGAAGAAAGGGTCGCCCGCGTCCAGGAGCGGCGACTGACCGGGAAGAGGCGGCGCCTTGGCATAATCGCGCGACTGCCTGGCACCGCCGCGTCGCAGACGCGTCCACACGTTGCCGGCGTAGTAGCCGAGCGCAGTCCTGTTCACCGCGTTGCGCAGGCGGTCCTCGAGCGGAATCACCGAGCGCGGCGTCAGCTCGACGCGCCGCAAGCGATCGCCCTCGAGTTCGTACCGGAACGTCTTGTACCACTCCATCCGGTCTTCGGAGATGAAGCCGTTGGGCGAGACGTTGTTGAGGACGTCGTTGCCGCAGAACTGGTAGATGACGATGTCGGGATCGTAGGACAGGCCCTCCACCGTCAGCGCCTCCAGCTGCTGATCGGTTCCCCAGCCGCCGACCGCCAGCGTGATGACCTCGACCTGGGACAGTCCGCGCTCGGCGAGCAGCGCTTCCAGGCGCCGCGTGTAGAGCTGCTCGAGCGGAACGAAGCCCCAGGTATGGGAGTCGCCCAACACGAGCACGCGCACCACGCCCGGCGGCTTTTCGCGCTGGTGATCGACGTCCTTCCAGCCCTCGCGGTTGGTGCGCACGCGGAAGCGCTCGCCGGTGTCCGGATCGGTGGCCACGAACTCGCGCTCGGGGGGCCAGGCCCAGCCGTAATGCCGGGCCTTGGGCGCGTGAATGGTCGCGGTGGCGTTGTTGGGCGGCGGCGCCAGCTTCTGCAGCGCCAGCTCGGCGACGACCACCAAGGCTCCGGCGAAGCTCATCGCCAGCAGGACTTTTCGGATCATGACGCGGCCAACCGCGAGATGACCGCGTCGGCGATCTCCAGGCCGCGCTCGGTCAGGCGCACGGCCGATCCCTCCCGCACCAGCAGCCCGCCCTCGATCATCTCTCCCGTCCGCGGCGCCGCCGCCTCGAGCGTGACGCCGAAGCGCTGGCGCAGATCGTCTTCGTCGATTCCGCAGCTCAGGCGCAGGCCGACCATCAGATACTCGGCCACCGCCATGTCCCGCGTCAGCTCTTCCGCGCTGGCGTGCCAGCAGCCGCGGCCGGCGGACATGTACGCCTCGGGGATGCGCTTGTTCGCGTAGCGCCGGCCCCAGTCGCGATGCCCGCGCCCGTCGCCCGCCGCGAAGCCGTGCGCCCCGGCGCCAAGGCCGAGATAGTCGCGCCAGGTCCAGTACGCCAGGTTGTGCCGCGCCTGGCGCCGAGGCCGCGCGAAGTTGGAGACCTCGTACTGGGCATAGCCGGCGGCGGCCAGCTCGCAGCGCGCGAGACGAAACATCTCGAGCTCGGTCTCCTCTTCGGCCGGCACGAGCAGCCCCGCCTTCTTCAGGCCGGTCATGGGCGTGCCATCCTCGTAGGTCAGGTTGTAGGCCGAGACGTGGTCGGGCCCGAGCTCGACCAGGCGCCGCAGATCGGCTGCCCAGTCGGCAACGGTCTGGCCGGGGATCGCGAAGATCAGGTCGCACGAAAGGTTTTGGAAACCGGCCTGGCGCGCCGCGGCCACGGCATCGACCGTGTCCTGCGGCGAGTGGATGCGGCCGAGCGTCATCAGATGGCGCGGCTCGAAGCTCTGAGCACCGAAGCTGATGCGGTCTATGCCGCAGGCGCGAAAGCCGCCGAGCCTGGCGGCCGCACTACCCTCGAAGCTGCCGGGATTGGCTTCCATGGTGATCTCGGCATCGGCCTCCAGGCCCCACATGCGATCGAAGTCCTCGAGCAGCGAGCCGAGCGACTGCGGCGAGAACAGCGACGGCGTGCCGCCGCCGAAAAAGACCGTGGCCACGCGCCGGCCGCTCCAGCAGGGGTCGTCGGAGGCGTGCTCGGCCTCGCGCCGCAGCGCCGCCACGTAGCGCTCCTCGGGAAAGCGGGCCACCGCGTAGGTGTTGAAGTCGCAGTAGGGGCACTTCCGTACGCAGTACGGAAGGTGGACGTAGATGGAGAAGGATGGACGCATGGGTCGCCGAAGGTGCCAGGCACCTTCGGATGACCCATGCGCCGAGCTTTGTCAGGTCAGGAGAAGGCGACCGCCACCTTTTCCATCACGCGTACCGTCGAACGAGCCCCACCACGGCGCCGCGGATCTCGAGGTTCCCGTCTCGAACGAAGATGGGCTTGAAGTCCGGGTTCGAGGGCTGCAGCCGGATGCTGCCGTCACCCTCTCGATAGTAGCGCTTGACCGTGGCCTCGCCGTCGATGCTGGCCACGACCACGTCACCGTTGGATGGATCGGGCCTCTGTTCGACCACGATCACATCCCCGTCGAGGATGCCCTCGTCGACCATCGAGTTGCCCGTGACTTTCAGGGCGTAGGTGTCGCGCTTGCGCACGAGCGTCTCGGGAACCTCGATCGTCTGGTCGGTCTCGACCTGCTCGTTGGGCGGGCCGGCAGCCACCGAGCCCAGAAGCGGAAGCCGCACCGCCCGCGAGCGGCGGCGCTCATCGACGATCTCGATGGCGCGGCTGTGGTTCCACTTCCGGCGAATGAGGCCCTTGGCTTCCAAGTTGGAGAGGTGCTTGTGAACGGTTGCCATGGAGCGCAAATCGAACTGCGCTCCGACTTCTTCGAGAGTCGGGGCGTAGCCCTTCTCCCGGATGCTTTCTTCGATGTAGTCGAAGATCTCTTTCTGTCGCTTCGTGAGCGTCGCCATCTTCCAGCCTCCTAAAGCCTCTCCCCAGAGACACATTAAGCGAAAGGAGAGCGAACCTCAAGTGTTGTAACTAACGAAGTTGGAATTTTTTCACCGCTACGTTGTGAGAGTCCAGATCCGCAGAGAATTCATGGGACCCGTCGCCTCGCGCCACGAAGTACAAGTACGGGACTTCTGCGGGTGAGGTGGCCGCTTGGAGCGAGGCTAGGCCGGGGTTGCAGATCGGGCCCGGCGGCAGCCCGCGCTGCGCGTAGGTGTTGTAGGGGTTGGGATGGTCCAGGTGCCTCCTGGTCAGGTTCCCGTCCCACGGCTGCCCCGCGGCCAGCCAGCCATAGATGACGGTGGGATCGACCTGCAGCGGCATGCCGAGGCGGAGCCGATTCAGGATCACCGCGGCCACCAGCGGCCGTTCATGCGGCGCCGCCGTCTCCTTCTCCACGATCGAAGCCACCGTCAGCAGCCGCGATTTCAGGGCGGATTCGGCCTCGCCCCCCGACTGCGCAAGCTGCCGGGCGACGTTCCCGGCGCTCGCCGCGGCCAGCACCGGCTCCATCACTTCCCGAAAACGGCGATTTTGGAGGTCAGCAATTTCGCGTGCCGTCATTCCCGGAACGAGATCGTAGGTGTCCGGGAAGAGGTACCCTTCTGCGCAGTTGGCTCCGGGGGCGGCGCCGACGGCGGCGACGTAGTCCGGGGCGCAGACCGCGGCCGCATAGTCGGCGGCCGAAACGGCCCCGGCCGCCTCGAGCAGACGGCCGATCTCGGCATAGGTCAGACCTTCGGGAATCGTCACCCGGAGAATCGGCTTGGGAGTTCGGACGAGCTCCTGGAGCACGTCTTCGAGCCCGAGCGTTCCCTGGAACTCGTGGCGGCCGTGACGGAACTCGCGGTCGAGCTCCTTCCAGCGCGCCAGCGCCAGCAGCAGGCGATGGTCTCGGATGACGCCGGCTGCCTGCAATCGCAGCGCGATCAGATCGGCCGCTTCTCCCGGATACACGTCGAGCTGCACGGGCGCTTCGAGTGTGACCTGCGCCATGAGCTCGCGCCGGAGGAGGCCGGCCGCCGCGACGGCGACGAGCACCAGCAGAAGAAGGAACAGCACGAAGCGCTTCATGAACGGTAAGCCGCCAGCGTGCAGGCTGGCGCTTTGCGGAATGAACGGCGCCCGCGACTCATGGCCGAGGCTGCGAGTCGAGGTAGGCCTGCAGGATCAGGGCGGCCGCCACCTTGTCGACGACCTGGCGCCGGCGCTCGCGCCTCACTCCCGCCTGAACGAGCATGCGCTGCCCTTGTAGCGTCGTAAGCCTCTCGTCTTGATACACGACCTCCAGGCCCGTCTCATTTTGAAACCGCTCGGCGAAGTGGCGGACGCGGTCGGCCTGCTCGCCTTCCGACCCTGCCATGCTAAGTGGCAGCCCGACAATGACTTTTTCAATCTGATGCTCGGCCAGGAGAGCCAGGATCGCGCTGCAGTCGGCCTTGGCGCCGCGTCGTTGGACGACTCCCACCGGCTGGGCGATGAGCCGCAAGGGGTCGCTGACGGCGACGCCTATTCGCTTGTCTCCTACATCCAGTGCCGCTAGCCTGCCGCTCATCGTTGATTGCCTGACTGGCCCGTGGGGAGTTCGTACGGGGCCGGCGGCGGTCGCGAAGTGCAGCACAGAGTAACGATGCAGGCCCAGCGGGCAACCCGATGCGACGCTTCGCACTCGCCGCACCTACCGCCCAGGCCGGGTTTTGACATCAGGTAACCTGAGGGGCAACGTAACGATGCCGTCGACGAGACGACACACGAGACAAGAGGACGCTTGGCGTCCGCGCGGATCGGAGGTGGGGATGATGGGTGGATTGGCGGATCGCGCGCCGCGCAAAGGTGACTTCGGCCCGGCACGGCTCGTGGTGCTCGGCGCCCTCGTGAGCATGGCTTCCTTCGCCGTCTTCCGAGTCGCCAGCCAGGACCGGCCGCATCCGACCTCGGCATCCGCCACCAGTGAAGTCCGATACGCCAGCGCGCCGACTCCCTTCCATCTCCTCCAGGCTTCCCGACTCCTTCCCCAGACACCTCAAACCGAAACGGCCACCGAGATCGCGCAGCCCGCGTCCGTACAGGTCGCCAGCCTGCCCGCTGATCAGCCGGCGGCCGCGTTCGACGCGCCACTGAAGTCGGTACCGCTGGTTCCGGCGCCGGCGCCCGCGCCGCTGGCCCCGGTGCCTCACTTCAAGGAAGTGGAGCATCACTTCCAGAGCGGTCAGACCTTCTCGCACGTCATCTCCAGCTACGGAGTCAGCCCCGAAAAGGCCGCCGAGTGGATCAAGGCGGCTCAGCGCGTCTACAGCCTGACGCGCATCTTCCCCGGCCAGAAGCTGGTGCTCTCCATAGATACGGAGAAGCAGGACCTGGTCAGCCTGCAGATGGAAGTGGACAGCCAGACCAACCTCGTGGCCCGCCGCAAGGACGGCGTCGTCGTTGCCACGCGCGAGCCGGTCGAACTCGGCCGTCACCTGCGCGTCGTGCAGGGCACCATCCGCGGCAGCTTCTACTCATCGGCAGCGCGTGCCGGCGTGCCCGACGAGATCATCTCGGACGTGGCCGAGGCGCTTGGCTGGGACCTGAACTTCGAGAACGACATCCAGCCCGGCGCCAACTTCAGCGTCGCCTTCGAGGAGCTCGAGCGCCCCGACGGCGCCTCGCGCCTGCCCGGCAAGCTGCTGTCGGCCCGCATCCACAACGGCGGCAAGACCTACGAGGGCATCTACTTCCAGGCACCGGGCGCCAAGACCGGCAGCTACTACTCGCGCAGCGGCCAGACGCTCGGCCGCGACTACCTGCGCTTCCCGGTTTCCTTCGTGCGCATTAGCTCAGGCTTCTCGCACTCTCGCTTCCACCCGGTGCTCAAGCGCGCCCGGCCTCACAACGGCGTCGATTTCGCGGCGCCCACCGGTACGCCGGTGCATGCGGTGGCCGACGGGCGCGTGGAGATGGCCGAGTGGCATGGCGGCAACGGCCGCTACGTGAAGCTGCAGCACGACGACGTCTACGCCTCCAGCTACAGCCACCTGTCGCGATTCGCGGACGGCGTGCGTCCGGGCGTCCAGGTCAGCAAGGGGCAGGTAATCGGCTACGTCGGCACGACCGGCCTGTCGACCGGCCCGCACCTGCACTTCTCGATGTACAAGAATGGAGAGTACATCGACCCGATGACGGCGGTGACGCCCAAGGCCAAGGCTCTGGACCGCGCGGCTCTCGAGCGCTTCCGCGACACCGTCACCAAGATCGACGCCGCCTACGCGGCGGCCGAGCGTGCCGGCGGTACCTTGGCCGTGGCCAGCGCCGCCAACCCGCGCTCCTGATCACTCGCCGCTGGTCTTCTTGATGATGTCCCGCAGCGGCCCGTAGAGGGTCGAGCTTGCGGCAATCAGGCCCGGCAGCAGCGTCTTTTCGTTGTTGAACGTCAGCGGCTTGCCGTAGCGGTCGGTCACGACCCCGCCTGCCTCCTCCACCAGCATCGTGCCGGCGCAGATGTCCCACTCGTTCTTCGGCGTCAGCGAGAACGTCGCGTCCGCCTGCCCGGCGGCGATGAGCGCGAACTTGTAGGCGACGCTTCCGGTCAGCTTCACCTGCATCAGCGGCTTGTACGCATCCCATTCGCCGCGCTTGTCCTCGCTGCGGCTGGCCAGGACCACGGCTTTGGAGACCTCGGTCTGGGGCGTGCAGCGCACGGGCTCGCCGTTGAGCGTGGTGCCGCCGCCCCGGCGCGCGGCGAACAGCAGGTCTTCGGCCGGGTTGTAGGAGACGCCCACCTGCACCACGCCGTCGACGACGAACGCCACGCAGACGCAGAACTCGGGGATGTGCTGCGTGAATTCCTTGGTGCCGTCGAGCGGGTCGACGATCCAGACGCGGCTCCTGGTCAGGCGGTCCTTGGTGTCGGCGGTCTCCTCGGAGAGCCAGCCGTCATCCGGGAAGGCCGAAAGCACCGTCTTCTTGATGATGGCGTCGGCCTCGGTGTCGGCGATGGTCAGAGGGTTGTCGGGAGCCTTCTCGTGAACGTCGTACTCACCCTTGTAGTACTTGCGGACGACCGCGCCGCCGGCGCGAGCTGCCTCGATGGCGACTTCGAGCTCTCGTTGCATGACTGCTGACTCCTGCGGCGTGGCCTGCGCGCTCGCGGTACGGGCGCGGCGGCGCAAGGTACGGGAAACCTCGCTCAGGTCCAATGGATGAAGACGCACGCGCCGCCCCATCGACGGCAGCAGCGGTCCCGACAACTTTCCGGCTTGCGCGCGGCTCCGGACGCTTGGATTCTAGTCGCTCGACCCGGTCGGGCCCGCTGCCCGCGGCCGCGCAGGCAAGGCCACCCGGACTGGCCGATTCGCAAAGGACACCGAATGCGCACCTCGATGCCCCACCTCGCCGTCACGGCCGCGTTCGCGCTGCTCTGCGCAACGAGCGGCTCCGCCGCTGGCGACACCGAGTTCGTCCAGATCACCGACGACACGGCCGAAGACTGCGGCAGCTTCATGCCTTCGGCGGGCGCGGCCGGCGCCGTGGTGGTGTTCGAGTCCACCTGCGACCTGGCCGGCGACAACGAGGACGGCAATCGCGAGATCTTCCGGTTCAGCAGCAACCAGATCATCCAGATCACCGACAGCGCCGACTGCAGCAACACCTCCCCCGTGGTCAACGGCACGGGCACGCGCATCGCGTTCGAGTCCGACTGCAACCTCACCGGCACCAACGCCGACGGCAACATCGAGATCTTCCTGTGGAAGCAGGGCGCAGCCGGGACCGTGCAGCTCACCACCTCGACGTTCTGCGACAACCTCTCGCCGACGATCACCGCGGCCAACTCCAACGCCATCGTCGCTTTCGACAGCAACTGCCCCACGCATCCGGGCAACCAGGACGGCAGCTCCGAGATCTTCCGCGTCACGGAAGCGGGCGTCATCACGCGCCTGACCGACGACTTTCCCGATGGCGAGGTGCCCGATCACAGCGGGGAGTGCGACAGCATCAACCCTTCGGGCAACGCCAACGGCACGCTCTATGCGTTCGAGTCCGATTGCGATCTGGCCGGCACCAATCCCGACTTCGCCATCGAGATCTTCACCGTGGGCAGCAACGCCGTCGTCCAGCAGATCACCCGGGGCGGCGACGATGCATGCTCGAGTCTCTCACCGTCGATCGACGAGACGGGCTCGTTCATCGCGTTCGAGTCGGACTGCGACTTCGAAGGCGACAACGGCGACGGCAGCGTGGAGATCTTCCGCGTGCAGGCGACCACGGACGGCGACGTCGTCCAGCTCACCGACGACAGCGGCAGCTCCTCGTGTGCGAGCGTGCAGCCGGTGATCGCCGGCGGCGGAGCGTTCGTCGCGTTCTCGAGCTTCTGCAATCTGGTGGGCGGCAACTCCGACCGCAGCCTGGAGGCGTTCCGCGTCGCTGCGGCCGGCGGCGAGGAGCCCGTGCAGCTCACCTCCGGCGGCGGCTGCAGCAGCCTCGTGAGCGCGATCGATGCGACCGGCACCAAGGTCTTCCTCGACAGCGACTGCGATCACGCCGGCGACAACGACGACGGCAACAACGAGATCTTCAGCGCCTCGCCGGTGATCGAGTGCGTGTGCGGCGCGCCGGTTTCGGGAGCGTCGTCTCCGGTTGCCAGCGATGCGCTGGCCATCCTGCGCGGCGCCGTCGGCGCGCGCGATTGTCCGTTGTGTGCGTGTGACACCGACGCCAGCGGCACCGTCGTCGCGCAGGATGCGCTGCGCACGCTGCGAAAGGCCGTCGGCGCCGACATCGACCTGATCTGCCCGGCCGCGTAGCGCTCGCAGAAGGTGCCGGAACGCCTTCGCTGCCACTGTGCCCAAAGCAATTGCCCAACGCAGAGGTGGCGCGTAGCTTCCCGGCCGGAGGAAGCTTGGCGCCAACCGAAGAGCAGCAGTCGGGCCTCGTCACGCGTCTGGTCGCGACCGGTCTCTTCGCCGGCTACTCGCCGTTCGCTCCCGGCACGGCAGGCACGCTCGTGGCCGTGCCCCTGGCGCCGTTCATCGCCATGATCGCCGTGGCGAGCCCCTTCACCTACATCGTCGTGCTCGGGCTGCTCGTCACGTGTGCGATCTGGGCCGCCGAGGCGATGAGCGAAAGCGTCGGCCTCAAGGACCCGGGCGTCGTCGTGTGCGACGAGCTGGTCGGGTATTTCGTCACGATGGCCTTCCTCCCCGTGGGATGGGGAACTCTGGCGGCAGCGTTCTTCTGGTTCCGCCTCTTCGATGTGATCAAGCCGCCGCCTGCGCGGCAGCTCGAGCGGCTCCCCGGCGGCTATGGCATCGTCCTCGACGACGTGATGGCCGGTGTCTACGCCAACGCGGCCGTGCGGCTGACCCTCTGGGCCGGCATGCCCATTCTGTGATGAGATGAGCGCAGAACGCCCCGCAGGTCTGGCAATCTTTCCAGATTGGGCGTAGAAAAGGCGAAAGCCATGTCGGAGATCGTTCGCACCGCTGCCATCCTTTCCACCGGCGACGAGATCGTCGGCGGACGCACCGTGGACACGAACTCCTCCTGGATCGCCGACCGCCTCGCGAGCCTCGGCATCGACGTCGTGGCCATTCTGGCAGTCAGCGACGACGTGGACCGGATCCAGTGGGCGTGGGAGTCGGCGATCGCCCGCGCCGACGTCGTTCTCTCCACCGGCGGCCTGGGCCCGACCAGCGACGACCTGACCACACAGACCGTTGCCCGCGTGGCCGGGGTCGACCTGTCCATGGACGAGCGGCAGGCCGAGCGCATCCGCGAGATGTTCCGCGCCCGCGGCCGCGCGATGCCGGAGAACAACCTGCGCCAGGCGATGATCCCGGCCGGCGCCGACGTCATCGACAATCCCGTCGGCACCGCGCCCGGCTATCGGCTCCGCATCGGCATCACCGGCGATGCCGGAGTTCCAATGCGTGCGGACCGCGGCGCCGCGTACGGCATCGTCCTGCCGGGAGTTCCGCGGGAGATGACGGCGATGTTCGAGGCCTCGGTCATGCCGTGGCTGGCCGAGCGGATCGAGCCGGGCCGCGTCGTCGTCTCGCGCACGTTCCAGACCTTCGGCCTGCCCGAATCGGCGCTCGATGAAGCGCTGGAGGGCGCCATTCCTGCCGGCCAAGGCCGCCTGGCCTTCCGCGCCAGCTTTCCCAAGATCTCGGTGCGCGTCAGCGTCGCCGGAAACGAATCGACTGCCACTGCCAATCTCGACCGACTCGCAGCGGTCGTGCGCGAGCGGCTCGGCGCGGCCATCTACGCCGAAGGCGACGCGTCCATGGAGGAAGTGGTTGGTGAGCTGCTGACCAGGGCGGGCAGGACCATCGTCACCGCCGAGTCCTGCACCGGCGGCCTGCTGGGCAGCCGCCTGACCGACGTCGCCGGCAGCTCGGCGTATTACAAAGGTGGCCTTGTCGCCTACAGCAACAGTCTGAAAGAACACCTGCTCGGTGTGAGCAGACAGACTCTGCAGGAGCACGGCGCCGTCAGCGCCGAGACGGTCGCGGAGATGGCGCTCGGCGCGGCGCAGCGCTGCCGCGCCGATCTTGCCGTCGCGACCAGCGGCATCGCCGGCCCCGGCGGCGGCACGCCCGACAGGCCCGTGGGCACGGTGGCCATGGCACTGGCATGGCGCACCGGCGGCAACGAGTACGACGTGGACGCGAAGGTCTACGCGCTGTGGGGAAGCCGCGACTGGATCAAGATCCTCACTACGCAGGTCGCGCTGGACTGGGTCCGCCGCCATCTGCTCGGCCTTCCGCCGCTCGAGCCGGGCCAGCTGAGCTCGCGCGTCAGGCGCGGCGGCCGCTCGCAGGGCGACGCGTCCGTACCGCCGGCAACATCAACCAGCGCTGCGTCTCCCGACGCCACCACCACCGGAGCAAGCATCGGATGACCGCAGCCGCCGAAAACTTCCGCTGCTTCGTGGCGGTGCGCGTCGGCGACAATATCGCCGAGGGGATTCTGCAGACCCTGCAGGAGCTCAAGACCACCGCCGAGCAAAGCCGCTGGCGCGTCAGCTGGACCCAGCCCGAGAGCTGGCACGCCACGCTCAAGTTCCTCGGCGACGTCGCCTCCGACCGCATCGAAGAGCTGCTGAAGGCGCTCGAGCCGGTCTTCCTCGAAGTGCCGCCGTTCCGGGTCGCGGCCATCGGGCTGATGACGCTGCCGCCGGCCAGCCAGCCGCGCGTCGTCGCGGTGGCACTGCGCGACGAAGGCTCGCTGGCGCGCCTGGCCGCCGGCGTCGAGAACGCACTGGAGCCGCTGGGCTTTGCGCGCGAGTCGCGCAGATTCACGCCTCATCTGACGCTCGGGCGAGTACGCAGCACGCCCGCGGTGCCACGTCGCGTGCCCAAGGGCTCGCCGCGCGAGACGCCGCCGATGGCGTACCTGCTCGATCGCATGCGCGAGCACGACTTCGGAGAAGACACCATCGATCGCGTGGAGCTGGTTCGCAGCCGGCTCTCTCCGGGAGGATCGATGTACGAAAGCTTGGCAGCATTCGAGCTGCCAAAGGACCGCCCAGACGCCAACGGGCTGCAGTAGGAAGAGGACTCCGGTCGCAGGAGCGATCGGCAAGACGACCCGGCCGCACACGATGCGCCGGTGAGGAATCGGGCGCTGGCGCGCCCGGTAAGGAGAGGAAGGACGATGTCGATGGAAGAGAAGAAGAAGGCATTGGAGCTGGCCGTCAGCCAGATCGAGAAGCAGTTCGGCAAGGGCTCGCTCATGCGTCTGGGCGCCGACGACAAGCTGGCCGACGTGCAGGTGGTGCCGACCGGCTCGCTGGGTCTGGACGTCGCGCTCGGTGTGGGCGGTCTTCCGTGCGGCCGCGTGATCGAGATCTACGGTCCGGAGTCCTCCGGCAAGACCACGCTGGCGCTGGAGGCGATCGCGCAGGCGCAGAAGAAGGGCGGCACCGCCGCCTTCGTCGACGCCGAGCACGCGCTCGACGTCAACTACGCCCGCAAGCTCGGCGTGCGGACCTCCGAGCTCCTGATCTCGCAGCCCGACAACGGCGAGCAGGCCCTGGAGATCACCGAGACGCTGGTGCGCAGCGGCGCAATCGACGTTCTGGTCATCGACTCGGTGGCGGCACTGGTGCCCAAGGCGGAGATCGAAGGCGAGATGGGCGAACCGCAGATGGGTCTGCAGGCGCGCCTGATGTCGCAGGCGCTGCGCAAGCTGACCGGCACCATCTCGCGCTCCAACACCATCGTCATCTTCATCAACCAGATCCGCATGAAGATCGGCGTGCTGTTCGGCAACCCCGAGACCACCACCGGCGGAAATGCCCTGAAGTTCTACGCCTCCGTGCGCCTGGACATCCGCCGCACGGCGTCTCTCAAGCAGGGCGATCAGGTGGTGGGCAGCCACACGCGCGTGCGCGTGGTCAAGAACAAGGTGGCACCGCCGTTCCGCGAGGCCGAGTTCGACATCCTCTACGGCGTCGGCATCAACAAGGAAGGCGAGCTGCTCGATCTCGGCTCCGAGATGGGCGTCGTCGAGAAGAGCGGCTCCTGGTACTCGTACAACGGCGAGCGCATCGGGCAGGGACGCGACAACGCGTGCGAGTTCCTGCGCGAGCACCGCGACATCAGCGTGCAGATCGAAGCGAGGGTGCGTGAGGCCTGCGGCCTTCCCGGCACCGGCCCGCACCTGACCGTGGTCGAAGGCGGCGCCGACAAGAATGGCGAGGATGCCGAGGCCAAGAAGGCCAAGGCCGCCAAGGCCTCGGGTACGAAGTAAGGGTTGCCGAAAGCGATACGCGGGCTCGTCGAAGGAGCGCTGCTCTTTCGACGCGCCCGCGGCCGAGTGCAACATGCGCAAGCAGAAGCACGACCCCACGATGGCCGGCGGCGATGGACGCAAGCAGAAGCTTCGCGGGCCGCGCTCACGGCCCCGGCCGATGTCGCCCTCGCAGGCGACGAACGCCGTGGAGGCTGGGCTCATCTTCCTCGCACGCCGCTCCTATCCGGAGGCGGCGCTGCGCGAGAAGCTCGACGGCATGTGGGGCAGCGCCGAGACGGATGCGGCCATTGCCCGCCTGCGCGAGCTGGGCATGATCGACGACGATGCGTGGGCCCGCCGCTACACCCGCAACCGCTTCGAGCGCGGCGGCAACGGGCGGCACCGCATCATCGCCGAGCTTGCCGCTCGCGGGATTGCGCCGAAAATCGCGGCCGATGTGGTTGCCGAGACGGTGGCCGAGCACGAGGAGCGACGGAGCGCCGAGACCCTTCTTGCGGGGTTGCTCCGGCGTCACGCCACGCACGAGGGCCTGCCGGCGAGCGTCGACGAGCTCTCGCAAGAAGAACGCGCGCGCATTTTCCGCACCATGGTTGCGCGCGGCTACCCGTCCGGGCTCGTACGTGACTTGCTGGACGTTTCCTAGTATGGCCCAGCGGCTGTGAAGGGCGCAGAAGTCCGCAAAAGCTTTCTCGAATTCTTCGAGTCCAAGAACCATCTGATCGTGCCGAGCGCGCCCATCGTGCCGCTCGGCGACCCCACGCTCATGTTCACGAACGCGGGGATGGTGCAGTTCAAGGATGTCTTCCTCGGCAATGCCAAGGCGCCCTCGCCGCGCGTGGCCGATTCGCAGAAGTGCCTTCGCATCTCGGGCAAGCATAACGACCTCGAAGACGTCGGCCGCGACACCTACCACCACACGCTCTTCGAGATGCTCGGCAACTGGTCCTTCGGCGACTACTACAAGCGCGACGCGATCCTCTGGGCCTGGGAGCTGCTGACCGAGGTCTGGAAGCTGCCCAAGGACAAGCTCTACGCCACCGTCTACCGCACCGACGACGAGGCCGAGGAGCTGTGGAAGACGGTCACCGACATCGGTCACGACCGCGTGCGCCGTTTCGACGAGAAGGACAACTTCTGGGAGATGGGCGATACGGGCCCCTGCGGCCCCTGCTCGGAGATCCACATCGATCGCGGCGCCGCCGCGTGCGACATGCAGCACGTGGTGGGCCACAAGTGCGACGTCAACGAAGGCTGCGCGCGTTTCCTGGAGCTCTGGAACCTCGTCTTCATCCAGTATTCGCGCGATGAATCGGGCGCGCTGCATGAGCTGCCGGCCAAGCACGTAGACACCGGCATGGGCCTGGAGCGCGTGGCGGCCGTGCTGGAAGGCGTTGCCGGCAACTACGATGGGTCGCTGCTGCGCGCTTTGATCACGCGCGCCGAGGAGCTGTCGGGCAGGGTCTACGACGTCGATCCGGACAAGGACATCTCGTTCCGCGTCCTGGCCGACCACAGCCGCGCGGTCTCCTTCATGATCGTCGACGGCATCGAGCCCTCCAACGAAGGCCGCGGCTACGTCCTGCGCCGCCTCCTGCGCCGCGCCGCCCGCCACGGCAAGAACCTCGGGCTGCCCGACGCCTTCCTCTACAAGATCTGCGACGCCGTCGTCGAAACGATGGGCGATGCGTACCGCGAGCTGTTCGAGAACCGCAAGAAGATCCTCGACACCGTGCGCGAGGAGGAAGAGCGCTTCGCCGACACGCTCGACCGCGGCCTCGTGCATCTGGAGAGCGAGGTCGGGCGGCTCGGCGCATCGACGAAGCTTCCCGGCGACGTGGCATTCCGTCTCTACGACACCTACGGTTTCCCGCTCGACATGACCGAGGACATCCTGCGCTCGCGCGGCGTGGCCGTGGACCGCGAAGGCTTCGAGGCCGCGCTCGAGCAGCAGCGCGAGCGTGCCCGCGGCGCGCATGCCGCCAGGGGCGGGCCCAAGGACTACACGCTGCTGGTGGCGGCCGCGCGCGAGCGCGGCGGCGTCCGGTTTGCCGGCCCCTTCGCCACCACGACCGAATCGCAGGTGACCGGCCTTGCGCGTGGCGGACAGCTGGTAGGCTCGCTCGCCCAGGGCGAGGAGGGCGAGCTGACCACGACGCTCACGCCGTTCTACGGCGAGTCGGGCGGCCAGATCGGCGACACCGGAACCATCGAGACTCGCGACGGCTCGGTCGCGCGCGTGCTCGATACGCAAAAGCCGGCGCCCGACGTGACCGTGCACCTGATCCGCGTTGAGCGCGGCCGCGTGGCCGTCGGCGACGAAGTCCAGCTCACCATCGATGCCGAGCGCCGCCAGGCCGTGCGCCTGAACCACTCGGCCACGCACCTGCTGCACGCGGCGCTGCGCCATCATCTGGGGCACAACGTCCATCAGCAGGGCTCGCTCGTGGAAGCCTCGCGCTTCCGTTTCGACTTCAACCACTCGGGCCCGGTCTCCGACGAAAAGCTCGCCGACATCGAGACGGAGGCCAACCAGGCCATCCGCAGCAATCTCGAAGTCTACGAGACCGAGATGCCGTACGAGGACGCCCTCAAGGCCGGCGCGCTGGCCTTCTTCGGCGAGAAGTACGGCGACAGCGTGCGCGTGGTGAAAATGGGCGACTATTCGGTGGAGCTGTGCGGCGGCACGCACGTCTCGCGCACCGGCGACATCGGGTTGCTGCGCGTCACCGCGGAGACCGGCGTGGCCGCGGGCGTGCGGCGCGTCGAGGCGACCACCGGCGGCGAGGCGTTCGCGCTGGTGCAGCGCCGCGACGAGATCCTCAAGGAGATCGCGCGCACGCTGCGCATTCGCGAAGAGGACGCGATCGGCCGCATTGAGAAGCTGCTGGCCGAGCAGCGCGAGCTCGAGAAGAAGCTGGCGCGTGCGGCGCAGGGAACCTCGCGCGACGTCGTCGCCGAGCTTGCCGGCTCGGCGCGCAAGATCGCCGACGGCTACGCTTCGGCGGTCGTCGCACGCGTCGACGACATCGACGGCAAGGGGCTGCGCACGATCTCCGACCGCCTGCGTGAGCGCCTCGGCGCCAGCGTCGTGGTGCTGACCGGCGCCACCGACGGTAGCGTCTCGCTGCTCGTTGCCGTCTCGCCCGATCAGACGAGGCGCTACAACGCCGGCGAAATCATCAAGCAGCTGGCGCCGCTGGTGGACGGCCGCGGCGGCGGCAAGCCCGATTTCGCCCAGGCGGGCGGCAAGAACCCGGGCGGCATCCCGGCGCTGCTGGAGAAAGCCAACGAAATCCTCGTCTAGCCTCGAGTTCGGCGACCCGCGCCGTCTCCACGAGCTGTTCGGCAGCCACGACGAGAACGTGCGCGCCATCGAGAGCGCGCTCAAGGTCGGCATCGCGATGACCGAGCGCGGTGTTCGCATCGAAGGCTACGAGCACGAGGTCGAGCTGGCCGCGCGCGTGCTGCGCGAGCTCTACGACATGCTCTCGCGCGGGCATCCGATCGGGCTCTCCGACGTGCAGCGCGCCATCGAGATCCTGGGCGCGTCGCGCACGGCGACGCTCGAGGAGGTCTACAGGGACGCGGTCTTCGTCTCCGCGCGCGGCAAGGAGATCGTTCCCAAGACGGTCAACCAGCGGCGCTACGTCGAGGCCATCCGCAAGCACGACCTGACGTTCGCCATCGGCCCTGCCGGCACGGGCAAGACGTACCTGGCCATGGCGATGGCGGTGGCCGACCTGTTCCGCGGCAAGTTCTCGCGCATCATCCTGACGCGCCCGGCGGTGGAAGCCGGAGAGAAGCTGGGGTTCCTTCCGGGCGATCTTGCCGAGAAGGTCAACCCGTACCTGCGTCCTCTCTACGATGCGCTGCACGACATGGTCAGCCTGGAGAAGGCGCAGACGATGCTCGATCGCGGCACCATCGAGGTGGCGCCGCTGGCGTTCATGCGCGGCCGCACGCTCAACAGCGCGTTCGTCATCCTGGACGAGGCGCAGAACACGACGCGCGAGCAGATGAAGATGTTTCTGACGCGCCTGGGCTTCGAATCCAAGGCGGTGGTCACGGGCGACGTCACGCAGATCGATCTGCCGGTCGGGCAGGGCTCGGGCCTGCGCGATGCCTGGCAGGTGCTCGGCTCCATCGAAGAGATCTCGTTCATCGAGTTCGACGACCGCGACGTCGTGCGCCACCCGCTGGTCAAGCGCATCATCACCGCCTACGAGGATTCCAAGCCGGCGCGCGCGCCCCGCCGCTGAGCGGTCGCCGGCTCGCCGCGCATCATGCCCGCCGACATCATCGACGAGACCGGGGACGCATCGCTGGCCGCCGCCGCCGAGCGCGTGGCGGCCGCGCTGCTCGAGCTGCTCGAGCGCGCGGATTGCGAGCTCACGGTGGTGCTGGTCGATGACGAGCGCATCCGCGAGCTCAACGCGCAGTGGCGCGGCAAAGACAAAGCCACCGACGTCCTGTCCTTTTCGCAGCTCGAAGGAGAAGGGCTCCCGCTTGCCAGCGGCCTTCTCGGCGACGTCGTCGTCTCCGCGCAGAAGCTGCGCGTGCAGGCCCGCGACGGCGGCTGGACCGACGAAGAGGAGCTGGCGCGCCTCATCCTTCACGGCCTCCTCCATCTTCTCGGCTTCGATCACGAGGTCGACGAGGATGCGCGCGTGATGCAGGCCGAGGAGCGGCGCCTCGCGTTTGCCCTGCACGATCGCGGCATCGGCTGCGCAACCGGATGAGGCCGTCGCTGCGACTGCAGAAGATCGCGCTCGCCGCCGCCAGCGGCGCGCTGCTGACGCTCGCCTTTCCGCGCGTGTGGCTCGGCTGGGTCGCGTGGTTCGCACTGGTGCCGCTGCTGATCGGGCTGCGCCGGCAGTCGGTGCGCGCTGCCGCGGGCTTCGGCTGGGTCGCCGGCTTCGTCTTCTACCTTGCCACGCTCTACTGGATCCCCGACACCATCAGCAATTTCACGACCATCACTCCGGCGCTCGCCACCGTCATCTGGTTCCTGCTTGCCGCCGTTGCGGCCTACTCCTTCACGTTCTTCGCGGCGGGGCTGGAGTGGCTGGCGGCGGCCCGCATCAGCCGCCTGCTGGCGGCGCCGGTGGTGTGGGTCGTCGTCGAGTGGATGCGCACGTTCTTCATCGCGGGCTTCCCGTGGAACTCGCTCGGATACTCGCAGATCGACTACCTGCCGATCGTCCAGATCGCCGAGTGGACCAGCGTCTACGGGATCTCCGCGGGAATCGTTCTGACGAACGTGGCGCTGGCCGAGCTGTGGGTGCGCG
Source organism: Candidatus Limnocylindrales bacterium (assembly GCA_035626395.1). Lineage (NCBI taxonomy): Bacteria > Bacillati > Chloroflexota > Candidatus Limnocylindria > Candidatus Limnocylindrales > Candidatus Limnocylindrales bacterium. The sequence goes on along the minus strand of DASPNR010000007.1, from coordinate 19,503 downwards.
TGCAGCGACGCCGGTCCCGACAGCTGCTGGCGACTTTCACTGCGGCGGCGCCGGCATGGGCGCTGATCCTGGTTGCCGTCAGCGTGCCGTCACTGCTGTTCGCATACGGGTCGCTGCGCATCCGCATGCTCGACGCGCAGCCGTACGAGGGCGCGCTGCGCGTGGGCGTCGTCCAGGGCAATGTGGCGCAGAGTCAGAAGTGGGATGTGCAGTACCAGGACCAGATCCTGCAGCGCTACCTCGATCTGTCCGAGCAGGCGGCCGACCAGGGCGCGCGCTTGCTCGTCTGGCCCGAAGCGGCATTGCCGTTCTACTTCAGCCTCGACGAACGCACCTCGCGTCTGGCCGAGTTCACCAGACGGCGCGGTGTGGACATGCTCGTCGGCGCGCCAGGACTGGCACTCGGCGACGATGATCAGCCCACGCCGTACAACCAGGCCTGGCTGGTGCGCGCGGACGGCTCGGTCCAGGGGCCGTACGACAAGATCCAGCTCGTGCCTTTCGGCGAGTACATTCCGCTCCACGGGCTGTTCGGCTGGGTGGACATCGCGGTGCAGGCCGTCGGCGAGTTCGGTCGCGGCACCGAGCATACCGTCTTCGAGTCGGCGCCGATCACGGCCCTGCCGTCGGTGGACGGCGCCGAGAATGCATCGCTTCGACCGGCACGGTTCGGCACGCTCATCTGCTACGAGGGCATCTTCCCGGCTCTGACTCGGCGGTTTGCCGTCGAAGGCATCGATTTCCTCGTCAACATCAGCAACGACGCGTGGTACGGCGACACCGCCGCTCCCGATCAGCACCTTGCGATGGCGGCTCTGCGTTCGGTGGAGAATCGCATGCCGATGGTGCGGTCGACCAATACGGGCATATCGGCGTTCATCACGGCGCAGGGCCACGTCGGGCCGGTCACGCCGCTGTTCGAGCCCGACGTGGCGGTGGAGACGGTGCTCATGCGCAGGAGCTGGTCATTCTACCGCGAGTACGGAGACGTGTTTCTCTACGCCTGCATGGCGGTGCTGGCCTTGCTGGCAGCGATGCGAGTCCGCGCCGGCGCCCGCGTCCGCGCCTGACGGGAGCTGGCGACACCCCGGGCTTGCCCTGCATCCCGTGGGAGAAGTCCGCCTGGTCTATGCGGTCGGCACCTTCGCCGGCCGAACGCCGGCCGCGCCCGACGTTTTCCCGAAACAGCAGTCGGATTGCGGTTTGCCGCAAGCGAGCGAGCCTTGTCTGCCGCCGTGCCACTCGTTAGCTTTCGGCCATCATCGTAGGAGGGGGCCTCCGCATGCGAATCGCCGCATTCGTTTCCACCGTCGTCCTGTCGATCGTCGCAGTTCCCAACGAGTCTCCGTCTTCCTCGACCGAGCAGCGTCACATCACCACGGTCGACCGCGCGCGCACGGCCGGCCATGAGGGCGGCGGCGCGGGCGGCGCCGTCACCAGCACGATGCTGCCGCCGGGCGAGAAGATCTGCACCGTGCTCTTCGGCGTCCAGCGCCAGCGACGAATCAGCAGCGTGGACGTAGGGCTGCACTACGAGAAGGCGAATGGCCGCTTCGTCGGCACCGAGCAGAACGTGCAGTGCACCCCATCCGGCAACTTCGGGTTCACGTCCTTCTTCGACGTCCTCGAGGACCTGCAGCGCTTCGTCTCCGCATTCTTCGACGACCGCATCTTCGGTTCGACCTCGAGCAGCTCCACGTCCACCTCGACGTCCACGAGCACGTCGACGTCCACCAGCACGACCACCAGCACAACGGTCCTCGGGCCGGCGCAGGAGGCGGCAGCCACGGCGGCGGCCGGCGGCGGCAAGGCTGCGGCGGGCGAAGCTTCGGCCGCGGGCGCGGCCGAGAAGCCGGGGAAGACGAAGAAAGCGAAGGCCGAAGTGACTGCTGCTGCCACGGTGGCTCGCGGTTCGCGCAGCAAAGCCGGATCCGGAGGGAGCGCCGGAAACAAGGACTTCATCGAGCTGGGCGCCTGCAACTTCGCGGCGCCGGAGAACGATCTTCCCACCGCTGCGGATTTCACCGTCGAGCTCTTTTTCGCCAAGGACAAGTCCGGCAACGACATCGACCCGGCGCCGACGGCGAGCGTCATCAGCGTCGACTGCGACGATTCGCCCGTCACCACGACGACGCTTGCCGGCGCCGACTGCGGCGATCCGAACGACGACGGGGACTTCACGGCCACCGATGCACTGTTCGTGCTGCGCGCGGCCGTCGGAGCTCTTTCGTGCGCACTCAGCGTCTGCGACGTCAACGGCAACGGCACGGTTCAGGCCAGCGACGCGCTCTTCATGCTGCGCATCGCCGTCGGCCTGCTCGACGAAGGCTCGCTCAATTGCCCGTCATGACGCAACTGCAAGAGAAATACGTCGCCGCATTCTGGTGCGCGACGTGAACCAGGGTGGGTACCCCGCATCGCGCGACGCGCAAGGCGGGCGGCCCGCATTGTGCCCGTGCCCGTTTTTCGGCATGTTCCCTCGATGGCCCGTGTGGAGCCCGAGATCCGGGAGCGTGTAACCGCCCTGCAGGGACGACTGGCCCTGCTCGCGCGGCGGCTTTGACGTCGCCGCCCTCGACAAGCGTTTTCAAGAGCTCGACCAGCGCAGTCAGGATCCGTCGTTGTGGAACAATCGCGACGAGGCCGGCGCCATCCTGCGCGAGCGTTCGACGCTGAGCTCGAAAATCGAGCATTTCCGTAAACTCGAAACCTCCGTCAGTGACGTCGGCCTGTACCTGGAGATGGCCGATGAGGGCGACGCCGATGCCCTGACCGAGCTCGAGCGCCAGCTTCCGGTCTGCGAGAAGCAGATCGGCGAGATCGAGCTGCAGCAGATGCTCGCCGGGGAGTACGACATCACCAACGCCATCGTCGAGATCCGCCCGGGCGCCGGCGGCACCGAGTCGCAGGACTGGGCCGAGATGCTGCTGCGGATGTACCTTCGCTGGGCCGAGCGGCGCGGCTTCACGCCCAAGCTGCTCGACGAGCAGCCCGGCGAAGGCGCCGGCATCAAGTCCGCCACCATTCAGATCGAAGGCGAGTACGCCTACGGCTACATGCGCGCCGAGGCGGGCATCCACCGTCTCGTGCGAATCTCTCCGTTCGACAATGCCGGGCGCCGGCACACCTCCTTCGCCTCGGTGATGGTGTGGCCGGAGCTGGACGATACGATCGAGGTCGACATCAAGGACGAGGACCTGCGCATCGACACGTTCCGCGCAGGCGGCGCCGGTGGCCAGCACGTCAACAAGACCGACTCGGCGGTGCGCCTGACGCACATCCCCACCGGCATCGTCGTCAGTTGCCAGAACGAGCGCAGCCAGCACAAGAACAAGGCGCTGGCGATGAAGATCCTGCGCGCGCGCCTCTACGAGATGGAGCGGCAAAAGCAGGAGCAGAGGCTGGCCGAGCTCGGCACGCAGAAGGTCGACGTCGCCTTCGGCAGCCAGATCCGCTCGTACGTTCTTGCGCCCTATCGCCTGGTCAAGGACCTTCGCACCGGCGTGGAGGTCGGCAACACCGACGCCGTGCTCGACGGGGACATCGACCAGTTCATCACCGAGTATCTGCTGCAGCACTCGGCACCGCCGGCGCCGTCGGCGTAGCGGCGCGGTGGGTGCACGCCGCCGTGCTGTCCGAGGCCTGATCGCGATGCCAGCCTGGGCTTTCGCCGCGACGTGCGCGGTGGGTCGCGCAGGCCGCGCCCGCTCCACTAGCGGGCCTTGTCGCCCGAACCATTGGTTACGCGGTCGGCGGCGCCTTCTTCGGCGGCTACGCGCGCCAGCGCCCGCTCCATCCGCAGGGAGGCATCGTCGAGCTCGGCCTCGCTGATCACCAGCGGCGGCGCCAGCCGCACGACGCGGTCATCATGCAGCGTCCAGCCCAGCAGCAGTCCTTCGCTGCGGCACTGCCGCGTGAACTCGGCGGCGATGTCGGCGCTCGCCATCTCGATTCCCAGAAGCAGGCCCGCCTGCCGCACCTCCACGACATGCGGCGGTCGCAGCCGCGCGCGCAGCCGCTCGCCGAACCAGGTGCCCAGGCGGCCGGCGCGCGCGGGCAGGTCTTCCTCGATCATCACCTCGAGCGCAGCCAGCGCCGCGGCACAGCTGACCGGATGGCCGCCGAAAGTCGTGACGTGCGACAGCGGCGGATCGTGCGCCAGCGACGACATGCGCTGTCGCGACGAAATGAAGGCGCCGAGCGGCATGCCGCCGCCCAGAGCCTTGGCCAGCACGAGGATGTCGGGTACCGCGGCCGTGCCGTCGTGCTCGAACGCGAACATGCGTCCCGTGCGCCCCATGCCGGTGATGACCTCGTCGAAGATCAGCATCGCGCCGACTTCGCTGCAGCGCGCGCGCATCGCCGCCAGGTAACCCGGCGCCGGCAGCACCACGCCGGCCTCGGCCTGCACGGGCTCGACCAGCACGGCGGCGATGCGCTCGTCGATCCATTGCAAAGCCTGCACGTCGTTGAAGTCGATCTGCGCGCAGTCGCCGAGCAGCGGCTCGAACGGAGTCTTGTAGAGCGCGTTGCCGCCCATCGTCAGCGAGCCGAACGTGTCGCCATGAAAGCCGCCATGAAAGGACAGCAGTCGCGTGCGCCCGGTGGCCTTGCGCGCGAGCTTGAGCGCGCCTTCGATGGCCTCCGTGCCCGAGCTGGTGAAGTAGACGCTGTCGAGCGAGCGCGGCAGCAGGCCCGCCAGGCGTCTTGCCAGCGCGGCCTGTGTCTCCTGCACCATCTCGCCGTAGACCATGATGTGGAGATGTTTCGCCGCCTGCTCGGCGATGGCGTCGAGTACGCGCCGATTGCCGTGGCCGAGTGCGGCCACGCCGATGCCCGCCAGCAGGTCGAGGAACTCGCGACCGCCGGCAGCGTGCAACGTGCAGCCATCGGCGCGCTCGATGACCAGCCCGAGCGGCGAATCCGAGGTCTGGGCGACGTGGCGAAGGAAGGCGGCGAACTGCTCGCCGGCGGTCAGGGGAGTTCGGCGTCCGGTCACGGACACGGTGTATCGGTGCAGGAGCGCAAGTTCACACCGGGCACTGCAGCGCCACGTCGCGACCCACCACATACCACAGCAGCACGAGCGCATCGGCAGCGCTGAGGCTGCCGCTGCCGTTGGTGTCGCACACGCTCAGCGCGCAAGGCACCAGGCCGAGCGCGGCCTTGAGGACGTACAGGGCCGCTGCGGCCGTCGGCGATGTCTGGCCTGCACCGAAGGGAAAGCCGCACGGCACGGCGTGGCAGTCGGCCGCGCAGGCGTCACCGCTTGCGAAGGCGTCGTCGCCGTCATCGCAGTCTTCGCCCTCGTCGACCACGGCGTTTCCGCAGCCGAAGCAGTCATCGTCCGGTGAGCCGGCGCAGGTGCCGCCGAGGCAGTGGTCGGACAGCGTGCATGCGTCGCCGTCGTCGCAGGGCGTGAGGTCGTCTACGGCCACAGCGATGCAATGGTCCTGCTCCTGGCTGCAGGCGCCGGTCTGGCAGTCGGTGTTCCTATGCGAGCAATCGGGCAGCTGGCCGCTCTGACACCCCTGCAGGCTGCAGTGCTCCTCACCGTTGCAGAACACACCGTCGTCGCACACCTGATCGTCGGGCGTGCTGACACAGACGTCGCCGTCGCAGCTTTCGAAGGTGCAGTCGACGCCGTCGTCGCAGGGCTCGGATGCGTCGCCGCACAGCAGTGGGCAGACGGGTGCGGCAAAGACGCCTTCGACGAACGCGGGGTTCACCAGGCCCTCGATGGTCGGCGGGCTCGCATGCGGCCCCATTCTCAGCGTGTTGCTCCCGTGCCCGCTCTTGATGGATCCCCCGGCGTGGACGACCAGAGACGTCCCGGCGCGTATGTTGTTGTCGCCCTGCTCCGCCTTGTGCAGCAGCCTGCCGTCTGGACCCACGATGACGCTACACGCGGAAACATTGATGTCGACGCCTTGGGCGCCGCCGTTGAGGAGGGAGCCGTCGATGGAGGCGGTGCCGGCGGCCGTTACACCGATCTCGCCGGCAGGCGCGTGCAGCGTGCTGGAGGAATTGAGAACGCCGGTCTGCGTGACCGTGATGTCGCCCTCGCTTTCCAGGAAGATCTTGCCCGGATAGCCGAGCATGCCGTTGGAGCTGACGATGATCGAGCCGGCAACGACGATGCTGTCGGTCGCTTCCAGCGTCACGTATCCGCCTCCGCCGCCAGGCTGGCCGCCGTGGCCGGTGATGCGACCGAACGTCTCGAGCGCGATCTCGTGCCCAGCCACGATCTCGACCTCGCCGGCCTCGCCGTCGGAGGAACCATCGTCGGGATCGGCGCCGTCGACCGAAATCAACGTGCGATTGCTGTCGCCGCCTCCGGTCACGCGCACGTCCCGCCCTGCTGCCAGCGTCATCAAGCCGCCACTGGCTCCATTGATGGCTCCGTTGGCGATGATGTCGTCGCCGACGACGATGTCGCGGCCGCTCGCGATCTCGACGGAGCCGCCTTCGTCATCGCCGTTGAGCACGATCGGCCCCGAAAGCTCGGCATCGATCCCCGCCTTCACGTTCAGCAGGCCACCGTAGTATCCTTCGGCATGCAGCGGAGCGAGAATGGATACGCTGCCGAGCGGAGCCGTCAGCCTGACGAGACCGCCATTGCCCGTCGCAGGGTCGACGGCGATCTGCACCGCTCCGCGCAGCCGAATGTCGCCGGCGGCATCGAACAACAAATTGGTGCCATCGGTGCCCCATCCGTGAATGCCGCCGGCGATGTCGATGGTTCCCGAGCCGTTCGCGCACGAGCCGAAGTGGCAGTCGGCATTCGTTGCGCAGGCGACCGGCGCAGCCGCAGAACCCTGACAAGTCAGCTGCTCGGGGCATGAGCCGCCGCCGCAGTCGGCATTGGTGTCGCATCGGACGGAGGTCCTGCCGCTGCACCGGCGCGCGTTCGGCTGGCCTGGCGCAATGCAGGTACCGAGCTCGCAGTCGGTGTCGGCCTGGCAAAGCAGCGTGGATTTCTGTGTGCAGCGGCGCGCGGAGCAGGCGCCGAGCTGGCAATCGTCCGTGTCCAGACACGGTCGGCTGCCGGCGTTGCACTGCTTGCGCGCCTCCAGAACCAGATCGGGCGAATACGCCAGCTTGCCCGGCGATGGCCTGAGCACGAACGCGTTCCCCGCGACGTTGGCGGTCAGACTGCCGCAACGGACGGTGATGCGCCCTGGTCCCTCGGTTTCGAAGCGTCCCTGCGATTCGAGCACGACGTCGCGCAGGCCGAAGTCGAGCGTGCTGTTGATGACGACGTCGACCGGCTCGCTGACGACGCACGGATCTGCCGTCGGCGAGCAGACGTCGTCGGCCGAGTCGGCAAAGACGGGTGCGGCGGCGGCGGGCGACGGGTCGTGAGCCAGAAGAGCCAGCAGTACGGCAGCGCCGAGACGGTGAACCGACACGGCCGGACCTTATGGGTTGGCGCGGGTCGTAGGAAGGGACGTTTTGAACTGTAACCGCGGTCTCTTCGGGAGTCGCGTCAACCCTGGTACGACCGCCAGCACATCGCGCGACCGGCGAGACGCCGCTGGTGTGTCCGCAGTCAGCCGAAAAACGGCAGATTCAAGACCCGAGGCCGTCTTCGACGGTGCGCCATTCGAGCAGGTCCGCCAGGCGGCGGTGTCCGTCCTGCGCCCAGGCGATGGGCGGTGCCTGCATCTGGCCGGGCGCACAGATCAGCGTGGCGCCGAGGCTCTCCAGGCTGTGAGCGAGGTCGGGGTAGGCGGGGTGATCCGTTTCCAGGCCCAGCCCCACGGCGGCCAGCGGGGCATGGCTGCGGCGCAGGCGATCGTAGAGATCGGCGCGGTCCTCGACCGTGGCGACGACGATGCAGCGCAGTCCCGGCCCGATCACGACCGGTGCATCGCGATGGTAGTGTACGACGAAGGCGTCGCCGCGGCCTCTCTGCAGGATGTCGTCACGGTCGCGCGCGGCCATCATCTCGGCGGCGTCGAGGAAGCTGCGTCGGCGCGCTTCCAGCGCCATCTCGCGCGGGATGCGCGGGTACAGCGCCTCGTAGCGCGACAGCGCGATGCCGAGCAGGCGCGCCAGGCGCTTGCCGCGCTTCTCGTCTCCCTCGACGAAGATCACGTGCGGCGTCAGGCAGCCCATGCCTTCGTACATGACGATGTCGGTGGCGAAGCCGTCCTTCCACTGGTCCGTGTCCGACTGGCGCGGCACCACGCCGACGCTGACGCGCGAGCCGCGCGTGACGATGGGCCGGCGCGGATGGCGCGAGACCATCGAGGCGATGGTGCTGTCGGAGCCGGTCAGCTCCACGCGCTGGGCCTGCTCGAAGATGAGCTTCTCCATCCCCATGTCGCCGGCGCGCCAGGACGCAGGGATGACCATGGCTGCCAGGTCGCGCGAGAAGTCGGCCAGCGTCGACAGGAACGCGGCGGTCAGGTGCGGCTGGCGGTCGCTGTCGCGCACGATGCAGATCGATCGCGCCAGCAGCGCCGAGACGATGGGCGGAATCGAGAGCCCGGGGACATTTCCCGCCAGCGAGTGAAAGACGATGCGCGGACCGAGCAGCCGCGCCACGCGGCCGCACTCGACCGGCTCATCCAGCGCGAGCGGGTTCTCGCTCTCGTTCTCCACCATGCGGCGCAGCTCGCGCTCGCTGACGGCACCGAAGATCGCCTCCAGGCCCTTGTCCAGCAGTGCCAGCGGCATGCGCAGGTCGCGCGCCAGCAGCGACAGCAGCCGCGCGCGCGGCCCGTAGTGCGGCTGGCGCCACGCGTTGGCCGCTGCGGCGAGGATCTCGATGATTTCGGCGGTCGTCATCGTCTCGATGACGTGCGCCCTGGCGCGGCTGGCCTCGCGAATGGCCTGTTCCATGGCGGCGGCGGTGGAGACGGGAACGCTTACGGGGCCGCTGCGCGAGATGCCGCCGATCGTCGTCGGCGACGGCTGCGGCAAGGAGATGTGGGGAGTGCTCTTCACGTCGTCGATCCCGCCTGTAGCACCGATACCAGCGCGCTGCAGCCACGACTCTCGGCCGCGCTCGCACGGCCCGCCACCTCGATCCCGTTGCCGACCTCGAATCCGACGTCCAGCGTCTGGATGGCCGAGACGCTCTCGACGTTGGCGAGGTCGAAGTACCGAAGCAGCCCCCGCTCGCCGGGCGCCACCGGCAGCAGCGTTGCCGGATCCACGACCTGGGCCCGGCACCACGCAGGCGCCATTTTCGCTCGCGGCGTCAGCAGTCCCGACCAGCGGCTGCGCAGCGCATCGTCATAGAGCTGCGAAAGCAGCTCCGTCATGCCGTACTCGCTCGTGCAGAGGTAGGCCGGAATGTGCAGAAAGCGCCACGCCGCCTTGAGGATGCCGTTGCGCGACAGCGCGCGGCCGCCCTTGCGCCCGCCGGTGTCCACCAGGCGACTGTCGGCCGGAAGACGCAGCTCGAGGCGCCGCGCGCGCAGCGCTTCGAACACGGCCGTGATGGCCGACGTCAGCGCGAGGATCAGCACCGGGCGTGTGCCGGCGGCCGCACGCTCGAGCCACTGCACGGCCCCTTCGACGTCGAGATGACCGTCGCCACGCAGCGCCATCATCGGCGCCTCCGCACCCCCATGCTCCCCCGCCGCCCATTCGAACATGTGGCCGAGCGAGGACTGCGGATGTGTGAGGACGGTCGGACCGAGGATGAGCACGTCCATTTCGCCCGGCCGGTCCGGCATCACCATCGCCGAGAAGTGAGCCATGGACGAGCGACGGTAGAGCTCCAGACTGGCGGCGCCGACGGCGTGACGGCTGCGGCGCTCGGCGCCCTGCGTGGTCCCGCTGCTCAGGAAGATCCGTACGGCGTCGTCCTCCGGCGCCAGCTCGTCCTTGAAGGCATCGGCCGGAATGGCCGGCACTTCCATCCAGTGCGAGACCTTCCCCGGCCGCAGGCGCCGGCCCTCGCAGACGCGCCGGTACAGCGGAACGCGCTCGAACTGGTGCGCGAACACCTCGAGCGCCAGCTCCTCGAACCGCCCTGGCCGGTCCTGGCCGCCGATGCAGCCCTCGATGAAGTCGCGGACGCGCTCGATCACGGCGCGGACTGTAACAACGCCCTTCATTGCACCGAAACCCAGGGCGAGTAGCCTGGGCGGCCGAATGGGCGAGCATGACGAGGAAGTCGAGGAGCTGTTTTTCGAAGGCTCCGATCTGCACGGCGAGGGGCGGCACGACGAGGCGCTCGACCGCTTCGAGCGCGCCATTGCCCTGGACCCGACCTACAAGGACGCGATTCTGGGCAAGGCGATGGTCCACATGGCGCGCAGCGAGTTCGAGCAGGCGATCGAGTGCGCCAGGCGCATCATCGACCTCGATCCCGAGGACGTGCTCGCCTACACCAACCTGTCCGTGTTCTATCAACGGGCCGGTCGCATCCCCGAAGCCGAAGAGGCGGCGGCCAAGGCCAAGGTGCTGGACTGGAAGCGCCAGATCCAGGGCAGCTGACGGGGGCAGCTGACGCGGCGGCTCGTCGGCAAGCGAGGCAGGCGATGGTTCAGAAACTGTCCGATGGTGAGATGGCCGCCAAGATCCTCGGGCGGCTCAAGCTGGTCGTGGCCGTGTCCGAGGACATGCCGATCGAATCGAAGCTGGAGATTCAGCCGATGCTGCGAGAGGTGGAAGGCCACCTCTCGCTGCCCATCGAAAGCCAGGACACGACCCGGGTCCGGGCGTACTACGAAGCGATGCTGGAGGTGAGCGACGCCGATCCCAACGTCGAGGCGCTGCTCAAGGCGTTGCGGAACTTCGTTCCCTACCTGTAGGCGCGCCTACTCGATGGCGACCGGCGGCGGAGTGGCGGCCGGCGCAGCGGGCGCGGCGGCCGCGGCACCGGCGGCCTTGGAAGCGTCGCGCGCGCTCTTGAGCTCCTTGTCGCACACTTCCTTGTCGCGCGTTTCCTTCGCCAGGCGCGTACTTACCGTCTCGCGCTCGTTCTCCAGGTCGACGATGCGGTCCTGCTGCTGCTTGACCTTGTCGCGAAGGGCGGGAGCGTCACCGTACTGCCAGTAGCCGATGAAGTAGCCGCCTCCGAGGAGCGCTGCCGCGACGACGATGTTGTTGGCGGCCTGCCAGGTCTTTTCCTTGAGCTCCTGTTGCGGAGTCTTCTCTTCCTCAGCCATGCAATCCTCCTTCTATGTCGAGGGGCGCGGGCGGGACCGCTACCGCGAGTGGGCGCCGGTATAGCAAACGTGCAATCGCAGGTCCACGCAGCGGCTGCGCTTGCGGCTTCGTCCCCGCGAACCTACCGTCGGGAAAATGACCGATGCGGCGCGAGATTGGATCGTCGTGCTGGGTGCGTCGAGCGGTTTCGGATCGGCAGTGTGCAGAACGATGGCTGCCAAGGGCTATCATGTCTGCGGCGTGCATCTGGACCGGCGCTCGACGGTTGCGGCGGCGGTGGAGACTCGCCAGGCCTGCGAGCAGGCCGGAGTCGATACCCTGTTCTTCAACGTCAATGCGGCCGATCCCGAGCGCCGCTCCGAGGTCGTGGCGGCCCTGAAGGAACGCTGCGGGCCAGGCCATCTTCGCCTTCTCTTCCATTCGCTGGCGTTCGGGTCGCTATCGCCGCTGGTCGGTGAGTCGCCGAAGGAATCGGCCCGGCCGGCGCAGATCGCCATGACCTTGGAGGTCATGGCCAACTCGCTGGTCTACTGGACGCAGGATCTGGTGTGGGCGGGGCTGCTCGGCGAGGGCAGCCGCATCCTGGCCATGACCTCGGCCGGAGCCGCGCGCGCCACGGCAGCCTACGGGATGGTCTCGGCCGCCAAGGCGGCTCTGGAAGCGTACGTTCGCCAGCTCGCGCTCGAGCTCGGCCCGCGCCGCATCACGGTCAACGCGCTTCGGGCAGGGGTCACCGATACGCCGGCCCTTCGCCGCATCGGCGGCCACGAGAAGATGATGGAGACGGCGCGGCGGCTGAATCCCGGGGGCCGCCTGACCCGGCCGCAGGACGTCGCGTCCGTGGTCGCGCTGCTGGCCGAGCCGGGCGCTCAATGGATATCGGGCGCCGTCATCGGCGTCGACGGCGGCGAGGACACCGTCGCCTCCTGAACAGGCGCCGGCACGGCGGCCAAAGGTGCATTGCTGCACGCGCCGGTCCAGGAAAAGTCCATAAATATTTTGCCGTTACCGGCCGTGAGCCTTGATTAGCCCGGCCAGTACCGATTTATACCAGGGGCGATTTGCAGGCAGCTCTTTTCAAGCCCTGACGCGTCCGACACGCGGCCGTGCCATTGCTTGACAGGATCGACTCCTGCGGTCGATATTCGAGCTTCTGTCTCGTTTTGGCTCGCGGGGGGTTCCGCGCGCTTTGTTGGTCGGGTCCGGAGGCCGCTTCCGGAAACAAGACCTTGGGGGTCTTCATGAATTTCAGGTCTGTAGTTGCGCTCGCTTCGTTCCTCTCCGTCCTGGCCGGCGTTGCCAAAGCGCAGGACGATATCGACAAGCGGGATCTGATCGGCCGCCCGATTCCTTACAAGGGCGAGCTGGTCGGCGGATGGCCGACCCAGGCGCCGGCAGGCGAGAGCAAGAACGCGACGACGAGAGGACTGTCCTCGACGACGTCGTTTCCGGTGGCGGTGAGCTCGACGCTGCTCGCGAGCACCACGACGCTGGATCCGCAATGTCCGGTGGCGCCCGACAGCGGAGACCCCACCAACCTTCTCTTCCCGCTGGACGGCGGCTTTGCGCTCGTCGATTTCTTCGGCGACGGCCCCGGAGTCGGCGACGGCTTCGCGCACGACGCCGGCCAGAACAACGACGACGACTCGGCCCAGGTGCCGCTGAACTTCAATTTCCCCTTCTATAACAAGGACTTCGTCACGGCGTGGATCAACAACAACGGCAACCTGTCGTTCGACGAGGACTTCAGCCCCGGCACGCCCACGGGCTTCCCGATTCCCGATCTCGCCGGCGTCGACCGCGGCAAGGTCACGATGGTCGCTCCGTGGTGGGCGGACGTCGATACCGGTGACGAGACCTGCGACGTCGGCCGCGTCTGGCAGAAGCACCTGCCCAACGCGCTGGTCACGACCTGGGACAACGTCGGCTACTTCGACGAGAACGGCAACAAGCTCAACACCTTCCAGGTGGCGATCTCCGACGGCACCAACACGACCATGGGCCTCGGCAACACCATCTGCTTCATCTTCAACAACATGGACTGGACCGCCGGCGACGCCTCCGGCGGCGTGAACGGCTTCGGCGGCGCGCCGGCCAACGTCGGCGGCAACAAGGGCGACACGCTCAATTCGTTCCAGATCGGCGAGTTCGACGAGGACGGCAACGCCTACGACGGCCCCTTCGGCACCACCGATGGCGTCGACTTCCTCGACGGCTTCTGGACCTGCTTCTGCGCCGAGTCCGGCCCCAACAACAACATCCTTCCCATTCCGCTGTTCTCGCCCAATCCCAACGCCGGCAACACCTGCTCGGTGACCGTGGACGTCTCCTTCCCCGACCAGGACGTGGACCTGGCGCTCGACTACATCAGCCCCGAGGACGGGCAGACCACGACCGTTACGCTGATCGCCGACGGCGGTGCGCAGGCCAAGGGCCTGGTGTTCATGAACACGCCCGGCAACCCCTCGCGCAGCGACATCGACTGGGACCCGGATCTGACCGACGTCGGCGTCTACAACCTCACGCTGCACCCGGACGACGGCGTGGCCGCCCCCGCCGGCTCCGTTGCGGACGCCTGCACCAACAACGTCACCTGCACCATCACGGTCATCTCGAGCTGCGGCGACGGCGGCATCGACGGCATCGAGCAGTGCGACGACGGCAACACGATGTCGGGCGACGGCTGCAACGCCTTCTGCATCGACGAGTTCTGCGGCGACCAGGTCGTCAACGACACCGACGAGCAGTGCGACGATGGCAACACCACCAACGGCGACGGCTGCGATGCCGACTGCGACAACGAAATCTGCGGCAACGGCAAGGTCCAGTTCGGCGAAGAGTGCGACGACGGCAACACCAACGACAACGACGCCTGCACCAACGCCTGCGACAACGCGGTGTGCGGCGACGGGATCGTGCGCGCGGGCGTCGAAGAGTGCGACGACGGCAACACGAGCAACAACGACCTCTGCACCAACGCCTGCACCATCGCCGAGTGCGGTGACGGCTTCACCCAGCCGGGCGAGGAGTGCGACGACGCCAACAGCTCCAACACCGATGCCTGCCTGAACACCTGCCAGAGCGCCGAGTGCGGCGACGGCTTCACCCAGGCCGGCGTCGAGGAGTGCGATGACGCCAACACGTCGAACACGGACGCCTGCCTGAACACCTGCCAGACCGCCGAATGCGGCGACGGGTTCACGCAGGCCGGCATCGAGGAGTGCGACGACGCCAACACCTCCAACACCGACGCGTGCCTGAACACGTGCCAGACCGCGGAATGCGGCGACGGCTTCGAGCAGGCCGGGGTGGAGGAGTGCGACGACGCCAACACCAGCAACAACGACGCCTGCACCAACGCGTGCAACGACGCCGAATGCGGCGACGGCTTCCCGTGGTTCGGCGTCGAGGAATGCGACGACGGCAACTCGGTCAACACCGATGAGTGCACCAACGCCTGCGAGGCGGCCGAGTGCGGCGACGGTTTCGTCCAGGTCTGCGAGGAATTCGGCGCCGTCGGCGTCCTCAACAGCAACGCGACGACCGATAGCGGCGTGGACGCGCGCCCGAAGACCGCCAACGATCAGCATGGCGTCTGGATTACGGTCTGGCAGGCGATGGGCTTTGCCGGCAGCGATTTCGACATCCTCTTCTCGGTCTCCACCGACAACGGCCAGACCTGGTCTCCGGCGGGACTCCTCGATCCCATCGGCGGCGCCGCCGATCCTGTGACCACCAACGACGAGCGCGCCGACATCGCCACCGACGAGGACGGCAATTGGGTCGTGGTCTTCGACCGTCGCACCAATGGCGACGCGACCTCCGAGATCTACTTCTCGCGCTCGACCGACAACGGCGCGTCCTGGTCCGCTCCCTCGCTGCTCAACAGCACCGGCGGCGCGACCTTCGACCGCTTCCCCGACGTCGAGGCCAACGACGAGTTCTTCGCGGTAGGCTGGACCACCTCGCAGTTCGGCGGGGATCGCGACATCGCGTACTCGTTCTCCGCGGACGACGGCCAGACCTGGTCGGCGCCGGCAGCGCTCAACAGCAATGCGGGCGAGCCGGTGGTTGCGCCGAACAAGGGCGAGGAAGGCTCGGTCTCGATCGCCGTCAACGCCGCCGGCCTCTGGGTGGCGACGTGGCATTCGAACGACAACCTGGGCGGCACCAAGGGCACCGACTTCGAGATCTTCGCGTCGGCCTCGGCCGGCTCTCCCTCTGCATGGAGCCCGATGGTGCGCGTGAGCGATGCGACGCCGGGCACTCCCGAGCTCGACGACGAGCCGTCGATCGCGGCGACCGACGACCTGTTCCTGATCGCCTGGCGGTCGGCGAACACCCTCGGCGGCACCATCGGCAGCGACAACGACATCCTCTTCTCGACCTCCGCCGACGGCTCGTCCTGGGCGGCGCCGGCCGCCCTCAACGGCGACGCCGACACCGACGCCGGCAGCAATGGCTCGGTCGAAGTGGCCGGCGACGGCAACGGCGTCTTCCGCGCCGTGTGGCAGACCGAGGCCTTCACGGCTCCGGGCGGTGCCAAGGACATCGTCGGCGCGGCAACCACCGACGACAGCCTGGTCTGGACCGAGCCCGCGGTCGTCAATGCGGGCGAGCAGGGCGGCACGGCGCAGGACGCGTTCCCGCACATCGACGCCAGCGACGCGGGCCGCACCGTGGTGACCTGGCATTCGAACGATCCGCTCGTGGGCTCCTCGGTCAACGGCACCGACCAGGACATCCTCTTCAACGGCATCACCTGCGAGACCTGCGACGATGGCGGCACGGCCGCCGGCGACGGCTGCGACGAGAATTGCCAGATCGAGTTCTGCGGCGACGGCACGACCAACGGCGACGAGGGGTGCGACGACCAGAACACCGACAACACCGACGCGTGCACCAACGACTGCGAAGTCGCCGAGTGCGGCGACGGCTTCGTTCGCGACGGCGTCGAGGAATGCGACGACGGCAACACGAACGACAACGATGCCTGCACCAACGCGTGCACCATCGCCGAGTGCGGCGACGGCATCACGCAGGCCGGCGTCGAAGAGTGCGACGACGGCAACACCTCCAACACCGATGCCTGCCTGACCACCTGTCAGACCGCCGAGTGCGGTGACGGCTTCACGCAGCTGGGCGTCGAGGAGTGCGACGACGCCAACACGTCCAACACCGACGCCTGCCTGAACACCTGCCAGACCGCCGAGTGCGGCGACGGTTTCGTGCAGGCGGGCGTGGACGAATGCGACGACGGCAACACAAACAACAACGACGCGTGTCTGAACACGTGCGACATCGCCGAGTGCGGCGACGGCGTGGTCCAGACCGGCGTCGATGAGTGCGACGACGGCAACACGGTGAACACGGACGAGTGCACCAATGCGTGCACCATCGCCGAGTGCGGCGACGGCATCGTCCAAGCCGGGGTGGATGAATGCGACGACGGCAACACGGTCAATACCGATGCCTGCACGAACGCGTGCACGATCGCCGAGTGCGGTGACGGCATCGTTCAGGCCGGGGTGGACGAGTGCGACGACGGCAACACGGTCAATACCGATGCCTGCACCAACGCGTGCACGATCGCCGAGTGCGGCGACGGCATCGTCCAGGCCGGCGTCGACGAGTGCGATGACGGCAATACGGTGAACACGGACGCCTGCACCAACGCATGCACGATCGCCGAGTGCGGCGACGGCATCGTCCAGGCGGGTGTCGACGAATGCGACGACGGCAACACGGTCGATACCGATGCCTGCACGAATGCGTGCACGATCGCCGAGTGCGGCGACGGCATCGTCCAGGCCGGCGTCGACGAGTGCGACGACGGCAACACGGTGAACACGGACGCGTGCACGAATGCGTGCACCATCGCGGAGTGCGGCGACGGCATCGTCCAGGCGGGCGTCGACGAGTGCGACGACGGCAACACGAACGACAACGACGCTTGCACGAACGCGTGCACGATCGCCGAGTGCGGCGACGGCATCGTCCAGACCGGCGTCGACGAGTGCGACGACGGCAACACGGTCGATACCGATGCCTGCACCAACGCGTGCACGATCGCCGAGTGCGGCGACGGCATCGTCCAGGCGGGCGTCGACGAGTGCGACGACGGCAACACGGTGAACACGGACGCGTGCACGAACGCGTGCACGATCGCGGAGTGCGGCGACGGCATCGTTCAGGCGGGCGTCGACGAGTGCGACGACGGCAACGACATCGACGACGACGAGTGCACCAACGCCTGCACGCTGCCGATCTGCGGCGACGAGATCGTCCAGGTCTGCGAGGACTTCGGAACGGTCGCTCCGCTGAACGCCAGCATGACGGCCGATTCGGCCCTCGATGCGCGCCCCCGCACCGTCGACGACGGCCGCGGGACCTGGATCACCGTCTGGCAGGCCAGCGGCGCCTTCGGTACCGACTTCGACATCCTCTATTCGGTGTCGACGGACGATGGGTTCACGTGGTCGACTCCGGCCGCCCTCAACACCAATGCGGCCGGCGACGCGAGCAACTCGAGCGACGAGCGTCCGGACATCGCCACCGACGGGGACGGCACCTGGATCGCCGTTTGGGACCGTACCATCGGCGGCGTCACGACGACGAGCGACATCTTCTACGCGGTGTCTACGGATGACGGCGCGACTTGGTCGGCACCGGCCGTGCTCAACAGCAACGGCGGCGGCTCGACGTTCGATCGCTTCCCCGACATCGAGGCCGACGAGACGCACTTCGTGGTCGGCTGGGCGACCACGCAGTTCGGCGGCGATCGGGACATCGCGTTCTCCGTCAGCTCGAACGACGGCGGCCTGTGGTCGACGGCGGCGCCGCTCAACAGCAACGCGCTCGATCCGGTCGTGGCCGGCAACCCGAGCGAGGAAGGCTCGGTCAGCCTGGCCACCGACGGCAGCGGCGTCTGGGTCGCCAGCTGGCACTCCAACGACAACCTCGGCGGAACCAAGGGCACCGACTTCGAGATCTTCGCGGCCACGGCCACCGCGCCGACCTTTGCCTGGTCGCCGCAGGTGCGCGTGACGGATGCCACGCCGGGCACACCCGAGCTCGACGACGAGCCGTCGCTTGCAACCAACGGACTCGGCGACTGGATCGTCGCATGGCGCTCGCAGAACACGCTCGGCGGCACCATCGGCTCCGACAACGACATCCTCTACTCGGTGTCCACCGACGCCGGCGCTACCTGGACGCCGGCGGCGCCGCTCAACAACGACGCCGACACCGACGTGGGCAGCAACGGCGCGGTCGAGATCGCCGCGGACGGCGCGGGCACGTTCCGCGCCGCCTGGCAGACCGAGGCGTTCACCTCGCCGGGCGGCTCCAAGGACATCGTGGCTGCGGCCAGCGACGATGCCGGCGCCACCTGGACCGATCCGGCCACCGTCAACGTCGGCGAGCAGGGCGGCACGCCGCAGGACCTGTTCCCGTACATCGAGACAAGCGACGCCGGCCGCTGGCTGGTGGTGTGGCACTCCGACGATCCACTCGTCGGAGCCTCGATCACGGGCACGGATCAGGACATCCTGTTCAACGGGCTGAACTGCGAGACCTGCGACGACGGCAACACGAACAACAACGACGGCTGCAGCTCCGAGTGCCAGGTCGAGTTCTGCGGTGACGGCGTCACGCAGGGTCCGCTCGACGAGGAGTGCGACGACCAGAACACCGACAACACCGACGCGTGCACCAACGACTGCACGATCGCGGTCTGCGGCGACGGCTTCGTGCGGGAGGGCGTCGAGGAGTGCGACGACGGCAACACGAACAACAACGACGCGTGCACGAACGCCTGCAGTGTCGCCGAGTGCGGCGACGGCATCACGCAGGCCGGCGTCGAGGAATGCGATGACGGCAATACGTCCAACATCGACGCCTGCCTGACGACCTGTCAGACCGCCGAATGCGGCGACGGCTTCACGCAGGCCGGCGTCGAGGAGTGCGACGACGCCAACACCTCCAACACCGACGCGTGTCTGAACACGTGCCAGTCCGCCGAGTGTGGCGACGGCTTCACGCGTGCGGGCGTGGAGGAGTGCGATGACGCCAACACGTCCGATACGGACGCGTGCCTGACGACCTGTCAGACCGCCGAGTGCGGCGATGGCTTCGTGCAGGCTGGCGTGGACGAGTGCGACGATGGCAACACCGTCGACACGGACGCGTGCACGAACGCGTGCACCATCGCCGAGTGCGGCGACGGCATCGTCCAGGCCGGGGTCGACGAGTGCGACGACGGCAACACCGTGAACACGGACGCCTGCACGAATGCGTGCACGATCGCCGAGTGCGGCGACGGCATCGTCCAGGCCGGCGTCGACGAGTGCGATGACGGCAACACCGTCG